>CAUYTX010000098.1:0-5386 GCA_963575665.1 Gammaproteobacteria bacterium | reverse complement strand
TACTTAAATCATTATCAGTGTCATTGTCTTTCCATAACATTGCTTGAAATACACAATAATAAGAAAGATTGAGTAAATCATTTTGAGCTTTATCAGATAAATCCCAATAAAAATCAGAATGCGAAGGTTTTATTTCCTCAATTAAACAACACATTAATATTGCGTAGTTAGCAAGATCAATAACTGTGTCTTCTGCCTTTTCAGAAATTACCAAGTATTCTTTTTCTTTGAGGAAGTTTTCAAGGCGGGACATTTTATCGCCAATTCTTACTAAACATCCTCTCCAAGCATCGATACCAGCATCTTCACACTTGCGAAGATTACCCATAGGCAAACCAGTAGCAGAATAATCATTATCTTTAGCTTCATAGACATTTTGCATATTGTCAAGAATGTTTATGGCAGTTTCATCCTCGAACCTTTGCTTAATTTGTAAAATAATCTTATCGTAAAACTTATTTCTTGACATTAACCTCTCCTTGGCGGTAATGAGTTTTGCTTGATTTCAAAAACACCATTTCCGATGAAGTTAGTCAGTGTATCATAACCACCGTAGGAAACAGCAGAAGAAATACCGCCCCACAATTCTTTTACAAGGGTTTCAAGTGGAGACAATTCATCCAGAACAGGGATTTCTTTTCCTTCAGAATGGCGATGTGCAGAACCCGTTTGTAGGATTTGTTGCTTATGACTTGCACCACCCCAGTAATGACCGTCTCCCATGATATGAGTTTCTGCTTCTAGTGCTTTAACGAAATATCCACCCATCATCACATAATCAGCACCAGCACCAAAAGCCTTAGCAGCATATCCAGAGTTTTTAATTCCACCATCTGCAATAATAAATGGCTTCTTATATTCTGAAGACATATCTAGTTTGTTAGAACCTTCAATCTCCATAATTTCTGTAATTGGTCCACGGTTGTATCCTGTAGAATCATTGGTTGCACAAGGGCTTCCACCAGCAATTCCAACACGAAAAAGTCTTTCTACTCCAGGGTAATTAGAAATATAATCTAGATCAAAAAATCCCTCAGCAGAATGAATATTTCCAAGCATTAACTTCTTCATTGGAAAGTCAGACATACCGTGAATAAAAGTATTAATTTCATCCACCATATATCCATTAGCCATATCAAGAAGCCAATTGTCAGCACCAGCATTTGCAAGAGCTGAAACACGGTCCCAATCTCTTAAGCCGACAGATACAAATACATTCTCTTTATTTGGCAGGGATTCAAAAAGCTCCACTTCTTCTTTAATTTCACAAAAGCGGTGAAGGCATAAAGAAAGACCTAGTTCATTTGCTTTATGTGCAAAAGTCTTACCAATAATAGATTGCATTGGAGAAACGATGATACGATTCAATTCTTTTGGAATATCTGATCGTGATTTAACCTTACATCTTTGTGCAATAAGGTTAACATCGTTGTAGTAAATTGATTTATCTTTTAAAATCTTAGCCATTTCATTTTCCCTAAAAGGATTCGTAGTAGTATATGATCTAAAGGACGATTATGCAAGAGCGTGTAAAAAAATATTATTAATTAAGAATTTTATTCTTTGGAGTTTTCATGAATAGAAATATTATAGCTAGTTTAATCAAGGTGGCAAATGATCTTGATTCTTTAGGTTTTTACAAAGAAGCCAATACTCTTACAAAATTAGCTCAAGGTTATCAAAGAGAAGTAGGTCCACCTACTATTATTACTGTAGGACCTCGTGGACATTTTAACGCAGACTCACGAGGAAGTGATATTGACCCAACAAGTAGACGTGATAATGAAGCAATTGTTGTTTTGCAATACGAAGCAAACCAAACAGAAAAGAGATTAGATGGCTTCAATAATATTACACATGCAAATAATACAGCTAAAAAAATTGCAAGAAATACTAAAGAACAATATAACTTCGAGCCTCAACTACAATTATGGAATGCTGACCCTGCATATGTTAAAGCACACGAAATGTTTATGGCTAGAGAAATTGATAGCTTAGACCTTGGAACTGTAAGAGAATTAAGAAGAGATATGATGGATGCTTCAAGTGCTGCTCCATCACCTGTTCGCCCTGCTCCACCAGCTCCAAAAAAAGGTGGAGTTTACACTTTAACATTTAATTATGTTGATGGTAAAGGATGGACTGTGATGATGAATGAAGATGGCAGAATTAGAGAAATGACCCCTAGTGGTGGAAAGTTCAAAGATTCAAATCATGCTGTAAATTATTGTAAATCTATACAAAGGCAAAGACCTGAGTTTAAAATCATTAATGGATTCGCTGAAGATTCAATGAAAAAAATCCGTGAAGATGCTAGAAAGAAAAGAGAAATGGAAGATGGCTATTCTGGTGAATTTGATCGAAGAGATAGAAATATGTAAAAAAAGAGGGAGAATAAAATCTCCCTCTTTTTTTTGTTAAGATTTCTTGATTAAAATCTTTTTGATTGTTTCTTTTGGTTCTTCTTCTTTAGCCACAATCTTTTTAAAAGCTAAATTAAGAATACCATTTTCTAAATGACAAACTTCAGGATCAGTTTCAATATTGTCAGGCAATTGAATTGTTCTGGTAAAGGCAGATTGCTTTAATTCTTTGAGATGATAAAAGTAGCTTTTCACTCTCCAGATTTTTGAAGTTCCTTTAATGGTTAAGAGCAATGTTTCTTTGACAATTTCAATGTCAAGATCTTTCTCTTCAACTCCTGGAACTGCAAAATCCATGCAAAAATAGAAATCATCTTCAAAGATATCCATTTTAGGATAGGAAGTGTTGGAATGAATAAAGTTTTTACGATTGCCCCAAAAATCGTCAAAAAACTTATTAATAATCTGTTCATGTTGATCCATGATCACATTACGGTTAGGCATCAAAATTCTACGTTGAGGTAGATTGAATACATCATCCAATACTAGCCATATAATTCTCCTTTGGACCCATAAGGTATCCAAACAGTAATAAGGTGTCAATAGGATCACCTAAATGGATTTACCATTCAATTATATAAGACGTAATAACTAATAAAAAAGTTTCACTATATTTTCACTAGAATACTAAATTAATTATATTAAGGAATATTTATAATTTAAACAATGGATGAATTAACAGACAAGTACCAAGAAGATTTTGCTCTAGAGTTTACAAAATTAGTAGAGCAATTTAAAACAACAATTAAAGCAGCTGAATTATATTACAATAACATCAAAGGCATGAATGTTATAGATGATTCAGACTATACAAAAGAGAAGATGCTATTAGCTCAGAAATTAGTTGAGCAAATTGTTTTGATGGCACAGAATCTTTATAATATTGCAGTGATTGAAAGAGCAATAAATGATGACTAAATTAAAAGTAGCAGTTTGTATTCCAGCGTTTTCAGATCCAATTAATATAGATGGATGTGTCAAAAGTATATTAGAATCAAACAGCGACCATTATGAATTAGATATATTACTTTTTAATAATTCAAATAGGCAAGATATTATTTCACTCTGTAAAGAATTGTCCTATGAAAATGAAGAAATAAGATTATTCGACAATCGTACAAACAGAGGATGTTCTGTGTGCTGGAATGATGCAATAGAGCACGTTTTTGTAAATGATCAAAATAAATATGCTGCATTAATAATTGTTAATGATGACACCAAGTTTAACGATAATTCTTTTGTTGAGCTTGTAGATTATGTAACTAAGAATCCAGACCAAGTTGTAATTAAAGGCGCAGGGTATTCTGTTTTTGGATACACTAGACTTGCTTATGAGAAATTGGGATTCTTTGATGAGAATATTTATCCAGCATATTTTGAAGATACTGATTTCTCAGCTCGTATCCAGAATGCAGGCTTGAGTGAAATTGATTATGCTGTAGATATTTCTCATATTGGCAGTTCTTCGATACCATCGAATAACTTAAGAAGAACATTTGAAGAAGTTTATTTGCCAAGAACTAGAGCTTACTATCATAAAAAATGGGGTAATCCAATTTTACATGATGGTTTCCCAATTAAAAACAACTATCCTTTCAATCGCTCTGGCACTGGTTTCCGTATTCCGCTTCATACAAGAAAAGGTCCCTATCACTATGCAAATCTTAAAAAAGATATTGCTTTTGCGTATGATAAGTTTGATGAATTAAAGTCTACACGCTCAGATATAAATATGCACTTAGAAACTATTTATAAGTATGCTCAAAAATGTGATGTTGGAATCGAGTTTGGTTGTAGATCAGGCAACAGCACTTTTGCATTATTATTAGGACTTCAATATTTATATTCTTGTGATATTGACCATTTGCAATCTACTTATGATTTCTTGAACCCTTATTTTGGAGATAGGTTCATAAGATATCAAGGCTATGGTTTTGACTTTGACCTAATTGAAGAAGCAGATTTATTATTTGTTGATTCTGCTCACACATATGAAACTGTTAGAAAAGAATTGTTATTGCATGCATATAAAATTAAAAAGTATATAATTTTTCATGACACTGTATCTTTCGGAATTACTGGTGACGATGGCGGTGAAGGTATTTTAAAAGCAATCAATGAGTTTTTAGAAGTAAACCCTGAATGGAAAATAGTTCACCAAGTAGACTATAATAATGGACTAATGATTATAGAGAGACAATAAAAAAATCCCCTTTCGGGGATTTTTTTATTTCTTCTTAGGTTGAATGTTAAACTTTCTTCTAAAGCCTGCTGTAAGTGCAGAATCTAGTGCTCCCTTTTTCATCATTTCGGCCATTTTTGATAGTGTCATTGGACCGACTTTGCCATCAGCAGGTAATCCTAATAATTCTTGAACTAAAGCTACAGTTGCATTTGAAGCATCGACAGCGAATGTAGGAACATTGTACATTGCTGGAGCTTGTCTTAATAAAGTTTTAAAATTAGTTGCTCCTTGAAGAGCGACAACAAATGGTACATCTTGCATTTGTGCTAATCTGATAAATTTTTGGTGTACGACATTTGCTTCTACAAAATGACCATTCTCTTCTAATTGCTCTGCTAATTCTGCAAGTGCTTTTAATTCACTTAATCTATTCATATTTAACCTCAAAGGATGTTTGCTTATTTTTTTCTTTTACAGGAGAGATTAATCCTTTTTCCCATGCCTTTTATATGACCAAGTGTAAAGCCCATAAAAATTGACACAAATAAAAACTATGTGTGTAAGTATTGGTGCGATTTGTTTAGTGCTTCCAAAGTAAAACAGCCAAAGAGTGTCAGAAGCCATGAACAAGAACCAGCAAATCGGGTTTTTTCTAATATTAAAGAAAATACCTGTCAATGAAAAGAATGCCGCAATATAACTTAGAATCATCGCTTTCCCCTTTAACGAATCATCACAGACCAAGTTGTAATTAAAGGCGCAGGGTATTCTGTTTTTG
>CAUYTX010000097.1:0-5398 GCA_963575665.1 Gammaproteobacteria bacterium | reverse complement strand
CCGTAGTGGGCTTCAATCAACACCGCTTGATCCGCAAGCGATTGTACTTCTGAGTCGATCAGCGAAAAGTTTTGGCGTTCCTCCTTAGAAGTATCTACTACCACAGTCCCAGTGGTTTCCGCATAGACCATCTTTAATTGCTTGCCACCTAGTTTCCTGCGGAGAATAGGCCGACGTCCTGTCCCTAAAAGGGGTTTGTGCACAAAGAATTCGTCCGGATTCACGGCCCCTTGCACTACCATTTCACCTAAACCATAAGACGAGGTGATTAAAACTACGTCTCGAAAACCAGATTCAGTATCTAATGTGAATAAGACCCCACTCGAACTGAGGTCAGTACGCACCATCCGTTGGATACCCGCAGAAAGGGCAACTGCCTCGTGAGCAAAACCATGATGCACACGATAAGAAATGGCGCGATCATTGTACAAAGAAGCAAAAACGTGGAGGATGGCACGTTTCACTTCGCCAATTCCGCGCACATTCAAAAACGTCTCTTGCTGGCCTGCAAACGAAGCCTCTGGAAGATCCTCTGCAGTTGCAGAAGAGCGAACTGCCACTTCAATTGGGTGACCTGCTTGCCCTTCTAATTCTTGATAAGCTAAGTCAATCGTGGATTCTAATTCCGCAGAAAGAGGGGTCTCAAGGATCCATTGCCTAATCTTAGCTCCTGCCTGAGCAAGTTTTTCTACATCTTCTACGTTCAAAGATTGTAGGGTTTCTTGGATGCGTGTCGCCAAACCCGCTTGTGCGAGAAAATCCCGAAAAGCTTCAGCAGTCGTGGCAAAACCGCCCGGGACTTTGACACCTACTCCCGAAAGGTGACGGATCATTTCCCCAAGCGAGGCATTTTTGCCTCCCACTTGAGCAACATCGGCCATGCCCAACTGTTCTAGTGGCACCACGTACTCAGACATGTGTTTTACCTCAGTTCAACTTCCCGTGACATTGTTTGTATTTTTTGCCAGACCCGCACGGACAAGGGTCATTCCGACCGACCTTTGGGGTTTGGCGTACAAAGGGAACATGATGAACTTCTGGGGCTGCGGGTGTTTCTGGAGCAGCCTCCTCGGCTTGTTGCGGCCGAACCATAAATTCTGCAGGTGCGTGTTGAAATTTCATGGGCATAGAGGTACGACGTCTGGCTTCTATAGCCTCTACGTCTTCTTCTGCTTTTACTTGAACCCGTGTTAGAAAGCCTGTAACATCTCGTTTGAATCGATCCAACATCTGTTGGAACATTTCAAAAGCTTCGCGTTTGTACTCTTGTTTTGGATTCTTCTGTGCGTACCCACGCAGGTGAATACCTTGGCGTAAGTAGTCCATTGCAGATAAATGGTCCTTCCAAAGAGCATCTAATACTTGCATTACGATGGCTTTTTCAAAGTGGCGCAAAGTACTTGATCCTGCCAACCTTTCCTTCTCGGCATAAGCTGTTTCGGCTTCCTGAAGGATACGGGTCTGAAGACCTGCAGCATCCAAACTAGATTCTTGATCTAACCAATCCTGAATGGGTAAAGAAAGGGAACACTCTCGAGCCAATGTTTCCGTGAGTCCAGAAATATTCCATTCTTCCTCAAGGCTACCGGGTGTAATGTGGGTACGGATAATTTCCTCAATAACATCAGCACGAATGGCACGAACAGTCTCTGTTAAATCTTCAGAGACCATTAGTTCATTCCGTTGTTCGTAGATTACCTTCCTTTGATCGTTAGCAACGTCGTCATACTCGAGTAACTGTTTGCGAATGTCAAAATTGCGCGCTTCTACCTTGCGCTGGGCATTCTCAATGGCTTTGGTGACCCAAGGATGTTCAATCGACTCGCCTTCTTCCATGCCTAACTTCTGCATTAACCCCCCAATGCGTTCGGAGGCGAAAATGCGCATGAGATTATCTTCTAACGAAAGGTAAAAACGACTCGACCCGGGATCTCCTTGCCGACCAGAGCGGCCACGTAATTGATTATCCACACGTCGAGATTCATGGCGTTCAGTACCGACGATGTGCAACCCTCCAGATTCTACTACTTTACGGTGTCGAATTTGCCAATCTGTTTTGATGGCTTCTATGGCTTCTGGATCTGGTGTTTCTAGTGCTGCCACTTCTGCTTTCCAGTTCCCCCCAAGAACAATGTCGGTCCCACGTCCTGCCATGTTGGTGGCAATGGTCACCATACCCGGACTACCCGCCTGAGCCACAATTTGAGCTTCCCTCTCGTGTTGTTTGGCGTTCAAAACCTGATGAGGAACCCCATCGCGAGTGAGTAACCCTGACAAATACTCCGAAGTCTCAATAGAGGTAGTACCTACCAAAACAGGTTGTTGTCTTTCTCGGCAAGCCTTGATGTCTGCCAGAATTGCCACAAACTTTTCGCGAGTAGTCAGATAGACCAAATCTCCAAGGTCATTTCGAACCATCTTTTTGTGAGTTGGAATTACAATTACTTCGAGGTTATAGATTTGTTGAAACTCATAAGCCTCTGTATCCGCAGTCCCCGTCATACCCGCCAGTTTTTTGTAAAGGCGGAAATAATTTTGGAACGTGATCGAAGCTAGCGTTTGGTTTTCAGATTGGATGTGCACACCTTCCTTGGCCTCTACGGCTTGGTGCAGCCCTTCTGACCAACGCCGACCATGCATTGTTCTGCCGGTGAATTCGTCAACAATGACTACTTGGTCATTTTGAACGACATAATCAACATCCCGCTTAAACAAAACGTGGGCACGCAAAGCTGCGTAGAGGTGATGTACGATTGAAATGTTCGTGGCATCGTACAAACTCTCACCTTCACGTAGAACACCTTCTTGGGTCAGTAAATCTTCAACCTTTTGATGTCCTGCCTCCGTCAATAGTACTTGACGTGCCTTTTCGTCGAGAGAGTAATCTCCGGGGCCTTCTTCTACCAACTGTTTTTTAAGATTTGGGACTAAACGATTCATGCGCACGTATAAATCCGAGCTTTCTTCAGAAGGCCCAGAAATAATGAGAGGAGTGCGCGCCTCATCAATTAAAATAGAGTCTACTTCGTCAACAATGGCATAAAACAAAGGCCGTTGCATCTTATCAACCATGGCAAAAGCCATGTTGTCGCGTAAGTAGTCAAAACCGTACTCGTTGTTTGTACCGTAGGTGATATCTGCAGCATACGCATCACGTTTTTCTTGCGGGTCCTGATGTGAAACCACTACCCCTACGGTCATGCCTAAAAATTGATAGATTTGACCCATCCAAGCAGCATCACGACGGGCCAAATAGTCATTCACAGTAACTACGTGTACTCCCTTTCCCGGTAAGGCATTGAGATAGACCGGCAAAGTGGCCACAAGGGTCTTGCCTTCTCCAGTGCGCATTTCTGCAATGCGACCTTCATGGAGAACCATGCCGCCAATAAGCTGCACATCGAAGTGTCGCATGTCTAAAGTACGACGTCCGACTTCCCGAACGACCGCAAATGCCTCGGGCAAGAGGTCATCTAGGGTGGCTCCGGCGGAGAGTCTTTCTCTGAACTCAGCAGTCTTCGCCTGAAGCTGTGCGTCGGAGAGTGCTGAAATCTCTGGCTCTAGTGAGTTGATACGCTGAACCGTTTTGCCCATACGTCGCAAAACTCGTTCATTCCGACTGCCAAAGATTTTACGTAAGAACTGCATGACCATGTCGGGTGCCTACGTCAAAAAGGAATGACGCCGCGGCGTTCGAGCTCTTGAATAATCAACAAAGCGCAATCCGGAGGAGAAAGCTGCGCAGAGTCTAAAACAATCTCTGGGTTTTCGGGAACTTCGTAAGGATCATCAATGCCGGTAAAGTTTTTTAGTAAACCAGCACGAGCCTTTTTGTACAGACCTTTTGGATCTCGTTGTTCGCAGACCTCAATCGGGGTAGCAGGGTGGATTTCTAGGAATGGTAACCCACTTGCTTCGTGCATGGCACGCACCGCAGCTCGGTCCGCTCGGTAGGGAGAAATAAAGCTTGCAATCGAAATGATCCCGGTGTCTGCAAATAGCTTGGCCACTTCTCCGATGCGACGAATGTTTTCCGCGCGGTCTTCTGCGGAAAAACCAAGGTTTTTATTGAGACCATGACGAATGTTATCACCGTCTAGTACATAAGCCATGTGACCACGTGCCATGAGCTGGTGTTCCAGGGTAAAGGCAATTGTGCTCTTGCCAGACCCGGACAAACCCGTAAACCAGAGAGTGGCACCATGTTGGTTGAGCAACCGTTCTCGATGCACACGATCTACGTGTCCTTCGTGCCAAGTGATATTGGTGGCGCGAACTGTGCCGGCCTCTTCCCAACCCGTGCTTTTCATGAAAACCCCTTATTTGAGAGTAATTAGGCATTAGAAAAACAGTCAGTAGCAGACTGCTTATCTGTTGCGGAATTTTACCACAATGGGAGTATGGTCTGATGGACGATCCCAACCTCTGGGCGTCCTATCGATGTAACAAATAGAACAACGATCTGCCAACGATTGGCTCATTAAGATGTGGTCGATGCGCAACCCCAAATTGCGAGGAAATGAAGAAGCTTGGTAACTCCACCAAGTGAACTCACGAGGTGCTTGGGTGAAAAACCGAAAGGCATCGTATAACCCAAGCGATAACAAATCTTTGAAGGCAGCACGTTCTAGGTCGCTCACTGCAATTTTGCCTACCCACACTGCGGGATCATACACATCTTGATCTTCTGGCGCGATGTTGTAATCACCGACTACTGCCACGTTCGGGTATTTTTCGAGCTCTTGTTTTAACCATTGGGCTATCCGCGCCAACCAATCCAGCTTATAAAAGTAAGGTTCGCTGTTCACTTCACGTCCATTGGGCACATAGAGATTGATTACACGCAATTTCCCACCTGGCAAATCAGGTGCGTCGTACAATGCGGCTAATACGCGACGCTGTGGGTCTTGAAATTCTGGAATGCCTATTTGTACGTCGCTAGGTGCAGATCGACTTAATAGGGCGACTCCGTTGTAAGAAGGTTGACCACTGTATAACAAGTGATATCCAGCAGCCTGGAGGTCAAGGGTGGGAAAGGCAGAATCCGGTACCTTGGTCTCTTGTAATGCAAGCACCTCTGGAGAATGATCTCGGAGCCAATCTAGAACATGAGGCAATCGAGCCCGAAGAGAATTTACGTTCCAAGTGGCCACTGTACACATTCAATTTTTCACCACGCAAAAGTAACCCCCTCCTGGAATGGGATTGGCATCGACGTCCTTTGCTTCGGGATGATAGCCAATGGCATTTCCGCCGCCACTCGTTCTACAAACATTATCTCCAACGGATTGAAGTTCTGCGGGCACTGGCCCAAAAGCCCACGGACGATCCCAACCTCGCACGCGGGCATCTCCGAGCACAATGATCCTAGGGGGAAAACGGTCTGGTTTGTTTCCTA
>CAUYTX010000096.1:0-5490 GCA_963575665.1 Gammaproteobacteria bacterium | reverse complement strand
GTTTCTAACGAAAAAGAAAACTTTCATAAAAATCAATGACTTGTATTTCCAACTGGGTAACTCCTATATTTTTAAATTTTAGGTGACCGTGCCTCGTAAAGTTTGTGTGATCGCCGCAGTGTCTACCAATGGTGTCATTGGCCAAAGTGGCCGTTTGCCGTGGAATCTTCCTGCGGATTTGCGGCATTTTAGGAAAACCACCTGGGGATATCCGATCCTCATGGGTAGGAAGACTTTTGAGTCGATCGGTCGGCCACTAGAAGGTCGTCAGAACTTAGTTTTGAGTCGAAACAGAACTTATCCGGGTGTCCAGACGGTTTCAAGTTTAGAAGAGGCACTAAACCTTACCAGTGCGATGCCTAGGTTTTTTGTCATTGGCGGTGAGAGTTTGTACACCCAAGCACTGCCTCATGCAACTCATTTGTATCTGACTAGGATTGAAGGTAATTTTTCAGGAGATACTTTTTTTCCTGCTCTAAACCCTACTAATTGGAGAGAAATCTCTCGAGAAGAACACCTCTCAGAAGAAGCCAATCCTTGGCCATATACATTCTTAGTGTTAGGCCGATCCTAAGGTAGTACCGCAGCCTGTTTAGCGTCTCCGGAAGATTTCAACAAGAATAACCCACGTTCGCTGGCAGCAACAGCACCTCCTTCTCCGAACACCGATAGATTTTTGACGGGAATCCGGGAGAGAGCTTGTCCCATCCAATGCCAAAACTCTCCTTCTCGGTGAAATAAATCTACTCCTTGTAAAGATGCGACATACAAGGTCTCTCCAGAAAAAACCAAAGCAGTTGCCTGTACCTGACCACCTTCTCCATCAATGGATAATGCTCTTGGTAAGTAGCCTCCTTCCAGTTCAAATAATTGTTTCCCTTGCGCAAAAATGACGGTTTCTTCAAAAGGGGTAATTGCCGTGGGTACAAGAACAAGAGGAGATTTCTTCCAAGAGGTCGGGCCAGAAATTGAGATTCCGCGATCCGTCAACACGTATAACCTGCCTCCAGAAGAAGCGCAAGCCCGAACACCCTCGGTCAAAATAGTTTTACCACCTGATCGAGAGACATCCGTTAACACTAATCCACGTGTTTTCGTACCAACTACGATGCCAGACTCAGTCTCGGCCAAGCAGGTCACTTCTAGGTTGGGTACCAACGAAACGGCAGGTTTCCATTCTCCTGATTCAGCAGAGTGGATAAACACTCCACGTTTCCCAGCAGCCATTAGTTCTCCAGCGCGCGTTACTGAAAGAACATCAGTACCTGAAGGAGCTAAACCTACGTACTCCCAAGTGTCTTCATCTCCACAATGAGAAACAACAGTGTGGGGACGCGAATGCAAAATCCGACTATCCTGAACCATGGCATAGGCACCCCCATGACCATCCGATGTCGTCTTTTCTACACTTACCTGTAAGGTAAGTGCTTTCCAATGTTGTGAAGTTGGGTGTACTCGAAACAATCCTTGGGGGCGAGTTGCTACCAACCAATCTCCCTCTTCGGTCGGAAGGATTCCGGTCACGTTATCAACGTTGTCAGGTTCACCTGTAATGGCTTGCCATACTCCGGTGCTCAAACGGTAAAGACCGTGTTTAACCACGCCCGCAGCTAACCCAGCAGGGGTAGAAACTAGAGTTTCTACTGCTGCGCCTTCAGGAAAACCTACGCCTGCCTTCGTCCAGCCCTGAGAAGAATGTTGATAAACACCATTTTGGTAGGTACCTACATATAAATTTTCTCCATGGAAAGCTAATGACATTACAGATTCATTTTCTAAACCTTGTGTTTCCCAAGTCACTCCGCCATCGCTAGAGCGATATATCCCCGCACCAAAGGTAGCCGCCCAAACGGTTTTATCTTGTGTTTGCAATATCGCCGAGATGGGTGCTGCCATTTCTGAACCAACTCGATACCATGTGTTACCTCCGTTTTTCGACCGCGCTAATCCTTTTTTCCAAGTGCGTGCTAGTAAGGTACCGTCCGCTAATGGCAAAAGGAAAAAAACTTCCTCTTGCGTGGGAAGAAAATTCCAGTGTGCACCGTGGTCGGTGGTTTTGAACAAACCTTCCGAACTAGTACCATACACAACTCCTGCAGGCCCTGCAGCCAACGAAGAAAAGTAAGTATTGGGCAATCCCAGCGTTGCTTGTACCCAAGCATGTCCATCACTGGAGTGGTATAAACCTCCTGGTTTTCCTGTGATAGCGTATTCTTCTGGGCAACCGGATTGCCGCTCGCCTGAACCTGGCAAGCCTTGGGCCAAACCAAGCACCCCGGGTACCCAAGTAGGTTCTCCAGCAATCGCAGATCCAACCGTTATAGCAAAGAAAATATTTTGTACAATTTTGTACATTGATTTATCCTTCTGGGTGTTGTCTGACATCTTAAGGAGACCTACCATCTTAAAACAAGATGGTATCAACATTTCCCAATCCGTGAAAAGGTTTTATGTGTGTTGCTTACAGTTGTATTCGTCCCCAGGTGTCCATACCGGCTGGAATAGTAGTCACAATCATTTCAGTAAGCGTTTGGGCTAACCAAAAATTAGCCATTCAGGAGGGTTTATGGGAAGCCAAGTCCGAATTTTTGATACAAGGTTTTCCGATTGCCATGAAACCTCGAGTGGATACCCACTGTGTGACGGCCAAAGAATTAGAAGATCCTGCAAAAACTGTTTCACAGGTTACGCAAGGTCGCTGCGAAGTGTCTAATTTTCAGATCACGCGTACGACGGCTACTTGGTCTGCTACCTGTTTAGGAAAAGTCCCCATGTCCGGAGCGGGTCAGGCAACCTATGACCGCACTCATTACCAAGGTAGTATGCAAGTAAGTGTAAAAACACCTGCTGGTGCTGTAGAAAAAAAAGGAATTCCTATTGAATTAGGCATTAAATTTTCTGGCAAGAAGTTAGGACCTTGTTAGGTTTTTAGTAATTGTTTTTTTCACGAAAGGTAGTAGAATTCCCCGTACTCTCTTCTAACTTTAGACACCATGGAAAACTTTCCGAAACTCAGTATAAAAGTAGATGAATTAGTGACGGCACTTCAGGTATCTCGAGAAGAGGTCGTTCGGTTGCGTAGCGAATTAGCGGAGAAAAGTAACAAAATTAAGATGTTAGAAACCGAGTCGTCTGCTCACGCACAGCACCTACAAACATTGGATACTTCTAATCGTGAGAAAGAACAGCAAATAGAGGCGTTGATTGCCTTGATTGAGCAGGCATTGCCGGAAACTTAAGTTCACTAAATGTTGGTCCGAGTTTTAGCCGTTCTTCTCCTGCTCGAGCTCCCCTTGTTTGGGGTAGCCTTGGTTGGTTTGCCTCTCTCCCGGTTTTTAGAGTTTCCACCGATCACACAACCCACTGTTTATTCTGATTTTTCTTGGGTTGTGTTTTTTATCATCACAAGTTTAGTAGTGTCAGGAGTCAGTCCCTTTGTTTGGAAACTGATAAAAGCACATCCTTTTCGTCTAAAAAAATTCTCTCCTTTGTATTCATTTCCTTGGTGGGGAAAAGTCTCCATCCTTTGGACAATAGCCTTTTGGTGGTTCGCTTGGAATCCAGAACCTGCGTTTTTAGAAGTTCGTCGAGTTAGTTTTACGCCACTCTGGCTCGGGTACATTGCGACCGTGAATGCCATGACGTGGCGCAGAACAGGGTTTTCTCTTGTTACTCACCATCCAAAAGCGTTGGCGTGGCTCTTTTTGATTTCCTCGGCGTTTTGGTGGTTTTTTGAATACCTAAATCGGTTTGTGCAGAACTGGTACTACCAAGGGATTGAAGCCTACACTCCATTTGAATACTTCATTACCGAGAGCCTTCAGTTTTCAACTGTTTTACCCGCGGTTCTCTCTACCAGCCTTTTGCTAAAGAGCTATCCCTCTTTCTGGTGGGGACTACACTCGACACGTCCAGTTTGTCCCACACAACCGCGGCTTTTGGGTGTGCTTACTTTGACGGTGGGAATTTTTGGTTTATTAGGCTTAGGTGTTTTCCCAAAAATGTTGTATCCACTCGTGTGGATCGCACCTTTGATATTAATCACCAGTCTACAAACGATTGTCCGACAACGCCACGTGCTCTCTTCTGTTGCCCAAGGGGATTGGTGTCCAATTTGGTTATCAGCCCTAGGTGGCATTATTTGCGGTTTCTTTTGGGAAATGTGGAATTGGCACAGTGGTTATCCACATTGGGTATATTCAGTGCCTTGGGTACAACGGTTCCACTTATTTGAAATGCCACTTTTGGGATACGCGGGTTATTTGCCTTTTGGCATTGAATGTTTAGCCATTGTCCAGTGGTTAGGTTTTTACGAACAGGTGAGACTCGACCAAAGCACACAAGATATGGCCGAGTAAGATATGGCCTTCTTGAATCCTAGGAGTACTGAGAGAAGGCACCATGAGCAGGTGATCACAATATGCAGACATGGCCTGACCTCCAGCACCCGTTAAACTAGCCGTGATTAATCCCAATCGACGAGCTTCCGTTAAAGCAGCTAATATATTGGGAGAGCGGCCAGAAGTAGAGATCCCAATGAATAAATCCCCAGAACGCCCTAACGCGGATACTTGTCTTGCAAACACAGCCTCGTAACCATAATCGTTACCAACAGCGGTAAGAATGGAAGTATCTGTGGTGAGTGCAATGGCAGGCAAAGCTGGTCGATCAAAATAAAAACGGCCTACTAATTCTGCAGCAATGTGTTGCGCGTCCGCTGCTGAACCTCCATTCCCTGCTAACAACACTTTTCCACCTGCACGATAAACCGCAAGAGCGGTTTGCGCTAAGGATTGAGTTTTGGTCAAAAAATCTTGATCCGCTAACATAGCCTGTTTGACCAGAAGCGATTCTTCTATTTGGTGGTACACCTCTAAGATCATTTTCCCTTCTCCTAACTTGAGTTCGATGCAAAAAATTTGGAGGAGAATTTTAGGATCGAGCACCTTTTAACCTCACGCCCCTCTCCTTTTAAGGGAAAAGACTTGACCTCACCCCCGGCCCCTCTCCCTGAAGAGAGAGGGGAGTAAAGACTCAAGAAATTTTTGCCTGTTTCTCCCTTGCCCTTCAGGGAAAGGGGGCTAGCTTACAAGGGTATCTTTTTTCGTTTTACGCAGTCCCTATCATCGCTTTGCAGTAAATTTGACAGATAACAATCTTCGAAAAAACGTAGCACCAACAATGCTATCAGCTCAAACTGACCACTCTCCAAATAATCAGTAGGACTCAGTGATATCCGCAAATCTAAATTTTGTAACTCACTGTTTTATTTAAAATTAAAAAAAAAGATACCCTTGTAAGAAGGGGGCTAGTGGGTGAGGTCATCTTTTGAAAGTTAAGAAAAAGTTAAGAAATAGTGAACTTGGAGTCCGGTCCGAGTGCGCAGTCGATCGTCATCCATGACGCTCTCTCTACGCACGTAAAATCGGTTCGCAGTTCTCAGGACGCCATATTCCGACGGTGCCCTCACCGCCAGCGTTTGGTCATTGT
>CAUYTX010000095.1:0-5506 GCA_963575665.1 Gammaproteobacteria bacterium | reverse complement strand
GTAGTTTCCCGCTATGGTTTGTTTGTACTTGTCGTTGAGTTTTCCGAGGTTCTCGTCATCAGGAGGTAGTGCGACTATTTTAGCAGCAATGCCTACGAACGATTGCCAGCGTCTATGTTCTGCGTACGTACGGGCTTTGGCGAATACGTAATCTTTGTTGAGTCCCTGCTTCCAGTGCGTGTCTAGTGCTGCGTAGGTATCGACTAGGTCTGATTCAGAGTTTGGGTGTGCGGCGATGAGGTCGGTAAAGATGTCGGGTACGTGCGTGCTGAGTTTCGAGCGGAACTTGTTTATGTATTGACTGAACTTGTCGTGTATCTTTCGATACACCCCATCATAGCACTCAGCTGGAACCAATTCAACCGCCGTGCGTGAGTCGCCTTCATCGCCATACGCGATGAACGCCAACAACATACACTGCTCGTCAATTCCAAATGCCATTAGACATCGTCTCCGCGGTGGAGCAAAAAGCCGAGAAGTCCTCCGGCGATGTACCCAGGGAAGCTTGCGTTGAAGGCGAGCTCTGCTCTACGTAGACCAAGACCCACCATCTCTGGGTCGTCTGCATCCTCTCGACAAGTCTTCAGATGCTGTCGCACGGAGACGACCACGTACCGCTGCAGCACCAAGAATTCGTCAGAGTTCCACGAGCCCAGCGAGAGCACAAAGTCATTGGCCACGGCACATGCCGTGCGAATCATGTTTGCGCGAATCTTCGGCATACACGCAAGCCAGTAGCTCGCTGAGCCTGAGTGGCGACACTCCTGCAAGACAGCGCCTGTCCACGCGAGGACATTCGATGTTTTCGTGTTTGCTCCCACATTCTCGCGTGTAATCAGTTCTGCGTGTACGTGCTGTACCAATCGTTTCAACTCCTCGCTTGAGTAAGTACTAAGGTCGCCTAGGTGGATGGGTTTTCCAGTATTCGATTTTGGCTTCGGCGGCTTCGGCGAGCCTGTGCTTGCCGCCTTCGGCGTAGATACAAACCCAGAGGAGGATGTCTGCGAGCTCTTCTTCGACATGCGAGAATCCGGGGAGCTTGACTGATGGAGGATTTCCGCAGCGCTCCGCTTCCAGAACTTCGGAAATTTCAGAGTGGCCGTATCCGCAGCGCGCTGCTGGCGTACACGAAATTGAAGTCAACTCAAACTCATTCTCGCTCGCCGTAGTATACGCAGCGTTTTGTAGTTTTTCCAGAGCCGCGCGGAGTTGCGAGCTTGGCATGGGCGCGCTGCATATCATGGGTAGGGCCCTAAAGTCACCTGCAAACGGTCGCCGTTGGCGCGTTTACCGTAACGTCATATCTGGGTATGCGGATAGACGAATGTGCGGAAGCATCGCTGCAAGTCCCTACCATCTAAGGCAAAAAACAAGTGGACACGTCGGCAGTGTTCGGATAGTGTTCCTTCGTGACTTTCTGCCAACACCCAGGCGCGGACCGCGCAAGCTGAAGGCAAAAAGAAAGGGCGCCCGTTTCCGAGCGCCCCAACACGGGTCATCACTCCGTGTTCACAGTCAGGACAGCACTAATGTCCCAAGAACTTCATACTCCATTCCTCTCCCGCAAGTCAACCCAGTTCTTCCTCTGCTCACCTGAGCGAGCGACAGAACTAGGCAAGATGGTGGGCGACTGGCGCGCCGACCATGAAGTTTTTGGGACGATGGTCCTCGAACGGTCTCGCCTGGCGACAGAACTTATGCGTAGCAAGCGCAAGTGTGCAAAGGCAACCATCCAGGAAATGAATGCGGCCTCCAAGGGCATCTTCGTCCACCGGGCACCCAAAGGAGCAGGCAAGACCGAGAACGCTGCCCGCTTGTTCGCCCTGGCGGGCACTGGCATTGCGATCGCCCCCACAACGCAGCTCACAAACGACCTGGCGCGACGCTTCGGCATCGCGTCGTACAGGGAAGAAGGTGCGGACTGCGCGGACAGGCTGGCGATCTGCATACCTTCCCTCCACCGCACAGACCTCTACCCAGTTTGCGGCAATGACGCAGTAGATCTCCTCTTTATCGACGAAGCGACCCAGATTGAGCACGCGATCGTCAATCTCGGTAAGTGTCCTGTAAAGGCAACCATCCAGCTGACAAAGCTGCTGAACACCGCGACGAAGGTAATCCTGGCCGACGCGCACGCCAACGACGACTTGATTCGGTTCATCGGTCGCCTGACGCAACGGCCCATCATTTTGGTCGACGAGGGCGAGGAACTTCTTAAGTTTCGCAAGCCCGAGGCGCTGCTCGTCCGGGACTTCCGCGCCATGGCGGAGCTGATAGACCAACACATTGAACGTGGCGAGAAGCTGGCGATCGCCTGCGAGACTGCGTCAGATGCACACAGCATTGAGCAGTGGATCCTCGGCGCGCGGCCCAATCACCGTCTCGCGGTCGTCGCTGGGCGATGCTACACAGGACTCTCGGCTGTCGCGCTGAGCGACATCACAAGAGGTGGTAGCGCCAACTACGACACCATCATCTACACGTGCGCGATGGGCTCTGGCGCATCCATCATCGACCCGGACTACAAGACGGTCGTCCTGACTTACGCGGGAACCGTGCTCCCGCCGCAAGAAGCCAGCCAAATGGTTTCCAGGTTCCGGTGCGCGGAACGCCTGTACCTCAAGATCGGCGGCAATAGCGAGCGCGAGCTTGGACGCGAGGAAGAGCCTGCACCGCTACACGCGGACGAGTCCGACGAAGATGACGCGGCAAAGCTTTTCGTCAAAAAGACGCGTGAGTTCACATCCAGCCGGATACACCAGGACAAGGTTTCAGCGGCAAGCAAGTTGCTGGTCATGCTGGAGAACCAAGGCATCCGTGTTCAAAGGCTGGACACGCCAGAGGTTTACACGCGAACTCAGTACTACGCTGAGCGTAAAGTTAGGGCCGCGGCGTACGGAGAGAATTTGATCGAGCAGCTGATTCACATTCCCGACACGGCAAAAAGCCTCGCACTAAAGCTTGCGGACCCGTGCGACTACGATTTCCGTGACGCTGCGCCGGGCCCGCGAAACACCCTACTACTTAGACGTGCCTGTGGCTCAATGTTGGGACTCGGTCAGCTCTACGACACCGAGGCCGATCGTGACAGGTTGCGAGCTGCCTGCTTCCTCCTGCCTTCGAACGGCGTGATGGCCAAGGCGTTCCACGGCACGCCTTCCCAGAGCGCCGACAACCTGTACAAAGTTTGCGTCTACTTGGACCCCCTGCGCAAGATCCTCAAAGACGGAGCTCGGGTAACGCCCGAAATCCGCGAGAGGATCAAATCGTGGATCAAGCGCAATCGAGACTGCCTGGTGGCGGCAGGAATCGAAAATGAGGGTTGGAGCTGGTTTGTGGCCGCGTTCGGGTTCCGCATTGAGAGTTCGACGAAGCGTGACGAGAACTCGCGCATGGAGCGCATATCCATCCTTAGACTCGCACACCCCGAGCTCGCCACGATGATTCGACGCATGGGTCAGCGGACCAAAAAGCTGCCCCAAGACTCGGACTTCTCGACACGTCTTACAGAAATTGAGAGCATCCAAACTTGGCTGAGCCGAAGCCGCAGTTCGCGGCTGAAAGAGGTGCAGGGTGTACATAGCGGCGGGTCGGAGAAACGTACCGGGTTCGTAGCCTCCGGATCGAATGCTTCCAGCCTTGAAGCAGTAGATTCCAGCCTGGAGGAAGTTACCAGTAGATTCGAACCGACCGATTCCAACCTTGAAGCATCCGATGACAGCTTAGAGGAGTCTGATACCAGCTTAAATGCAGCTGATGGTAGCGTAGAGGCAGTTACGGATGAATTTGCGTTGACGTTGAGCCCGCCTACGGCGGGCTCGTCCACAACAACCGGGGCGGGTGCTGCAAAGCCATCACCCACCCCGATAGCAACGTCCGATGGATTCTTCTTGCAAGAAGAATTTGGTGATAAAGCTCACCCGAAAAACAAAACAACGGTAGATGTTGTCGGGAGGGTGTCGGACGAGAGCGAAGCGAAGTCCGAAAACACCCTTCCGACTGCGTCTAGCTACGGCACCGAAGGTGCCGTACGGGCTGACTTGAATGATGGCAGCTGGATTTCAGCTTTGGATGACAGCTTGGAATCAAACCTGCCTCCAACTTCCAGCAACTTGAACGACAACCTACCTCCCAATCTGAAAACCAACACCACGGGCGCGGAGCGCCCGCCCAGCCCGCCAGTCTGTTCCATGCGCCATTTCCGCTCGCAAACACCACGACGCCACATGCTGAATTGAGGTCTGGGCGTTTCCGCTTCGATTTGCGGAGTTGACGCATGAGCTGAGAATTTGGATTGACTGTTCGGTAACAAGAAGGCACACTGTTTGAGTGAAGACAGCAAGCCGCCTCTCCACCTTCGCCCAACTCAACGACGTCCCGCGACCACTTGCCGGTGGCCTGATAGCAAGTTTGCTTCTGAGCTTGGCGCTTACCGGCTGTGTCCAAACACCAGAATCCATCGAACGAGAAGAGCAAAGAGAACTTCAACACAGGGAACGATGCAAACCTCCCGGGAATCGCGTCGGGAAGGTGGTCTGGGTTCAAGACAACGGGTGCGATACATCATATAGCTTTGAGAACGGCGAGATTTGGGAAAAATCCTGCTTTAGTGATTCGTGTTGGACACGGATTAAGTGACACATACCGATTTGCGCAGGATGACCAGCAGGTGGCTTTGCTGGATGCCTCACGGAAGTAATAAGCCCGTGATGTGTGACGTTATGCTTTCCGTCGACCCGCCGGTTCGAGTCCGGCCCTGTGCACTACCGCTGCAATCCGCAGCGATACACGTGGATGCGAGGCGCCATGTGGGGACCCCCAAAAGTCCAGCCTCACCTCCCGCAGGCGATGACCCTGCGGGACAACGACACGAAGACACGAAGCGGAACGAAGCGAGACGGGCTGGTGTGACGCTAGCCCACAGCCCCATCAGGTACGAAAGCCTGGTGGGGTACCTAGGAGTAAACATGATCATTGAATCCAGATTCGTGCGAGTGGAGAACTGTCAGGATCAGCGAGCCTTCTCACAGCAACTTCATCTGAAGTTTCATATAACGTGATCGGTTCGTATAGGTTTCCGTCGTCACCCAGGGCGCACACCACAGCCCCGTCAGTGTTGCTGGTTATTTGTATGATTTGCATGGTTCGTCCTATCCGAAACGGACGGGAAGCCCGCGCCGAGTCGCGCACTCACGCTCCAATTTCGAGACTTTTCAAGCAGGTCTTCGCGCTCCTGCTGAAGCCCCGCAAGCTTCGCCTCGGCTTCCTCGGCTCGGGCGGTGAGCCGAGCATTCACTTCAGCAACCGCTTCGATGTGCACGCTATCGTTCGCCTTCTTCCATGCTACCCAGTGATTGACCGCAAGCGTGACGCATTCATCGCATGTGCGTATGCTTTCGCACTCTACCAGCAGACTGTGTTCCCTCACACGCCCGATGACGACGCAAGGCTTGGGTCCTCCTCCAGGCATGATCGACGAGATATCGTCGAATCGGATGGCAAGCTG
>CAUYTX010000094.1:0-5541 GCA_963575665.1 Gammaproteobacteria bacterium | reverse complement strand
GCTGGCGTCTGCCAACCGTGAACCGATTTTACGTGCGTAGAGAGAGCGTCATGGACGACGATCGACTGCGCACTCGGATCGGACTCCAAGGAACCTATGTCCTTCCCGACCAACCTCTTAGAACCAGTCCAATCTCTTGCTCGCGTAGCAGACGATCTCAAGTTGCGTTTTGCTTGGCGCGACACTACTGTTGACCTGATGATGCTTGCCTTAGTGTCCCGAGAAAACTTGCTTTTGTTGGGGCCGCACGGAGTGGGAAGATCTGCTCTGGCAAACCAGTTGGCCACTTCTCTGCAGTGCGACTTGTTTCAGTACCAGATTAGGCATGATACCGAAACGGGAGAACTATTCAACTCAACCGCTAAATCTCTGGACAAAACAGCACTTGCTTTGCTCGAAGATGTCTTCTTGGCAAGTTCTCCCGTTTTGAATGCTCTCCTTTGTTTGATTCGAGACCGCATCACGGGGAAATTACCTGTTTCGGCCCAAAGCGTATTCGTGAAAGTGACAGAGTTACCCGATGATCCCACAGTGCAGGGATTTTTGGATCAAATCACATTGCGGTGTCGGGTGGATCCGGTTCCAGATTCAGCACTCAGCACTTTGTTAGAAAAAAATGGGCAAGTCACTCCCACGGAATCTGCGTTGGCTGTGCCTTTTCACCTAGATCAAATAGTTCCTATTTACCAAGCATTGCCCCATGTTACATTGGGCGAAGTGCCAACGCTTTACCTAGATTTGCTTCGGAGGATGAGGCTCGAAGGCATTACCTTTTCAGATCGCCGAATTGTCCGAGGGCTTTTGCTAGTGCGAGCGGCCGCACTTTTGGATCAACGTACCCAAGCTACCCCACGCGACCTTTGGCCTTT
Source organism: Gammaproteobacteria bacterium (assembly GCA_963575665.1). GTDB lineage: Bacteria > Pseudomonadota > Gammaproteobacteria > CAIRSR01 > CAIRSR01 > CAUYTX01. The sequence continues at coordinate 4,672 of CAUYTX010000094.1, read as the reverse complement.
GCTTCACCTCTGGAATACCCCCAATGATTTAGAGATTCTTCGGGATATCGTCCAGCCTGTGGTCTCAGAAGCAGGAGGTAGCCCTCTCTTAGAAAACTATCCTTCCTTGGAAGACTTAAGAGAAGATCTTGCTATTCTCGAAACGCGGAAACACACGAACTTGAAGGATACCCCTGCCCTTAATGCTCATCTGACCGCTCTAAGTCAGATTCGCCGAGACCTCATGCTTCAATATCCCAATGCCATGGACTTGATTACACGTGCCGAAGCGGCCTTGGAATGGGCACTAGAGTTGTTGTCTCCCGCAACCAAAACTAAATGTGGTTAAACAAGGAAAGACTAGAAACCTTCACATAGGCCTGCTGGGCTGCTTGATACCCCAACATTTGAAGATTGAGGGTAGAGACAGCAGTAGCATAATCTAAGTCTTCTAGGTCAGAAATGTTGGAGTGCAACTGAAGTGCCAAATACTCACTCGTGTTTTTGGCATCGCTGATCCGATTGAGGCGCGCGCCCACAGCAGCACGGGTGTCTATGATTCGGTTATGCGCTTGGTCGATGTTTTCAAGTGCTTGAGAAACTGCGTTGGCCACTGCGGGAGCAGATTCTGCTCCATTTGCATTTTCTAAAACGGAAGCCAGCCCATTGAGTGTGGTAAAAACATCTTGTTGGGCACTAGGGGTAATTGTGAATCGATCGCCCAAGGCTGGGGTTCCCGTGATGCTTGTTTGGATACCACGAAAAGCAATGCTAGCACCACTTTCATAGTTTCCACCCGTTACCAACGCTCCTTGGCTGTCTCGGATCTCATAAGTGTTTCCTGTCGCAATAGAAATAGTGTAAGTATCTCGTTTCCAGACATTAGGATCTACCAAAGTACCCGAGTCAATCACTCCACTTCCGGTGTTCGAACCAGCGGCAGTGGCTACAAAAGTACCATTTCCAGTAGGAATGTTCATAAACACGTCCCAGCCAGAATCCCCAATCGCCACTTGATCCGATTCCCCAACTTGCAAAAAACGACTCCCTTGGTCTCCTGCGTAGGACACCACGTGTTGGGCGTCTACCGTAAAAGGCACTGTTTCAGAACGATATCCAGCGAATACATACTCACCATTAGCATCTTGGGTATTGGCTAAACTCATTAAGGACTCAATATTTTGGCGCATTTCAACGGCAATGCTTGTCCGATCAGAACTCGAAAGGCTGGCGTTATTGGCTTGCAAGGCTAATTCTCGCACTCGCTGCAAAGTACTACCTGACCCTGCAAGAGTAGACTCTTCCACATTAAGGCGAGCCGTCGCGGTATCCGCATTGCTTTGGTATTGCTCACGACTTGAAAGAGCCTGACGTAACTCCATTGTGTGACTAGAAGCGTTCGGATCACTAGCAGGAGTCAACATGCGTCGACCCGTTGCGAGCTGTTGTTGCGTTTTCTGAAGCTCGGATTCAGCGTTCAGAATGGCGTTCATACTCTGGTAATGAAACATCGAGGTAGAAATGCGCATGGCTACCTCCCAGTAATTCCAAGGATACTTTGAAAAAGGGTATCTGTGACTGCGATCACTTTAGCACAGGCTTGATAGGATTCCTGATACCGAAGGAGCATGGCTGCCTCCTCGTCTAGGTTTACACCCGCGACTTCCTGTTGATTGTTTTTTGCCTGAATTAGCAAGTTCTCTTCTGCACCCTTATTCATTTCAGCACGACGGGTGAATACCCCTACTTCTGCCACCATTTGACCATAGGCAGAAGCAAAAGTTGCCGTACCGCTTGCTAAGGTCTGTTTTCCCTGTAGGGAAACCATTGCTAATAGGTTTCGGTTGTCCCCAGTGGCACTAGTGTTGTACCCCACGGTGAAGGAATCACCTGGTTTTGGAGCACCCGAAAGGGACACTTGATAACCATAGTCTAAGGCGGGTGTAGTACTGGGTAAAACCGTGCCACCTACCGTTGGGTCGTAAGCAATACTACCGCCATTCACCTGAACGGGATTGGCAGGATCCGTGTAGTCTGTTCCGAGAAGCATGACGGGGCTTGCTGGATCCGTGTTGTCATAAATCGAATAAGACAACCCCGGCGCAGGAGGAGAATCATCAAAACGAATTAGCAGAGGAGGCGAAAGTGCTCCCGGGGTTGTGGTAAAAGCTGCATTAGTGGTATCGATCACACTGGTAGTGATCTTACCTTTTACGGTATTTTCAGTACCCACAGAACTTCGGAGTGGACTCGCAGCCGCTAACTTCGCAGGATCGTTTACGAGCAAGGAAAAGTGTGCAGCAACGTTCTGGGTAGGACGAATTAAAAAGGAATCACCCGTTTTACCCACACCACTGCCAATACTCAAGGTCAAGCCATCTACGTCAATAGACGTGGCCGTTGGATCATTGACTGTGGTTACCGTGCCATCGCTTAACTTAGTGACTTGATAGCCATTGAAACCAACGGTTAGTTGATAATCACTAGTGGTTAGTGCAGAAGTGTTTGTAACGGCAGCAGTAACTTGAAGAGTACCGAGATTTTTAGCATTTGAAAAAACATCGGGGTCTGGAACCTGAAAAAGATCTCCGCCAAGTTTATTTTCTAGGGTCATGCCTAATTTGTGTTGGGCATTCATTTCTGAAGCAATGCCAATAGCAATCCGCCCAAGACCGTTTTTAGCAGGTTCTAAAATCGTTTGGCGGAACTGTAATAATCCTCCTAAAGAACCACCATTGACTTGGCCAGAGATGATGTTGGCTGGGGTGCCGCGATTGAACGGAGGAGTAGCAATTTCTAATCGGGTAGGATCCGACTCCCCTCTAACAACCAAGAGAGATTGTGATTCCGTACCCATGACCAAACTTTGGCCATTGCCCATAAAAACATTTAGAGCACCGTTGTCTTGTTTGACGACAGTCACCCCCACTTTCTCGGACAATTGCCGGATGGCCTCATCTCGGGAATCTAGCAGGTCGTTAGGTGGGCCATTGCCTGCATCTCTTGATGAGGCAATCACGATTGCTTTGTTAAAATTGGCAATGCTAGAAGCAAATGCGTTGACTTCGTCGACTTGATTTTGAATTTGGGTGTTGACTTGGTTTGAAAGACTATCTAGTTCTCCAGCCTGTAGGTGAAAACGTTCTTCTAAACTAGATGCGTTGGATAGGAAGTTTTGGCGCGTGGCACCTGAAGAGGGATCATTAGCGACCCCCTGCATGGCCTTAAAAAAGTCATTGAGGGCAGGGGACAAACCAGCATCGGGATCCGCCAATAAATTGTCTACTTGGCTAGACAAAGTGTGCAGTGTCTCGACTTGGCTGTGTTGTCCCGTGACTTCTCGTAGGTCCTTTGTTAAAAAATCATCATAGTTACGACGGATTTGTTCTACGTCGACTCCGTTCCCTAGATAGTTATTTCCTATGCGCATTGGTAGGCGCGTGACAAAATCGGCAACCTGACGAGAGTACCCGGGTGTATTTACGTTGGCGACGTTATGACTGGTAGCCGTCAGTGCGCGGCTCGCGGCCAGAAGGCCTGAGACCCCTATACTCATTATTTCGTACATATTAAATCCTTATCAGCTGCCACCGGATAGAGCGTCGCGCAAAGATTTGCCGTGTAACACAGAAGAGACTTTTTTGGCATAAGCAGGATCAGTGGCATACCCTGCTGCCTGCAAACCTCGTATAAACGCGTCTGGATCTCCTGCTTGCATCAGTGCATTACGATATCTTGGGTTGCTACGTAGAAAACTAGAATAGTCTTGGAAACTTTCTTCAAATGAATCATAGGCACGGAAGGGATCTTGACGACGTGCCATCACTCCACCTTCGTACTCCAAAGTAGACACTGTCACTCGTTTTCCTTCCCACCTACTATCGGCCTTGATGCCAAAGAGATTATGGCTACTTTCCCCACTTGACAAACGTGCTACGGAACGTCCCCAACCGCTCTCGACTGCAGACTGCGCCACCAACACTGCCGGATCCACACCCAATTCCGCTGCTGCCTTTTGGGCTGCGGGCCAAACTTGAGCTACGAACTCTTCTGGGGTTTTCGGTGGTTCTTTAGAAGCTTCTACTTTTGGTTTGAGAGAAGAAGTCTCCGAAGTTTGCTGCAAAGAAGAAGAGGCTGCCTGGGCAGGAGAGGTGGATTCAGGGGGAAGATTTTGGAGAGAAGCCTGTAGTTGTCGTACTAACATTTCGGCAATGCCAATGCCTTTTCCTTTGGAAAGCGTCAAGGAAAGCTGTTGGTTATACATGTCCCAGTAGGTATCTCCCTGTGGTCCATCTAGTAACCCGGGAGAGAGTTTGGCAGCACGAGCCGTTTTGAGGAGATTTTGAATAAAGATAGCTTCAAATTGGCTGGCGACCTTTTTTAAGTTTGCCGCTGGATCTTTGCGCGCCTGCCCACGAAGTTCAGCCAATCCTTGAAAGTCAGTGTAGGCCCCAGCAGAAGAAGTAGAACGAGTAGACATGAGTAACGAACCTCCCTACCGAAACCTATTGTGCGCGCATCCATCTTATTTTTATCGGCTCATTCACCCATTTTTTTAACGCGCTCTAAACTAATTGTATAGTAAGAACATTGACATCCTCCCCGTCCTAAAGGACGGGGATTCCCACCGATCTACACGCTGAACTGTGTAGTCTCTTCGGTGGGTTCCTGCTTCACAGAGAGGCCTGACTGC
>CAUYTX010000093.1:0-5546 GCA_963575665.1 Gammaproteobacteria bacterium | reverse complement strand
AAAAGATCCTCCACTGACGTTACCCGTAATCTCAAAACTAAGTGTTTCTCCAGAAACTAGGTTGTTGTTAGCATCTAAGACGGTAGCTGTGATAGTGCTTGATCCGCCGGGACGAATCGTAGTGGGAGTAGCCGCTAACACGATAGAAGCTGCAGGTCCAGCCACAAAGGTAACGGTCGTAGTATCACTGAAACCACTCACAATGGCAGTAATGGCGGCCGTTCCAGCGCGCGTGGGAGATTTCAAGCTAACCTCAGCGACACCAGTAGTGTCAGTAATCCCTGAGATAGCCGTTAGGGTCCCAGCAGTGGTGGAGAAGTCAACTGGAAGACCAATGGCAGGATTGCCGCTGACATCTCTGATTGTGGCACGAAGTTTAACTTGACTAACTCCATTGGCCACAATACTTTGTGCACCGGCAATTAGGAAGACAGAGTTCACCACGATCGCAGAAGTGTCGACTTGAATATCTACTGTACTAGAAGAGGCTCCATTAGCCAAAGAAGCCTTGAGAGTATCGGTACCCACAACAAAACCCGCAGTATAATAAACAACGGCACGACCATTTCCGTCGGTAGTAGCTAAATTGGTGGTAAGAGATCCTCCGCTGGTATTACTCGTAATCTCAAAACTAAGTGTTTCTCCAGAAACTAGGTTGTTGTTAGCATCTAAGACGGTAGCTGTGATAGTGCTTGAACCACTGGGACGAATCGTAGTGGGAGTAGCCGCTAACACGACAGAAGCTGCTGATCCAGCCACAAAGGTAACGGCTGTGGTAGCACTGAAACCACTCGCAGTAGCAGTAATGGTGGCCATTCCTGCGCGAGTAGAAGATTTGAGGTTAACCTTAGCAATACCAGTGAGATTAGTAGTCTCTGAGGCAGCAGTACCAGTACCTAGGGTAGTTGTCAGGGTTCCGGCAGTAGTAGAAAAATCAACCTGAAGGTTAGGAATAGGATTGCCATCGATGTCTTTAACGGTAGCACTAAGTACAACTTCGCTAGTGCCGTTGGCCACAATACTTTGAGCACTGGCAATCAAGACAACAGAATTCACCACGATCGCAGCGATGTTGACTTCAATACTCACCGTATTAGAAGGAACTCCATTAGTCAAAGAAGCTTTGAGGATGTCAGTACCCGCAGTAGAACCTCCAACATAAGAAACAACGGCACGACCGTTTCCGTCGGTAATCGCTGAAGTAGCAGTAAAAGATCCTCCGCTGCCGTTACTCGTGATCTCAAAACCAACTGCTTCTCCAGAAACTAAGTTGTTGTTGGTATCTAAGACAGTAGCTGTGATAGTGCTCAAGCCGCCCGGACCAATCTTGCTGGGAGCGGCCGCTGCTAATGTGACGGAGGCTGCAGATCCGGCAACAAAAGCAACCGTGGTAGTAGCACTGAAACCACTCACAGTGGCAGTAACGGTAGCCGTTCTAGCACGAGTGGAAGATATGAGGCTAACCTCAGTGGCACCGGTGGTGTCAGTAATACCTGAGACAGCCGTTAGGGTTCCAGCAGTGGTAGAAAAATTAACCTGAAAACCGACGACAGGATCGCCATCGATATCTTTAACAGTGGCACGAAGTCTGGCCCGACTAATCCCATTAGCTACGATACTCTGCGCACTGGCGACAAGAACAACAGAATTCACCACAATTGCAGAACCATCCACTGTGATGTTCACTGTACTAAAAGAAGAAGTCCTGCTAGCTAAAGAGACTTTGAGGATATCAGTACCTGGAGTAGAGCCTCCAGTGTAAAAAATAACAGCACGACCGTTTCCGTCGGTAGTAGCCGAAGGAGTAGCAAAAAAACCTCCGCTGACGTTACTTAGAATCCCAAGATCAAGTACTTCGCCAGAAACCAGGTTACCGTTGGCATCTAAGACGGTAGCTGTAATAGTGCTCGACCCATTAGGACGAATTTCAACAGGACTGGCTGTTAACACGATAGAAGCAGCAGGTCCAGCCACAAAGGTAACCGTTGTGGTAGCACTGAAACCACTGGCAGTGGCGATGATATCGGCCTTTCCAACATTGGTAGGAGATTTGAGCTTAACCTCAGCAACACCAGCAGAATTAGTAGTACCTGAGGCAGTTGCTAGGGTTCCGGCAGTAGTAGAGAAATCAACCGGAAGGTTAGGAACAGGATTTCCGTTAACGTCTTTAACGGTAGCACTAAGTGTAGCCTGACTAATTCCATTGGCCTCGATACTTTGCGGAGTAGCAGTAAGGACAATGGAATCTACTACAATGGCAGAGGCATTAACCGTAATACCTACGGTAGTTGAGATACCGCTGGTTGAAGCCTTGAGGGTGTCAATGCCCGCAGTGGATCCCCCAGTGTAAGAAACAATGGCACGACCGTCACTGTTGGTAGTAGCTGAAGCAGCGGCAAGAGATCCGCCGCTGGTGTTGCTCGTGATATCAAAATTGATGGGTTTGCCAGGAATTGGGTTGTTATTGATATCCAAGAGAGTGGCTGTGATAGTACTTTTGCCATTGGGATGAATCGTAGTAGGAGTAGCCACTAACACGATAGAAGTAGCAGATCCAGCCACAAAAGTAACCGTTGTAGTAGTACTGAAACCACTCGCAGTGGCAGTAACACTAGCGGTTTCAGCGCGGGTGGAAGATGTGAGACTAACCTCAGCAACACCAGCAGAATCAGTGGTACCTGAGGTGGCTGTCAAAGTTCCAGCAGTGGCAGAAAAATCAACTTGAAGTCCAACGGCAGGATTACCATCGACATCTCTAACGGTAGCACTAAGTGTAGCCTGACTACTCCCATTAGCTACCAAACTCTGTGGATTGGCAAGAAGAGCAATAGAATTTACTACAACGGCAGAAGCATTGACAGTAATACCCACGGTAGTTGAGATACCACTGGTTAGGGAAGCTTTGAGGATGTCAGTACCCGTAGCAGAACCTCCAGTGTAAGAAACAATGGCACGACCATTACCGTCGGTAATAGCGGAAACAGCGGTAAGAGATCCTCCACTGACATTACTTGCGATCTCAAAACTAAGTACTTCACCAGAAACCAGATTTCTACTGCTATCCAAAACAGTAGCTGTGATACTACTTAGGCCATTGGGACGAATGGCAGCAGGGGTTGCCACTAAGACGATAGAGGCTGCAGATCCGGCAATAAAGGCAACCGTTGTGGTGGCACTAAAACCACTCGAGGTGGCAGTAATACTAGCAGTTCCAGCGCGAGTGGAAGACTTGAGGCCAACCTCAGCAATGCCAAAAGAATTAGTAACCCCCGAAGTGGTTATCAGGGTTCCAAGCGTGGTGGAGAAATCAACCGGAAGACCAATGGCAAGATTGCCATCGACATCTCTAACAGTAGCGCGAAGCTTAACCTGACTAGTCCCGTTGGCTACCATGCTTTCTGCACTGGCAGTAAGGACAATGGAATTCACTACGATTGCAGAGGTGTCGACTGTAATGCTCGTTGTGTTAGAAGAAAAACCGCCGGTTAGTGTAGCCTTGAGAATATCAACACCTGCAACGGAACCAGCGGTATAAGAAACGATCGCGCGTCCATTACCATCAGTAATAACCGAAGCAGAAGCAAAAGATCCACCACTACTATTTTGGCTGGTGTCAAAACTAACTGTCTCGTTAGGAACTGGATTTTCATTGGCGTCTAAAGTAGTAGCTGTGACAATACTTGATCCGCCAGGACGAATCGTAGTAGGTACAGCCGCTAATTTTGCAGAAGTGGCAGGTCCAGCAATAAAACTGATAATTGTGGTAGTACTAAAACCCTTCACCACCGCAGTCACAGTAGCAGTTCCAACACGTGTTGGCGAAGTGAGGAGAACTTCAGCAAGGCCGTTTAAATCAGTAATACTTGTAGGAGTTGATAGGCTCCCGGAAGTAGTAGAAAAATTAACTGATTCTCCTGCAAGGATAAGTCCATCAATGCTTTTTACCTTAGCTAGCAATTTAACTGTGCTAACTCCATCTGCCACAATACTCGAGGCACCAACAACAAGGGAAATCTCACCAACCACTACAGAACCATTGCTGACATGAACAATCTTAGTACCAGAAACCCCGTTGGACAATGTGGCTTTGATTGTATCATCACCAACTAAAGAACCAGAATGGTATACAACCTCAGCGAGCCCATTACTGTTGGTAGTGGTATCAAAATAAAGAGTGTCAAGATACGCACCACTCATATTATTGGAGATAACGAAAGAAAGCTTCTGATTACTTACCGGGTTACCATTTACGTCTAAAACATGAGCCTGTATATTGCTATTCCTATTATTTGTCTCAACCGTGCTGGGAGTGGCCGATACCATAACCTCGACAGGGGACCCTGCAACAAAAGTAACTGTAGTAGTGGTATTAAAACCGCTCGCACTAGCAGTGACGGTAGCAGTTCCGATTCGTGTAGAGGAAATCAAGTCTACTAAAGCAATACCAGCTGCATCAGTAACAACTGAAGTAGAAGTTAGTCCTCCAGCAGTACTAGAAAAGTTTACCGAAAGTCCAGGAGCGGGGTTACCGTCGAAGTCTTTGACTATAGCTCGCAACTGAACATAGCTGACGCCGTCGGCTACGACACTAGACGCGCCAGCAGAAAGAGCAATAGAACCCACTACGATCGAGGAAAAACTAGCAATAAGATCCACTGTAGCTAAAGGAATACCATTGGCTACAGAGGCTCTGATGGTATCCGTGCCTTCGCTGGGGCCTACGTTGTAGGAAACTATGGCTTGACCATTTCCATCCGTAGTACCTGAAGTAGCAGCAAAAGAACCACCGCTCCTATTGTTGACAACATCAAAAGTGAGGCTTTGACCAGAGACCGGATTTCCATTGCTATCTAGGACAGTAGCCTTCAACACACTGGAACCATTCGGATGTACTGCACTAGGGGTAGCTACTAGGGTGATGGTAGAAACAACACCAGAAATGAAGTTAACAGTCGTGGAACTATTGAAACCACTCACCGTCGCAGTAACGGTGGCCGTTCCAGTGCGCGTAGGCGAAATGAGACCAACTTCTGCAATGCCAGCTGAATCTGTAGTACTGCTTGAAGAAACCAAAGTTCCATCAGTACGAGAGAAATTTACTTGTAATCCTGTAGCAGGGTTGCCATCGACATCTCTGACAGTGGCGCGAAGTTTAACTTGGCTGGCTCCATCCGCCACAACGTTCTGTGCACTGGTAGTTAGCGTTATAGAACCAACAACCGTAGCAGAAACATCAACAATAACATCTGTGGTAGCCGAGGATATGCCACTAGCTAAAGAAGTTTTGAGAGTATCAGTGCCTGCGATAGAGCCTGCAGTATAAACAACAGTAGCACGACCATTGCCATCCGTAGTGTCTGAAGTAGAAGCAAAAGATCCATGACTTATGTTGTTGGTAACATCAAAGTTAAGAACTTCACCAGCAACCGGATTGCTATTTCTATCCAAAACAGTAGCTTTCAAATTACTGAAACCATTCGGACGTATCGTAGTGGGAGTAGCCGTCAACTGGATAGTGGTCGCGCGCCCGGCAACAAAGTTAACAG
>CAUYTX010000092.1:0-5563 GCA_963575665.1 Gammaproteobacteria bacterium | reverse complement strand
TTAAATCAACATTTTTTGGAACTTGGATTACAAAGAAATGGTATTTATTTTGGAATTTACCACTAAATGTTGTTTTCCCTAAATTCCAAATTTTAAATTCTTCTTTTGTTGCTGGAATATCTTTAATAAAATAGAAAGCTGGTTCATAAGGTTTAAACCTATAAGTATAAAACATATTTGATGAATCTGACCTGGCTACACACCAACTATAAGGAAAACTACCTTTATATTTAATACATGCTCTAGGATTGTCAGCATAAAATACTTCAATATTTGTATCTCTATAAACAGCTTCACCTGATACATCAATATCATCATTAGATTTTGATATTCCAGTAGACACTGGTCTTTTACCACCAACATAATCAACTAACACCTCTAAATCATGAAAATCCTTATATGAATCAATATCATTTCTTTTATCTATTGGAATATTGATATTGACTTCTGTGTCAAACATTTCTTTAAATTTTTTATCTCTAATATATTTAAATTTATCGATATATGATTTAACAATATCAGGGTCAAACCCTTGAGATATGAATTTTTTTGTTTGACTTTTAAAATCTTCATTAAGAAGTTCATTATATATATTGGTAAGCTTCATATTTTTGTTTTATAATAAATATCAACTATTTTTGAATATTCATTAATAACTTTTAAAATGTTAGTACATCCACTAGGATTCGAACCTAGGACCCCTTACGTGTAAAGCAAGTGCTCTAACCAACTGAGCTATGGATGCATATCTTTTATTTCTTGATTTAATTTATGGATTTCATCAACCATTTCATTCAATAAGTTTTCAATTTTTATTCTTTTTGGGTGGTCATAATCTAAATAACCAGCTAAATCTTTAGCAAATTTAAAATGTTCCCAATAACTACTATTTAAAATCTCTAATCTATGTTTAATCGATTCCATTATTTTATTTTTAAAACGTTTGTACCGATGACAGGACTCGAACCTGCAACCCTTTCGGGGAATGCTTCTAAGGCATCCGTGTATACCATTCCACCACATCGGCAAATTTCGGTCTATAAGGTCAGACCGATAACCAAAGCCTTCTCCCTAGGGAGATGCCAATTTATTTTTTAACCCATTTTCTTATAGTGTTATCACTAACACCATATTTTCTACCAGTACCTGTATAACCTAAATCTTTAATTTCATTTAGTAAAATATCTAAGTTAGGTCGTTCTACTTTTCTAGCGGTAATGTATTTACATTCAATACATGTTTTAGATGAATTTTTTATTTTATTACCACATTGACAAAAATTTTCTTTCACTATTTTATCCATTTTTTCTTTTTTAACAAATAAATCTGGATACATTTCTCTTAATGTTTTAGGTATTATACTCACACCTATATTATTACCTCTATAATTAGGTGTATTAGCATGACAATTTGGGCATAATAATTGTATATTACTTAACTCATTATTAAAATGATTACCATCTATGTGATGCAATTCTAATGGTATTTTATTACCTAACCATTCAGTTAAATTACAATTTTCACAACAATGTTGTTTAATACCTTCTTTTATTAACCTTATTCGTAACCCACTACTCGATACTTTTAACCCATCAACTAAAAATAAATTAATCGGTATAATTTTATTTATTCTTTTATAGTCTTCACCAACATTATGTATTTTACCAGTAAAATGTGTTATATCAATACCATTATCACTTATAAATTTATTAATGGTTGAATAATTACCACCTTTAGGTTTTAACCCAATTAATCTAAGAACGTTAGCCAATGATTTAGACTTTTTAACTGCTTCTTTTACATCTTCAACAGAATATTTATTTTTCATATTTAACTTTATTATAAATATCCGAACTTTAGCAAAAAGTTAAATATTTTTTAACTTTTTTGTGACCTAGGTAGGATTCGAACCTACAATGTTTACCGCTTGGGTGTGGGATTTTAAGTCCCATGTGTCTCAGCCATTTGCACCACTAGGCCAGTGGTTATTTATAATATCTTATGTAAAAAGTCCAGCGTGTCTACCATTCCACCACTCGGCCAAAATTAGAATCTATTATTCTTCGATTTCCATTGGTGTTTCTTCTAAGCCTTCTTCAGCTTTAGCTTTTTCATAAGCTTCAACACATCTATGGTGCAAAAATTTTCCGTTGTGTACTGCGGCAACTCCATTAATTGATTCTCCACAATGTTCGCATATAAATACCATATCTTATTATTTTAATTGTTTAAGCTCACACTTATGTTATTTGTAGCTCATTTTATCACTAATTTGAGCTTTATTGTTGCTCTTATTGAGCTTAATCCAGAGGCGTGAACAGGATTCGAACCTGTGTACGAGGTGATGGTCAGAATCGAACTGACGTATATAGTTTTGCAGACTATCACCAATCCCCTTGGTTACATCACCATTTATTTATTTTATTATTTAACTCTTCTAAACTAATACTACAATTAATGTTTTTTTTATTATTATCATTATGTTTCATTAACATACAATTCGCTGGGTGACTAATAATATATGGGTCAATATTGTTTAAATAACCTTCTTTTACAGAATACATGTGGTCTCTACTAACACCATTAGGGTTATCACCTCTATTTTTAGCTTTATACCACCCAAATTCTTCAATTAATTTTAAATCAAATTTATTTGGAAAATGAAAAACATTAAATTTGAATTCACATAATTGTCGATATCTGTTTAACCCAGTTTTATCACTTTCTTTATATTTACCCTTTTTCCAAGCTAATTTTAAACCTTCTTTTTGATTTCTAAATAATAACTTTCCATTATCTTTTCCCCATTTAATAGCAATTGGTGTTAGCTTACATTCAATTATTAAATCTCTATATGAATACCCATCATCGTGTAATTTTTGAATTTTAACCCAATCTATTTTATCATATTTTGTTTTAGTTTTATTATAAACACTTTTATAACCTAATTTATTTAATTTTTTAGTCACACTATTTTGTGTTTTATTTAATATTTCACCTATTTCTTTAAAATTTTTATTCTCTTTAATTAACGCTATTGCTAATTCAATATCTGTTTCTGTCCAACTCATAATTTATTTTAATAATAAATATAATTAAATTAGTAAAAAGCTTAATTGTTTTAGGTAATAAACTCAACCTGCCTAACCACTCGGCCATCACGCCATAAAATAAAAAAACCCATTTAATTTGACTTAAATGGGTTTATAATATTATGATTCTAATTTCATTAACATATATGACCCATCCTGTCTACTAATAGTAAACATAATACGAAAAGGACTTCTAAACTAATTAAATTTTTCATTGTTTTATTTTTGTGTGGAATACCACTTGTTATTAAATATATGCAAATATACAAAAAGATTTTAAATAGTCAAGTTTTTTTTGATTTATTTTTAAATTATATTGACAATTTTTAAAATATTCCTTATATTTAAGAATTATGGGCTACGTTTACCTCTTATTACAAACCGACATTGATGGGAATGAATCCCATAAGATTGGTATAACTAAAAACGACCCAAACCTTCGTTTAAAGCAATTGCAAACAGGTAATCCTAATAAAATAAGTCTTCTTAAACAATACTATTCAAAAAACTATCTAAAAGTGGAACAATGGATGCACCGAAAACATTCTGGCTCCAAATCTGAAGCCATGAATGAATGGCGTATACTTACCGATGAGAATGTGTTCTCATTTATAGATGATTGTAAAGAAGCTGATGAAACCATCAAGTTCCTTCTAGAGAATAATTCTCTTTATGAATAAAATTCTGTACGAATCCTTACCAATAAATCATTTACCAAACTCTTATCAACACTATTTGGTAAGTTTGAATTATCAAACACTGAATCCATATTTGCAATCGCAGCATCTGCAGTTTCAATAAGAGTTTCCAAATCAACCTCACCACGTCTAATCTTAAGAAGTTCTGCAGCATCTGGTCGTCTAACTATAATACCTTTACCTTCTCCAATCTCAGTAGCCATATTAATAAGTCTAATACAATGCATCATATTCTTTCCATCAATACGTTGACCATGTTCTTGTGTTTCAACATAACGAGCTTCATTACGGTTATCTAACCATTCTTGATACTCTCTATAATCTTTACAATGTTCTGAGTAACCATCTTTGTTATAGATTAGGTTACAGATAGCTTTCTCACCTTTAGGGATACTAGAAAGTCTTAATTGATTTGAAATACCATAATTAATCTTACCATCTTCATCTTCATGACCAGTATTGATAAGACCTTTATAACCAAACCCCATTGATTTACCAGCATCTTTACGAATTTCCTTTGAAGCTTTTCGTTTAGCTTCAGTATGTCTATCTGAATGTAATAACTCACTTACTTTATCATAAAATAAAGCATATACATCTCTAGCATTTGATAAATTAACAGCACCAATGTATTTTTCTTCAAATCTACCATCATTCCATTTTTTCCATGGAATGGTTTTTTCTCCATCAATAACATAACAGAAATCTAATAGGTCTTTACGAACTACCTTATCTTTCTCCCAGTTTTGTTTCTTATTAAGACCCTTAGCTTTTTTAATTTGCTGTCTAGCATAACCCCCAAAACTATCCTTACATACTTTGGTAATAAACTTTTCTTTTTGTTCAAGAATAATATCAAATAATGGATGTTTGCTGATGATACAATCTTCTGGACTATTAAGAAGTTCTAGCACTGTTGGATTGTTAGAACCCATCAATTCTAGAAAACGTCTAATTTCCCAACCAGTAATGTCTTTTGTAACATTAAGCTGCTCCACATAACCAGTACCTAGAATATTATCTATCGGCAATATGTATACAAATTTATGGTCCTCGTCACTGGTTGGAGTTTGAGTTCCGTAAGCTTGGCTACCTACAATAGTTTCAAATAGAATTAACCCATTTTCAAGTAAATAATCATATGTTATTTGTTTATTCATTTTTATTTATTAAAATTACTCGTAACACCCATTAATTCACCATCTAATTGTATTGGTAAACTCTTTTTCATAAGTTCAACTTCACCATCTTTTGCACTATACCAAGTTCCTTGATATTTAAACTCGAAACCACTATCTCGCATTACGATAGTCATTTCTTCTTTATCATCTGATACCAATGTGATTGGTAAATAAACTTGTTCCAATTGGAATGAATCATCTTGATTTACTGATATTTTCATAATTACTTATATAAATTTTTCTAAATCAGTTATCCTATCAGTAATAAAATTTAACCTAGTATCAATAATATTTAAATTATTAAGTAATCTTGTTGTATATGTATCATCACCAGGTTCACATGTATCACCCGAATCTGGTTCAGCACTACATAGACCAGTTTTAAATGTTAAATCTTCTAAACGTTTATTAATACCATATAATCTACTATCAATTTCGTCTAATGACATAATTGTTTGTTGAATTAATGTCGCCTTTTGTACTCCTTTTTCTAAAGTAATTTGTTCTTCTTTACAATCTTCCATAATACCTGTAGCACTTAACCTTGCAATCGGGTTTATTTCTTTTTCTCTATACTTATTTTCTTTATAAA
>CAUYTX010000091.1:0-5568 GCA_963575665.1 Gammaproteobacteria bacterium | reverse complement strand
AAGCAATGCTGTATCTGACACATATGCTTTCAGACTTGTATCCATGATCCCCAATGCATCCGTCTTAGAAACCACAATCGATCTGCTTTTTATCTCTGGAACGACTATCCCTCTTTTGGTATAAGATAATCTTCGCATCCCTGTAGTCAAACCAGGATAAGTAAAAATTGGAGGGAATATCGCATATTTTCCTAGTATATCTGGTACTGTTATGGTTGTTGTCCTAAAACCACCAGGCATAGCCGTCTTTGGTTGTACAAGTTCTGATTCATAAATTAATCTCTGTTGCGCCCTCGTATTCTTTAAAAAAGTTTCTCTATAGTTTGTTATCCATTTTTTATGATATGGTTTGTTTAACCCCATATATTCTAAGAAACGAGATTTCCTAGAGACAGCGAAGAAAAGCTGTTCAGGATTCAATAAAGTGCAAAAGAATATGAAGAAACAGTTCCCTAATTTCAACACGGATTCGCCTAATTTCATGTATAAGGAGAAAAAGAAGAAATGACGAAGAAACATTATAACAAACATATGAAAGGCATCAGACGGACCACAGGGATGCTCATGACAGAATCAGTAGGCTACGGGACCGCAGGGATAGTTGCTGGCTCAATCACAGGTCCTGGGGCTCCAGCAGCAATGAATGCATTCACTATTGGTTCCAGCATGGCTGGTATCCCTAGTTTGGTTTCTGGTTCTAGTAATGTCCTAGGCAGTCTGAAGATGCTGAATCAGACGAAACATCGGAAAAGAAAAAGATAAGCTAAAAAATGTTGGTTGTAAAGCCTGGCTTTTGACATGAAACAGGGTCAAAGTAGGCATAATAAAAAAAGAGATGATAGGAAAATGAAGAAAATAATAAGTTTTAGGACAAAAATCGAGGCAATCGCAATCGCAGGACTGTTCATCATGATAACAATTGGGTCGGTCTTTGCAGTGACCCGCACAATCACTAGTACTGGTGATTCTTTTGATACGTTCATCCGTAACAGTAAGGGGAACTATTGGACGGCGACAAGGGCAAACCTACAAACAGCGATATATGATCTTGCAAATGTTTCAGGAACAGTATGGATTCCATCTGGAACGATAGTTTTTACTAATATGATTAATCTTACTAGCAATATAACAATACGAGGCACTGGGATGAACTCGACAGTATTGAGATTATCAAATTCATATAGTGGATATCAAGGATTTTGGTTACGAGGACATCTTGTCCATAATGTTACTTTATGCGACTTTAGCATGGATGGAAACAACAGAACAGGAACTATCGTTAATAATGCGGTAGCTATCCAAATAGATAATTCAAGTTATTTCCATTTCTATAACATACATATTTATAATCTCTATCGTGCTGGAATAATTCTAAATGAGAACCATAACGCATATTCTGATCTTACCAATCTTTTTATCAATGATGTAGATGATTATCCAACTACTCAGCAAATGTTAAAGATACGCAACAGCCAGTATATAACAGGAGAGAATTTTCATTTTAAGGGAAATGGGATAAACCGTTCGACTTTTTTGACATGGGGAATGGACCTTAATGGTGTGAACTGGTCACGTTTTTCAGATGTCGAGATTTCGGGGACTGGTGGTGGTATGAAGTTTGAATCTTCTGCTACTAACATATGTCATAACCTCACATTTGATGGTATCACCATTAGAAATCTCACGAACAATGGTCTTGTCGCTGGATATCAGATGCAGGGGATATGGTGCAGATATATAAAAGATTCTAATTTCTTCAATTTAAACATTGAGTATGGATGGGGAGGTATCTATACTGCATCAACAAGTTATCGACTTAATTTCAATAATATCATCATGCATAAAAACCCGAAAGCATGTGCCATTAATGGATATAGTTTTGCATTATGCAGTGATTTTACAAACATAAACAATATGCAATGCTATAATGGGACAGCAGTTGCTTTGTCGCATAGTGGATTATACATAAACGGTGGAGATGACTGTAAGATAACAAATGTCGAATTAAAAGGATTCAAAAAAGGAATTTATATCTCATCTAGTGTTAGAGACACTTTCGTGAATGTCGCATCTGAAAACAATAACGAATATGGTGTCACACTTGAAACAGCAAGCAACATGACATTCATCGGCTGTCGATTTAAATCAAATACCATAGATGGTGTCGATGACTTCGGGTCTGCTGTAAAAAACATCATCTTCAGTGGATGTACTGTCAATGCAAACGTGAAGGGATTTGATCTGTCAGCGACATGCACAAATATTTCTATTGATAATTGTCATATAAAATATAATACGAATGATGGGATAGAGATAGATTCGGCTAATTTTGTCAACATCATTGGTAATCAGATATGGGGAAATGGCGGGGAACAGATAGATGATAATATTGGTGCGACTGCAACGAACATAAAAATAATGGGAAATGTTGGTGATGCAACATGTAATGCTTTTTGTTTACCGACTGCTGCCCCAACGGTTCCTCATAGTGGCTCCATGTATGTGAATGTAACTACTGGTGATATCGCTGTCTATTCCGGTACTGCTTGGATTTGGACTCACGGTTAAAAGAATCATTTGATATTGGCTGGTCAGGTAATCTCGTATGAAAGTCTTACGAAACAGGATAATAATAAGCCTAGTAATATTCCTACTTCTGTTCAGCCTCATCCCTATATCTCCTGTGTCTGCGTTGGTGTGGAACCCTGGTGTCACCTTCAGTTGCGATAATGAATACTACAGCACCACCACTCCCTTAACAGTAGATAATATTTCTGTTGATACTCATTGGGTGAGCGTGAACGGATTAGGATTCAACATAACAGAATCAGCGAACAGTTTCATCAACTTCAGCAGCATCGCATCCTACCCAAAAGCATCCACGGGTTGGATACTGAACTGGACTGGACAAAAATACATGGTCGTCCTGAATACAAGAATCAATGGATTCAAACCATCCTATGATTATATCCTCTACACCAATGCGACAACCTCCACTAAGACAAGCACCAGCAACGGAAGCATCTGGGTGAACCAGACGGTGACGACCTGCGACTATAAGATATATGACCCTGGTATACCAACGGGATGGTTCGTCAGCCTATCCACCAACGTCCCAGCAGGGAGCGACACGACAGGGACAGGAAGCATTGCTGCACCATTCGCAACACTAAGAAAAGCGATAAACGCGAGCACGACAAGCGACACTATCTATATCAGAGGAGGAGACTATACACAGATGGGATGGGACTCCTACGGAACCATAAAGATAAACAGATCAGGAACAACTATACATCCATTCACCATCAGCAACTACGGGGGGGAGAAAGTAGTGATAGATGGTAAACTGAAATCCATAACCGCAGGTTATGGGATGATACGGCTTTATTCTGGAACATCCTGCTGGAATAACATAACATTCTACGGGATAAACTTCAGTAACTGTTCTGCGGATTGTATATACGGTGCAGGGTTCGCAGGAGGAACAACAGTAGATAACATCACTGTCTCATATTGCAGTTTCTTCAACATAACAAAACGAGCCATCTATCTTCTAAACTCTAATTATCCTACACATTGGATAAACAACATCAACATAAACAACTGCACGTTCAAATACATCCAGAACAATGCGACAACAGGGGAATGCGTGTCGTTCATAGGATGCAAGGATTATGTTTTTGAGAACTGTAGCGCAAGGCAGTTCGTGAAACAATTCATCAACGCGGGTGGAGCATACGGGTATATCCGTTACAACAATTTCGATAACAAATATTATTTCACCATCAAGTTCGACCCCAATACTAATGGTGACAGGAGTGCTCATCATATTTATATTTATAATAACTTGTTCTTCGGTTCTACCACTGCAACAACACTGGTCGCTGTGTATTTCAACCCAGAGGTAGCAAACTGTTACATCCATAACATCAGCGTGTATAACAACATCTTCAACCTATCATCAACCGCAGCAAAAACAAGCTACGGTGTTAGGATACTAAGCTCTGTTTCTCCTACCCGCATGGAGAACATTTACATAAAATATAATACATTCTATGTTAGTAGTGGTACATCATCACGGTTGTTTAAACCAACAAAGGCATCAACAACTCTGAAGAACATATTTTTTGTTAATAACATCTGCGTAAACAACGGAACATCAACGAACCAGATTGAGTTCACTGATATGGCAAAATCGCAAACAAATGTAACTCTTGCAAATAACATGTATTACAAAGGCAATGGTGCAACTCTTGGAGGTTGGTATACTGATGATGCTGATTATACCGAGGCGACAAGCAGCAATGATGACCCTGAACCGCATAATTATGCTACAGGAGACGTTCATCTTAATTCTACCTCCCCAGCTATCGGTGCCGCATCCGCAGTATATACGGTTACAACAGATTATGATAGTGTTGTAAGGCCAGTTGGAGGAACCTATGATATCGGGGCGTTAGAGTACGTTGCAGGAGGAGGAATAGCATATGCCCCCACTGTTACTGTGCCAGGACCAGCATCCAACGCGGTAGACATATCATCACCTGTCGCAGCATTGAACATAACGATAGAAGACCTGAACGCGGACCCCATGGATTTCAGCTTCAGAAGCAACCATACAGGAGCATGGGCGACTCTCTCTAGTTCTCTTGCTGCAATGAATGGGACATATCAATCACTTCTTCCTGGTTTTGTTTCTCCTGGTAAAAAATGGTGGAGCATCAACGTCACTGATGGAACACTATGGACAAATAAGACGTTCAACTTCACATTCATCGTTATTGCTCCTCCTACAAGCGGGATAACATTAAACAAGGTGAGGGCGAACTGGACCACAAGCACAAGTGTTAATATTACATGGACCAAAGGAGGGAACTGCACTAATACCTATGTCTATAGAAGCGGGACAGGATACACACTAGGAACCGTCCTTCTATATTCAGGGACAGCGAGTTACTTCAACAATACTCTCCTAGATCCCACAGTAAGATACTATTACACACTTCGACCTTATGACTCCGTGTCACTCCTATATGGAAATTACCATAACGTCAGCCTCGCAGAAACAGAAAACACATCCCGCCTCTACACTGGGGCATCCTGGATAGACTTCCAAGGATACATGATGACCGATAAGAACATCTGGACAAGATTCAACTACGGAGACAACCCAGGGTTCAGCCAACTCTCCACCAACGAGACATCCTACCAAGTAGGCTTCATGAACACCACAGGAACCTACACCTCAGCATTGACAAACATCTACACAAACTATCTTGTGGGACAGACGTTCTCCACAGGACTCACCACAAGATACTACCTGTATAACGTGACAGCAGCGTTGAAAAGAAACGGCGGACCAGGAACCCTTCATTGCTACCTCTACAGCGCAAACACATCAACCTATCTCCCATCAGGAGCAGTACTTGCATCAGGGACAGCAACCGGGTCTATCAGCACCACAGGAGCATGGAAGAACATCACCATGTCACCCTACAGGCTTCTCACCAACACCAGATACGCTATCGTCCTACAGGCATCAGGGGTCGCATCAAACTACTACACATG
>CAUYTX010000090.1:0-5578 GCA_963575665.1 Gammaproteobacteria bacterium | reverse complement strand
GGTGCTGGAATGGGTCGAAACTCAGGCATGAATGCGTTTAATCAAATGCAACAAGGCAATCAAGGTAATAGCATGTTTTCAGGAATTGGGGAGCCTTCTACTAATTCATTTTCAGGGCATTTAAAAAATGCTTTTCGTGCATTGATAGGACAAAATCCCCAACAAGGCCCTAATCAAAATGCATTCAATATGCCTGCACAAGATTATGATAATAGTTCTAACCCTAGAGTTTCTGCCGAAGGTCCTGGCGTTATACCTAATGGTGACTTTCCTTTTGTAGGGCGCGAAGGGTATCGGCCTCATCCTACGACTACGGACTATGATGGCAATCAAATGCAAATAGACATGACAGGCGGCCAGCCTGGTCAGCAAAGCAATGAATGGGGCGCGTCTACACCTGAAGCTCAACGCGCTTTTGCACAAGGACGCGAGCCTTCCTATGCAGAAAACACTGGAACTTATAAGGGAGCTGTTGCTGAAGGCTTGGAATCTGGAAAAATTCGTGCCAAAGATATTGAGGAATTAAACAACACTGTATTTAATGCTGAAAATAATGCAAACACATTAAACAAAATTAACGACATTTTGGGGTCTCCTGAGTTCGAAGAGATTCGAAATACGCCTTTAGCAGGTCATCATGAACTTGCCTATTATGCTAAAGAGGGCACAAAAGCTCAGCAAACTATGGTAGGGAGGTTCTATACCCTCACCGGTAATATTATTAAAGATGCTTCGCGCGACTTTGCTGGACAATTTAGGAAGGGTGAACAAGTTTTACTGCAAAGCATGAAAGCTGGTCCGAGCGATACTGTTGATAGTGCAAAAGGAAAAATGGCTACATTAACAGAATTAAATAAAATGTTAATGGAAAGGTCGAGGCTAACTTCTAAATACATGAGTGCTAACCATGCTAATAAATTAGAAGCATCCGAATGGGCAGACAAGCAAATCGATGGCGATGCAATTCGTAAAGAAGCAAATGATCGATTGAACCCTAAGCGCGCAAATCCTTCTAATGATGATATTGATTTTACTGCTCAGAAATATAATATGACTCGTCAGCAAGTTATTGAAAGATTAAAGTCAGAAGGAAAATACCATGGGTAAAGACCTCTTCGCTGACAGCTCTTTAAGCAAACCTAAAGCACGTGATTTATTTGATTCATCAAATAATGAAAGTATTGGTCTAGCTGCACTTAAGGCGCCTTATCGTGTAGGAGAAGACCTATATAAAGGATTGGCTGGCGCTATAAAAAGCATTCCTGGCTACTTAGAGCAAGCTAAAACAGAAGTTCCTGGAGCATGGGGGTCTTTAATAGAGCACCCAGAACGCGCAGCCGCTCAATTAGGGGCTGGTGTTACTGAGATGGGCCACAATCTTCTTAACGTACCACGAGGGCTCGCGAACTACGCGTCAAATCGTCTTAACCTTTTGCCACAAGAATATGCAAACAAAGTTCCTTATCAACAGGACATTTCACAAGATATTAATAATGTTTTTGGTGAGCCTAAGTATGAAGGTGAAAAATTCATTCGAGGCGTTGGTCGTAATGCTTTAAATATTGCAGGCGGCGCTGGTTTGGCAAGAAATTTAAACCCATTGAATTTGACCAATAGCGGCATAGCCAGAAATGTTGTTAGAGAGCAAAGAAGACAGGAAGGCGCACATACAAATCAATATAATAGATTATGGGAAGATGCGGAGCGTGCTGGTATCGATAATGTGCCAGTAAGTAATCATCTGATTGATACCAATCTAGCTTTTATTCGCCAATACAAGTCTCCAAGAGACTACCGTGGGTTAGAGTACTTCAGAGAACACCCAACATTGCCTAACGCTCAATCAGCGACTAGTGATTTAAAAGGAATAATGAGAAGCTTGGATGAGAAGTCAAAGAGTAGCTCATTAACGACTGAAGAGCGCCATTTATATGATGCAGCAGACCATACCGTAAGGCACATTGAAGGCAATATGTTTTTGAATGCGGACGGGACAGTTAACCAACGTTTGGCTGATAGACATCGTGGAATCAATACCAGCTACAGGGAGAATGTTGTCCCGTATAGATATAACAAAAACATCCAAAATTATATAGATGAAAAAAGCACCGCGCCTGAGCTCGTGAACAGTTTGAGCAAAGGCGAATTTGCTAGAAAAAAAGGATGGAATCACCCTGCAATTAAGATTAGGAATGCTGTCCCTAAAGCCGTGCTCGGGACGGGCTCAATAGGCGGTCTAGGTTGGTTGATAAAGCAAATGTTTGGCAACAATGAGATTGTTGAATAGCTAATCTATTTTGAGGCAATAAGCCAATCCATAACAGGCAAGCATAAATATAAGGCAGTTCATAATTAATCCTACTATATAAGTTGGTTAATTATAAAGCATAAGATGGATAAATAACAAGCATTATTTTTATGACTGGGAATGATATACAATATCAATAGAACTTTTACAAGGAATGTAAATGGCGGTCACATACTCACTAGCTCCTGAACCGTTCTGGGTCATCATTAACAACGAAGGCACGGTTGCCGGTGGCGCGAAAATGTACACTCGCAGTTCGCTTAATCTTGAACAAGACAAAATAGTCTATCAAGATGCAGGCGGGACTATTCCTTGGCCTAACCCAATTATATTTGATTTGAATGGTGTGCAAGGTCCATTTTATTGGGAATTTGATAGCGCAGCTCCTGAGGACTTATATTATATTTTTGTGAATGATTCAGACGGAAATTTAATATGGGATATTAGCAATTTTTCGGGTGGCAGTGGTGGAGGAGGTGGCGGCACAGTTATTTCTCTTTTTAATTACATCGCAAATAATGTATTTATAAACCACATTGATGACATGATTTCGGCCGCAAACTTAACGAATACGGTCATTGCGCCGTCAAATCATAAAGGATTCACGCCTGCACTCATTAATCCAATCGTAGCAGCATATGGCACAGTTGGTCCTGATATTCGATTTGTAAAAAACGACACATCGTTGTTGTCCGATCAAATAACATTTGAGTTGTTCCCGCTCGCAAGCGCTCCATTAGCGCCCGATGCTACGCCAGTTGAATATTTAAGGTATCAATGCAGCGGAAGTCCCGTTGGCGAAACGTTAAAATCGTTCCAATTTCCAATTACTCAAAAAGTTAAAAATTTATCTGGCCAAGCTATGACGTTTAATATTTGGGCCAAGGTTACCGCAACGCCGGTTACACTGAACGTGAATGTTGTGCAGTACTTTGGTTCGGGAACATCTGCAAGTGTTGAGGCTAGCTCGACCGAAGGAGCTATAACCCTAACGACTTCATGGGTTCCATATAAAACATTAATAACTATTCCTAGTGTTGCGGGGAAATCATTAGGTACAGGAGGCCAACAAACGAATGATGACGCACTCTATATTCAATTGGCACTGCCATTAGGCACAAATTGTGATATTCAATTTACAAAACCTTCCCTTTATTTAGGAAATGTTAGCCCTAATCAAACATTTGATACGTATGACGAAATTGATTCTATAAATCAAACACCACGAACCGGAGATATTAAAACAAGTTTATTGTCGTCAGCTCCATATGGCTGGGTAGCCATGAACGATGGTTCAATTGGTGAAACAGCTTCAGGCGCTACAAATCGCGCCAATCAAGACACGTTTCAATTATACAAAACAATTTGGGATGGAGTCCTTGATGCGTGGGCACCTGTTTCCGGCGGTCTTGGAAGAGGTGCAAGTGCGGTTGCGGATTTTGTTGCATTAAAAACATTAACGTTGCCTCGCTCTTTAGGGCGAGCCTTGGCTGGCGCTGGTGCGGGAGCTGGCTTAACGGCACGAGCATTAGGCCAATATGCTGGTAGTGAAGTAATTACAGTTGCAAGCATGCCAGCGCATAACCATCCAGGGAGCACTATAGCAATTAGCACCAATTCTCCGGGCGGCTCAGCAGGAGTTTATGGATCGTCAGGCACCAATCAATTTATTGCATTAAATACAATTGCTTCTCAAGGTGGCGGCACGTTAAACGTTCAAGGTGCTGCTGATGGTAATATGGAACCAACAAGCTTCTTTAATGTGTTTATAAAATTATGATCCAAGGAGTACAACAATGGCAGTTCAATTACAAAATGTACCGGCGTTAGATCCTAATGCATACACAGGCCCTACTCGTGTTATGGCGGGTGTTGCTCGTACTGGAGACGTAATCCTAGATACTCTTTATGGGCCTAATGGCACAGTAGAATTCGTCCGCTGGTTATACATTGGCGGGTCTGGTGACGTTTCCTATAAAAAATGGGACGGAACCGATCAAACTCTTATCGGGTTAGTTTCAGGTGTTTGGCATCCAATATTTTCCATTAAGGTTAATACTACGGGCACAACAGCAACTAATTTGGTATGGGGAAGTTAATTAACTTTGGATGGTAATATTACTAATAAAAGGACTTTAAAATGACTACAAGCTTATCACAAACAGTTTTTTCACCATGGTTAACACCTGTTCGATTGGCGTCTACGGCAAACATTGCAGGCACTTATTCCAATGGACCAAGCAACAACGGCGTAGGAGCAACCTTAACGGTAGCTGCTTCAACGTTAACAATTGACGGCGTTCTTGTTGCCGTTGGTGACCGCGTGTTACTTCAAACGCAAACCAATACGTACGAACAAGGTGTTTATATTGTACGTGCAATTGCTTCTACTGTTATTTTAGAACGCTCTAGCGACCAACAAACTATTGAACAAATGAAATCAGGTCAATACGTGGCAGTTGGCGCAGGTTCCGTTTCTGCCGGTAACTTCTACACGCTTGTCGAACCATTACCACAATTCATTGGTATCAGTGCCATTGTATGGAACGCAGACCCATCTGCCGGAGGTGTTACATTTTCTGGAGGCGCGTCTACTGCGAACGCTTTGGCTGTCTTTTCTGATACGGCAGGAAACCTTAAGGCGGCATCTACTACAACCACATTAGGCCAAGCGTTAAACATTACTGGCGCATTGGGTGTAGCTGGTGGAGCAACTGTATCTACAGGTAACTTAGCTGTTTCTGCGGGAACAATTACTGCTTCTGGCGCAATTACCAGTACCGCCGGAAACATTACCTCAGGTTCAAGCGGTGACGCTGGTACGTTTATTGCGTTTCCAGCAACTGCTGCTAACGGAACAATGATTGTTGCTGCGGGTAACGCAGGCGGGGCATTTAACACAACAATTACTAGCGGCACAATTGGTCAATCTACTGTGTACACAGTTCCTGATATTGGAGCGGCTACTGGTGGCGTGGTTGTATCTACGGCTGCTGTGCGTATGAAAGCTGTAGCTGCTGCTGCCGCTGCGGGCGGAGCTGCTGCTCAATCATTTACTGATACTTTTTGTACGACTGGAAGTAGCGTAGTTGGAAACTGGAACACACAAGCAAATGCTGCGTCTGTTTTAAAAATTGTCCCTGGGAACGGTTCTTTTGTAGTAACAAGCTCCGCTGATGCCGGCGTTGGTACATTCAACTACATCATTACGAAGTAATTGAATTGGGGAGCTTTGGCTCCCCTTTTATTTAAAAGGAATAATTATGCAAG
>CAUYTX010000089.1:0-5583 GCA_963575665.1 Gammaproteobacteria bacterium | reverse complement strand
AAACATTTCGCTAGGAACGAATCGCACTCCTAGATCCGATTCCTCTGTGACCGATGAGACCGGTCACCCGCTCCGCCATGGCTTGAATCGGCGGGGTCAGTCGACTTCCCTGTCGAGTTGCCATTGTATTGCAAGAAACGGAACGCCAACTTGATGCGAGCCGTAATGCAATTTCTCATGTAGGTTTTTCAGAAATCTGGGCACAACGAAACGGAAGCGTTGTTTACGAGGATACAGGAATCGTTAATTCAAATGGCTAGTGTTTATCGATTATAGCTAAAACAGCATAAAATGGCATCATTTCTCTCGATGGTTTCAAGCAGCAACCACCCTGCTCCTACGGCGCACCCTTCCTTTACTAAGGAGGGGGTTCTATAAACCGAGCTTTACAAAACTTTCTGCCCCTGCCAAGGGGGAGTAGGCCAAAGGCGGGAGGCTACGAATACTTCCTCATTTCCAGGCGGAAATGACAACATTGCCTGGATTTTTGGCTTCAAATTGCCGTGTTTAGATAAAAAAAGCGGCTGATAGACCCTGACGACCTCTTGGGCATTGGCGGGATTTTGGTAAACAACGCTAGCACCTCCTCTTCCTAGGGGAGGTGTCTTGTTAGGATCAATGTCGATAGATCCTTGGCGTTTGTTTTGGGTGTCGAGGAAATGGAGTTTCATAACCTGAATATGCTAACCTATCAACTGAGGCTTTTCCAAAATTTCAAGTTTTCAACCATTTGGAGCACATGATGCAATCTATACGTTCGGTACACCTAGCAATAGGTTTTTTGGCAACACTTGCCTGTTTGCCTAGCCAAGCAGACGAAAATCAAGTTCGCGTAGGTGGTGGACCTGCCACTGGCGAATACATCAACATCGCAAAATCCCTTTGCGACTCTCTTGGAAAGTTGTTCCAGTGCCAAGCCGTAGAAACCAAAGGCACTTTAGACAATAAAAAACAACTAGAATCTGGACAAGTGCAAATTGCACTGGCCAAAGGCAATGCCGCTGATGATTGGATGAAAGATCCTGTTTTTTCTTCAAAACACGTCATCATCCGCCGAATCGGGGATGAATCCTTGTTTGTTTTCGGAAAACCAGAAATCTTGCAAGCGGCTGGTAGTTGGCTAGGAGTACGTGAAAATGCTTTCTTATTGAACATTGGTTTACCTGGGGAGCTTTCTGGAGATGCCTCTGTTTTTAATGCACTGAAAAACGTGCCGAGTTCGCCTTTGGCAAATATCACGGTAGTAATGTTTCAAGATCGGCCTGCCTTAATCAAGGCCGTCCATGATGGAAAGGTAAAACTGGGTTTTATTGCACAAGTACCTAATCCGGAGAACCCCCTTTTTACTGGTATCAATGAATCTGGTCTGATGATGATGGGCGTAGTGGATCCAGACATGATCGTCTTTGGGGATACCTTTCGGATTAAACCAGTCACTGTCAAAAACGCAAAATGGTTCGGTTTGGGAGGCATTGCGCACCAAATTGAAACCGGTAACATTCCGGCCGCGATTGTTGCCGTCAAACCAGAATCTTTGCAAGGACGTGCAGCCATAGCCCAACAGGCTGCCATCAAGAAAATCCAACAGGCTCCAGAAGCAGACTTACTACCGCAACAAACTTGGATGCAGGACTTAGCTAACACGGCTTCTCTAAAAGCAGGAGAAGGTCTTGAGAAGATCCTTTCTTCCATGGAAAAAGCCGCTAGTGGTGCGAAAGAACGTTTAGAACACCTTGGGAAGTTGTAAGCCATGACGTCGTCGATCCGACTTTCCATTGGGGGGATGAGCTGCGCTGGGTGCGTCTCTGCAGTGGAAGATACTCTACGTGAAGTACCGGGGGTTTCCTCTGCTTCTGTGCATCTTGCAGATCGTACCGCTACGGTAGAAGGCACGGTAACCGCTGCTGTTTTAGTGGCCGCTGTCCGAGCCGCGGGATACGATGCTGCTGAACTTTGCGGGATCGACGACGAATCCGAAAAAGATATTCAAGAAACACAACATGCTTCGCGCCTATTGCGTAAAACCGTTGTGGGCGCGATCGTGGCTTTCCCTCTTTTGATACTAGGCATGAGTGACTTAGCCCCCCATTTGGACACTCCAGTGGGTAGGGTCTTTTGGTCTAGTGTGGGTCTAACAACCCTTTTTGTGATGGTGTACTCTGGTGGTCATTTTTTCGTGGGAGCTTGGAAGGCATTGGGACGGGGCAGTGCCAACATGGATTCCTTGATCGCCTTGAGCACTGGCACGGCTTGGTTCTATTCAATGGCAGTGGTTCTTTTCCCTGAGCAGATTCCAACCCTTGCACATCATGCTTATTTTGAAGCCGCCGCAGTGATTACTACCCTCATTAACTTTGGCTCTTGGTTGGAAGGTCGTGCACGACGTCGCACCTCTAGCACCATTCAAAAGTTGATTGGCTTGCAACCCAAAACAGCTCGCGTAATTCGAGAAGGTCAAGAACTGGATATCCCCATTTCTGAAGTAGGACTCGAAGAAACTGTGCGAGTCCATCCTGGAGAGCGTATTCCCGTGGATGGCATTGTCTTAGAAGGGCACTCTACCGTAGATGAGTCTATGCTCTCCGGAGAAGCCATGCCCATCCAAAAAGGCTCTGGAGATAAAGTAGTAGGTGGTACGATCAATCAATCCGGTGCTTTTTTGATGCAAACAAAACACATTGGCCGAGACACTGTGTTAGCTCACATCATTGAAATGGTACGCACTGCTCAACAATCGAAACCAGCCATTGGGCGTTTCGTAGACAAAGTAGCTTCGGTTTTCGTACCCACCGTTTTGGGCATTTCAATTGCGACTTTTTTCATTTGGTTTTATGTAGGTCCAGAGCCCAAGATTGGTTATGCTCTCGTGACCGCCATGACCGTGTTAATCATTGCTTGCCCTTGTGCGTTGGGGTTGGCTACTCCAATCTCTATCATTGTCGGGGTAGGCAAAGCTGCTGAACACGGCATTTTGATTCGAAACGGAGAAGCTTTACAACAGGCGGGCCAAATCACCACCGTCGTACTGGACAAGACAGGCACTGTCACAGTAGGAAAACCTAGCGTCACTGCAATGTATGGAAGTGCGGAATGCAACGAAGATACTCTACTGCGCGTGGCTGCTAGCCTAGAAATACACTCTGAACACCCTCTAGCCCAAGCGATCTTAGACACTTTCAAATCTTCTAGGCTTTCCCTACTGCCCACGACAGGTTTTCAAGCATTTCCGGGACTCGGCATTCAAGGTTCTGTCACCTTTCAGGATCAATCACTCTCCGTGTTGTTAGGCAATGCCAACTTTTTAAGAGAACGAGGCATCCTCCTAGAAAATGACCGAATCATCAACACCGGAGGATCTACTTCCCTATTCTTAGCAATCGACGGGAAGATGGCAGGACAAATCGTGGTCTCAGATCCAATCAAACCGGAAGCACGATCCGTGGTGGCACGTCTTCACGCATTAGGGATCGAGACCGTCTTGCTCACTGGAGATCAAAAAGAAGTTGCTTGGGAAGTGGCAAAAACGTTAGGAGTCATCACTGTCATTGCTGAGGTTTTACCTCACCAAAAAGCAGGGGCAATAGAGTACCTCCAAGCACAAGGAGAGATAGTAGCCATGGTAGGAGATGGAATCAATGACGCACCTGCTTTGGCACAAGCGCACGTGGGTTTTGCTATTGGCGCGGGTGCTGATGTTGCCATTGCCAGTGCTGATATCACTCTTTTGGGAGGTTCCCTACACAGTGTGGTAGATGCGATTCATTTATCACGAGCCACAGTGCGTAACATTCGGCAAAACTTGCTGGGAGCCTTTGCATACAACATGCTGGGCATCCCTGTTGCAGCAGGTGTCCTGTACCCGCTGACTGGACTCCTCCTCAATCCTATGATCGCTGGCGCTGCCATGGCCGCTTCTTCGGTTACGGTCGTGAGCAACGCCAATCGATTGCGAAAATTTCGCTCACCAAGATCGGAGGGTAGCGGTTAGTAACCGCCTTTGCTCTTTGTCTCTGGGAGACCCCCAATCTTAGGGGCTTGCTTTGCAGGCCCTAGGGGGAACAAAGCGTAAATCTCTTTGGTATCGACCTTTTCTCCCCAAAGATCTTCTAATCCCTTGGTGAGCTTACGCATGTTAGGCTGCTCGCCATTGTGGTTGATATAAAGGTCGCGAAGATAGTTAATTACATCCCAATGACGCTGGCTTAGGGTAATACTGTCTTTAGCTGCTAAGACAGCAGCAACTTCTTCGTTCCAATCATCTAAATTGAGAACATAGCCATTGGGGTTTAGTTCAATAACCTTATCGCCTACTGTAATCGACATCTTGTACTTCTCCTGTTTGGCTTGAAGCTAAATCTACGGTGTCTTGTACGGGACAAACACACCACAACCCAAAGTATGGTGTGTACCCAATCCATGCTGCTGAAGTTTTAAAGAGTCTGGCAAGGGAACATCAGCCACTAATAGGCTTCGAGTCATGCAATCGCCTTCCGGGGTTTTCAAAATACTCTCACGTCCTGCCAACAGCTTCTTAAATGATACCCCATGTTTTTGAAGTTCTAAAACAGATTTTTCCAAGAAAAGCTGTTCGCTGTCTTCGGGTTCAGTGACGACGTGGCGTGCATAAAGCGCGGGATGCGCCAAGAATGGCCGATTGTTGGCTTTTCCGATTTCCAGAGGAAAACCCATGATCTCTAACTTTTTGCCTTGCAATGCCAATCGGGTTTCTTCGATTTTGGAATGAGGCAGGCGTAAAATCAGGCGTGCTCGCTTCGTCAAATAAAATGGAACGTCCCCTTCTGGACGAGTCCAACCATTGCCTGATCCCGCTCCATGGATCAAATGTAGTCCTAAAAAGGGTTCTGAAGACCACCAAGGAAGTAAGTCCTGAAGGGTTTGAGACAGTGCCCAAGCATGATCGACAGGAAGTTGGCGGCAGGAAATTGAGAAAGAGAGATCAAGTACCTTACCACTGTCTGAAGGTGCCACAATATCTTCTTGCCAATAGGGATTGTTCACACGGCAACCTCGCTAGGTAAAAGAGGCCTCGAGGCGATCTTCCCAGTTTTCCGGAGTATCTGGAAAAGGAGGACGGACGTCCATCCGAAAAAAACGCTCTCCTTGGCGTGCACGTTCTTGAATAATTGGAATTAACTCATCGAAAGAGGTTAATTCATGGTGTTGTAAAAGTATTTCGCTCAGGTGTAGCACTGTCTCTACCTCCCTTCATGGCCAGAATTAGAAAATTCCACGATTTTTTGGTTGAGAAAATATGCGTCAAGACTCCAGACCCCGTGTTAACCTCCACTGTTTAACCAAGGTGTAAATGGCTGGAATAACGGCTAGAGTCAGGACAGTGGAAGAAATCATTCCGCCCACCATGGGTACTGCAATGCGGCTCATGACTTCTAAACCTGTGCCGGTCCCCCATAAGATTGGCAGTAGGCCAGCCATGATTGCCGTGACAGTCATCATCTTAGGCCGCACTCGATCGACTGCACCCTCCATGACTGCTCCATAGAGGTCAGTTGACATCCTCCCCGCCCTAAAGGACGGGGATTCCTACGGATCTACACGCTGGTT
>CAUYTX010000088.1:0-26066 GCA_963575665.1 Gammaproteobacteria bacterium | reverse complement strand
CAATGGGGCAAGCTATAAGACTTGCTTATGGGCTTGATGGTGCCATCGCCTCTAGCAAACGTGCCCCTGCGTAGTGGCCGGTCGCGCCATTTCGTTGCAATGCAATGGCAGGAGCCAATGGGTAAGATGTCGGCATAGCGGATGGTGCGATCTAAAACGCTCTGGTAGGCCTGTCGCTGCCGCTTGGACAAGGGCTCGATGGGTTCGACAAGGGCTGTCCTGGCCCAGTCTGCAAGCTCTGTGATGTCCTCTAGGCTTCTGGTGCGGATGACAAAGTGCTTGCCTCGCATTGTGAGCTTTTTCCACGCTTCATGCACGGGAGGGTTTTGAGAGGCAATGGCATCAGCATGATCCTTCAAGGCAGGAGGAATGCAAATGCTTACTAGAGGACGCACTGGCGCAAAAGCGTGAATTAAAGAAAGTTGATCAATCATGCCTTTTCTCCAAAATAAGAATCAAGATCAATATTGTCCTCTTCGCAAAGTTCAAGAATAGATTGCGACATTGATTCCTTTAGCATCCTGCGCCAACCTTCATCATTACCAAAACTTCCAACACCACCAACAATTTCCACTGCAGTGCAAAGCTTTGACATGTCATTTACAGTAAGCATCCCTTCCTCCATTGCTGAATTCATAGTATGTTGCTCTAGCATATCAGCATGCACTTGCACCCATTGTCCTAAACAAAACAACGCAATTTGACGAAAAGTTTCATCACCATGCTTTTCCACTAATGTATTGATGCTTTCGAGCAATGCAGGAGTAATACCAATCAAGCCTGGATCTTCAAGGAAGGGAGAAATTTCCTCGCCAATGCGCTGTCTAGTGTCCTCTTTGGAATCATTCGCTTTGCGCAAGAAATCTTCGACAGATTGGAACATGACGGAAGGGCCAGGTGATCAAGCAATAGTCTGCCCTTTCCCATGTCCATTGTCAAGCATCATTAGCCGATGGCATGGAAGATGTTTCAATGGCGCCAGCATTGGCCTCACGGTCCTTTATGTCACCAACGGTCTTGGCAAGGTCATCTAGGAAGCTCTTATAGTCTTTCTTATCATCTTGCTTAGGCTGTAGCGCATTGAGCCCTAGAAGCTTGGCCTGCTCCACCAGACAGTTCTTGGCCACATTCAGAAATGATGGATCACCAGCAATGGTTTCGACGCGCACGATAGAAGACTCGCCAGCTCCATCGCCTTCGCCTTCGGAAGTAGTGACCACTCGCCTGCTCTTGCTTGATTGAAAGCTTTCCATTGCTAGGTTTTTTAGTTCCATTTGCTCCTTCAGGAGCCTGGCACGATGCACGTCAGCACTTTTGAGAATTTCTTCAGTGTATAGCTTACGAATTTCATTGCGGTCGGCATTAACTGTTTCCTTGCTTAAATTGAGCACGTTGGCAATTTGCCTGTTGCTAAGGCTTGCAGCAAGCAGTTCCGCTGTCATGTGACGACGACGACCAGTGCTTTCTTTGCTATAAGGAATTTTCCCAGGGCCAACACCTGCTTCATTACGAATTTGATCAATCTGCTTAGGGGTGAAACCTGCTTCCATCAATGTCCTCACGCCATAGTTGAGTTCTTCATCAGGCGTGGCAAATTCAATGTCTGGTTTGGCCATGGTCATCACTAGCTGACTTCCATTGTATCACGCTATCAGGATTACGAATAAATGACTGTTATCGGGATTCCCAATAAAAAAAGCCGCGACAGCGGCCCTTGAAACAGTTTCTTAAAATCTTACTTACACACAGCAATAATAATACCAGCAATGGCAAGGATTAGGGCAAACAGTAAAAAACTAATCCAGATTGGAGACAACACCCACAACCATGGCCAAGCAATTACGTTGGTAAGCTTAAGACCAACAAAGAGAACAGTTAGCAATCCGGTGAAGCCAATGCCGCCGGAGGAAGAGGAGGAAGAGTCGCTCATGATTCAAAACGATGGAACAGCGGGTGTTTTAGGAGCAGCATATACAAGGCTTGTTTCCGTAGAAACAACTTTATAGTCGCCAAGATCATCGAGCAATTTCTTGGTTGACTTCAGAAGAGCTTCGTCTGCGTTAAATTTGGGCCCATAGTCTTTTTTGCTACGAGCTTGAAGACGAACAGTGCAATGTTCACTTTCGTACTTATCAAGGTCATCTTCTTCAAGCCATGCTCGAATGTATTCCTTGACAATACCTTCTTGCTCGTTAATGCTTTTCTGTTCCTCTTTGATTTCCTGAAGCCTTTCCATCAAGCTTTCAATGTTGGTAATGTCCATGATCAAATGCCAGAAGGAGCAAGGGGAGGCACGGAAAAATTACGATCAATCAATGAAGCAATTTCACTTTTGCTTCCGCGCCAGTGACGTTCTCCTTTTTGATCACGCGCTGCGTACAGCATGCGCGATGCAGGCGATGGTCCTTTATCAGGAATGCAATAGCCGTAGTGGCTGATCACTTCAATTAGAGTGCCATTGTGTTCCTGCGAGGGAAAACGATCTGGCGCTTGAGGAGGCTTAGGCATTGGCCAGCAACAAAGAACTTTTCTCGGGGCGGCTGGTGCCGCCTGCTGACTATAGAAGAAATAAAGCCAGTGGTCAAGAGGAAAGTTAAAAGCGCTGGTGGAAGGACGGCCTTGGGGGCCTACCCTCTCGTGGCGCTTAGCGAAGGGAGCTTAACCTACTTTCGCCTTCCATCGAACCTCCCCGGCATCAGCGCCGCAGGACACTGGCGAGCAGGGTTCCCAGGCGCGTAGATGATTGAAAGAGAAGAACGGGATGATTCTAGGCACCCCCTCCAAATAAAAATGGACGATTTTCCAACTGGCACATGGTTGGAAAGGCGCATGGCATGGCACGATGGCCAAGAGAAGCCACCAGCAGTGGACCCGCCAGCAATTGTCAAGCTCCCTCGTAATGGCCCTGTAGCAGGCCAGTCAGTGGACGCATGGCTCTATGGCAAGAACAAGAACTGCCAGCGTCAGCGGGACGCTGTTCAATGGCGCAAGAGACCAATGGAAGAAGCCGAGTCAGAAAACAGTGGTGCCTAGATAGGGACGCGCCATGTCCTGGAATTTCTCAGCATCCTCCCGGCAAGGCCATACGTTAGAAGCACATTGCAATTGGCCCTTTTCATTGGCCCACGCAAGGCACCATCCATCTACTGTCTCGGCAATCACCAAGGCAGGATCCTTTGGAACAATCATTACTTACCAAACCCCTTGCTGATGGCAGGCTGGATTTCTGCTACTGCTTCTTCTGCGGCTTCCTCTACGGGCACAGAAAAAGAGGAAGAAGCAACTGCCTCCTCCTCTACGATGGTTTGCTCTTGAACAGGCTTAGTAAATCCTTTGTCCCAGATGATCACGGAAGCAAATGCAGCTTCCTTTAGTCTAGAAGAACCATTCCCCTTCTTCTGCTTTTTTCTCAAGATCCACCCCTTGAATGGTGAATGGTGCCCCTTCCGTGAGTGGTTCTCCCGTGGAAGTAGCAGGAACAAACTCCTCACCATCGTCTGCCATGGCTTTGTAGTCCCAAGAATGGTACACTCTCGGACGTTCTCCATTGGGACCATAAAGGAACGAACTGGTAATGAGGCCTTGACGACGGGCCACTTCCAACATCTTGCCAGTGGCTGCAATTTCGTAGCTGCCAGTGATCGAAGCAACTTCCTGCCTAGATAGACGCTGGTGCTTTCGCATGTTGACGGCATTCACCACTTTATCAAGAGCATCCAGGGAGCCACTAGCAGGCCCTGCATAGCGCCAGCCATAAGAAAGCGTGTCACGCTGCAGATAGTGCTTACCAGTGAGGCCAGAGCGGCTCTTAAGCCATTCCATGGTGAATTGATTGGGGTCGGGATTGTTCTCTGCCTTGGTGAGCTTCACCACTTCGCTCACATTATCAACAAAGCTCGTGCTATCTCGCAGGCCTCCGCTTTTGTTTAAATGGTGAAGAATGATGATGCTACATTTATATTGATTGGCAATATCACGCAGACCATATATTACGTCACCAGCATTACTTCTCACGAGGTCTACATCCATGCCAGCAAGACATGCAGTGAGAGAATCAATGGCAACAAAAGATGGCCGGTTCTTCCTAACGTAATCTTCCAACTGTTTCATGTGACCAAAGCGCCAGTTCTCCCAGAATGCAACAGTGCCAGGCTCAAGATTGGCATCTTGATAACCAATCACGCCTAATTTCTCGCTGGTATCAACTAAAGGTTCATCACTCTGAATAATAAGGCTCTTGCCTTTCATGCACCTCCTTCCACTCCATGGTTGTCCTAAAGCAATGTTCAGTGCCCAATTATAAACAATAGTGCTCTTTCCAGTGCCGCCTGATGCAGCTAAAAGCATCACACTGCCAAGAGGTACAATACCAGCAATAAGCCATTCCCTGCATTGATCTGCATTAGCAATAGTCAAAGCATCAATGGTTTCAATTTCCTCCCTGCCATAAGTGCGAGACTTGGCCTCCTCAATAATCTTATCAACATTGCTTTGATTCATCTTCACGCCACGCTGTTCCAGCCAACTGCCAGTTTCGTAACCAATGCGAGCATCATTTGCATAGAGGCCAACAAAGTTCTCTACTGCTGAAATGATCTCTTCATACGATGGCTTACCATCCACGCCAGTATGTTTATTCTTTGAAACAATGGAAGCGAGCAGGTCTTCCTTTGTCGCTCCTTCTTCAATGTAGTCAGACAGATCAAGCCCATTACCACTAGGAAGGTTCTGCCATTCCCAAGAAAGCGGATCAGCATAAAGCCAAGAGGCGCCTGGATTATCGGCCTCCACTTCTTTCATGAATGCCACGCCTAATTCGTCTCTATCAGGAGCAAGAACCAGCTTCTTGTTTTTGAACAGAGAAGAATAATCACCATTGGTCCGATATTGCTTGCTGCCGCCAAGGAAAGTAATAGAAGGCAGGCCAATCGCCCACACTGCATGACAAGTGAGTTCCCCTTCTACAACAATAATAGGAAGGCCAGTCTTCTCACTTTCGGCCACTGCCTCCTCGTATTTGTACGGCAGTACATTAGCCTTCACTTCCTGGAGCTGGCTTTTATGGTTGGTGGAATTCTTATCAATGGAAGGGAAATCCTGCCACATTTGCTTGCTGCCAGACTTGTCATCACGGTGGACAATGACAACTTCTTCGCCAATAGTATTCTTGTAAGGGAATGTATAGTATCCAGGATCACGCTTTGGCTTTTCCCATCGCACCATTGGAGCCAGGGCATCCCTGATTTCGGCACGGTGAGCAGGAGACGTATCGTGCCAGCAGGAGTAGGCACCATTCTTTTTGTTAACGCTGAAATCATTCCCGCCGCATGCGGGACAAAGAAACTTTCCGCCCTCTTTACTGGGTTCCAGTTGGTCCAGGAAGTCCAGAATTGAGAATGTCATGAAGCGATGGACGGAACAACACCTCCCACTATGGCAGGCGATGGGCCATGCTGCAATGCCCTGTAGCCATCAGTAATCCTAATGAGCCAAACCGTTGTCTTGAGGCTTGCTTCCTGTATTGTTACTGGGTTCGCTCTTCGCCTTTGAGTGAAGCATGAAGAAAAGTTACCACGACGAGCCCAAGACCAAGCGCCATGTCACACTCACGCAAACTGCTTCGGACCACCTTGATGCAATAGCCAAAGAAACCTCCCTTTCCCGCAGTGAGGCCCTTGAACGTCTCATCCGCTCTTGCTCTGTATGGGAAGCAGGCTTTCTGCTTTCAGACGAAGCATGGCTTTGCTGCATTGACCACACCAACCACTCTCCTTCCCCTGATGAAACTGTCTGAGCTTCACCGCATTACCACCATTGCAATGCGCTCTCATGCCGCACAAGATGCGGAAGTGCTATTGCACTACGAGCGAAGTGCCATGGAAGATGGTTTTTCCAGGGCCAGTTCTGAAGGCATTAGTGATGTGCGTTTGATTGATGACTGGGCTCTTCCTGGTCAGAGCCTTGTCAATGATGAAGGCACCAAGCCCCAAAAGCTTGTCATCTTCTACGACAACCACTTCAACCTCGACTCCTCCCTCGACTCCTCCCTCGACTCCTCCACTGAGGAGGCATGACCCAAAGCTTTTTCCGTGATACCATGATCGCCCTGCCCGCCTTCCAAATGGACTCCCTCTCTTCTCCCGCTTCCCTCGCACTTGCTGATCGCATGAATGGCTTATTTTCTCCCCTCTCTATCACTGCTGAGCAATTCACGCAGGCTTATGACCTTGCCATTGGCGAGCATGTTGACAAGAACTATAAAGGTCTTTCTTATCTATCCTGGCCTTTTGCTTTCCGCTATCTTAAGGAGCAATTTCCACTTTTGTATGTTGCTTTTGAAGAAAGCACAATGGGCTGGCCAGTATTTGGTCAAAATGGTTGCTGGCTTCTGCGTCCCTATCTTACGGATGGTTGCAGCCGCACTCCTGCGCTTGTATTCCCGCTTATGGACAACAAGCACAATGCTCTCAAAGAGCTTGATGCGCGGGCAGTAAGTGACAACATCCAACGCGCTAGCGTGAAGTGCATTGCTACTTTCACTGGCCTTGGTCTCAAGCTTTACTCTGGTGAAGACATCCCTAAGAGCGATGACAAAGAAGCAACACCCCGGATCGCGCTGCAACAGGAAGCAAAGAAGCCTGCTTCGAGGGCAAGCGCGAAGCAAGCGGAAGCTCCGGCAACTGCTGCTCCTGCTGGAGACGAAGCAGCTCCTGCCGCCAATGCTCCCTTTGATGGGAAGGGGAGCCTTCTAGCCTTTGCCAAGGCTAATCCACTTGGCTATGGGGAAGAGCGTGCCAGCATGATGGCTGCCAAGAATGCCCTTGAGAACCTTGGCCTTTCACGAGGCGAAGACCTTAAAGACAGTGGCATGTTTGCTAATGCAGTGGTGACCATGCTTTCTTCATGGATGAAGGAAAACAACATCACCGTGGCCAAAGCTGAAATGGTGAAGGAAGTGGACACACTTCGTGCTATTTGCTCTGAAGGTACTGTCGATCAAGCCATTGCAGCAGTGAAGTTGTTTGTGGAGGGAAAAAAGTAGAGCTGGCGACGGCCTCCTTTGCGAAAGCATTTGGGGGCCAAATAATCGTCGATGAATACGGAGATCCATTGTCTAGTCCCATTGAACTGTTCCTTCCTGATGGCCAAAAAAAAGCAAGCACCAATTGATTTTACCAAGATGGAAGCTTGTCCAGTGTGTAAAGAAAGCTGGCAAGGGGAGCCCATTCCGCAGGAGTCGATTGACAACGGTTTCTATGATGCTTCCAGCAAATTCTTCTCTAAGGTGATTGCTTTGTCTTCCCGCGAGGAAGATAGAACATTTGCCTATTGTTGTCCCTTCTGTAACATCACTTGGGACCGCGATACTAACCAGCGCATTCCATCTCCACTTCGGTCCAATCGCTCGTGAAATCTTCTCTCCCTGCGCTGCAACAATTCTCCCCCAACCGCATTCAAATTGACAAGCGGCGGCATTACATTGCACCAGAGGGTCTCTCTATGGTGCCAGCCGGGCTCGTCTTGCCTTCCGTTACAACCATAGCCAGTTCCTGCTCTCCCGTGGGTAAGATCATGGCTTTGATCAATTGGCGGAAGCGTGTGGGGGATCAAGAGGCAAATCGCCGCACTCGCAATGCAGTGGAGAGAGGCAATTGGCTTCATGCCGTAATGGAGGATCTATGGAACGGAGAAGACATTGAACACCATCTAGAATCAAACCAGGCTTTCCGTCCTTACTTCCATTCCATTGAAGGCTTCCTAGAAACAATTGATCGCCCACTATTAGTGGAAAGTGCAATTGTTTGGTACTGTCCAATCAGGCTTATTGGCTATGCCGGTACGTTTGATATGTTGGCAGTTCTTAAAGATGGAAGGACTGTACTTCTCGACTGGAAAACCAGCTACAAGGCAAAGCCTGAATATCAGCTTGCTGATTACAAGATGCAGCTTGGAGCATACGTCCAAGCAATTGAACAAATGTACGGCATTGACATTGATGGAGCTTATTGTGTTATCGCTATTTACGATCCTGACACTGGCGAGGGAGAAGAGGCTCAAATACTCTCGCTTTCAAGCGCAGAGCTTGCCTGTCAAGCCTCCATCATGAACGACAAAACTGCTCGCTATTTTGAGCAGTTCTACCCAGGCGGCGTTCCCTTTGTCATTTCCATTGACAAGGGCCAATAAAGCCGCTACATTAGGCAAGCCCTGAACAGGGGCACCATCCAACATCCTTCAAGGAAAAACACCGTGGCAAATCGCCCTCCCATCACTGCAGCAATTGATCTCACTCCTGAGGTGCTGAATGCCCTCAAACAAGCTGGCCCCAACGAACGGGGAAAGTACAGCCTTGACATGGCAGTTTGGGAAAACACCAAATCCACTTCCGACCGCGCTCCTGGTTTTACTGGCAGCGTGAAGCTCAAGGGAGACAAAGGCGATGGTCCCAAAGGCTTTGCCAGCGTTTGGACCAATATGACGCCCACTGCTTCTAGCGACTTGTTCTGAACGTAGCACTGGCCCCGAGAGGGGCCTTTCCTTTCCCCTTTGTTACCATGCACCTCGTCGATTATCAAATCAGCAAGCTTGCTGAGAATGATTTGTTCATGCCATTCGTAGGCGAAAAACGCCGCATGCTTGACAATGGCACCAAAGCCATTTCTTATGGGCTTTCGCAAGCAGGCTACGACTTGCGTTTGTCCGAAGAAGAATTCTTGATTGTTGATAAAACGTCAAAAAATGGTTGCGCCAAAGTTGAACTTGATCCAAAGCTTTTTGATAGCACCATTCCTTACCAAGCCGCTCTTAATCACAAAGATGGCAGTAGCTTCTTCCGTCTACCTCCTTTTAGCTATGGCTTGGGACGCAGCTTAGAGTTGATTTCTATGCCTTCCAACGTGATTGGACTGTGCGATGGGAAAAGCACCTACGCTCGTTGTGGCGTCATCATTAATGTGACGCCCATTGAACCCGGATGGGCTGGTCGCCTGACAATTTCCATCTCCAATCCCACTCCTTTTCCTGCCATCATCTATGCCAATGAAGGCATTGTGCAAGTGATGCTCCATTCCATTGAGGAAGTTGCAGAAGCCTACACTGGCTCCTACCAAAACTCTGCTACGATAAGCCTACCTGCCGTTGGCTAGTGAGCGCTCTTGAAGATGATTTCCTAGGGCTGTGGCAAAAACACAGTCCTTTTTTACTGCTTGAAAGAGAATACAGCGCTATTGATTCTTGGGAAGCAGACTACCAACAACGCTATGCCAAATCAAAACGCAGCAAACGCTATCGCCTAGATTTTGCCCATCCGGCTTCTCGCATTGGCATTGAAATACAAGGAGGAGTGTTTATGAGAGGACGCCATGTGACTGGCTCTGGGTATGAGCGAGATTGCCGTAAATATAATATTGCTTATACCAGTGGGTGGACAATTTTCTTGCTTACTTCCACCATGACCAAAGACCCTTTTTGGTTTGACTTAATTGCTGCGTATATTGATCAATCAATGTTGATGCTTCACAAAGAAGATCATTAGCTGCCATTAAGTCTGTATCACGCTTGTCCATGGTTTGACGAAGTTGCATGTTTTCCAGCATCAAACTTTGCACTGCTGTTTGCATGGAAGACCATCCTATTAATAGATTATTAGCCACTTCTTTTAATTGCTTCATGTCGGTGCAGTCTGCAATTGCCCTTTTATTTACAGTGAGAGCAAACTCACGTTGTGGGCTATGCTCAAATGGTCCCATGATGGTGATGCGCGTCTTGCCATTGTAAACCATTTCCACTGGTATGCCGAATTTCATTGTGATGTTTAGAAAGCAGCTCCGTAAACCATAGCCAATCTTGACAAAAGAAAAATAAGACGCAATGGGAGAGAGCCGAAAAAGTTGGGTCGAAAATGCCGTCATGGTACACTAAGGCGCCCCTCAATGCTGTCATGACAGGACACGCCCAATGGCGCTGGTGCCCACAGAAAGGCCTGGTGTGGGAAGTAAAGCCACAGCCCCATTTCCCAAGCAATTGGCCTCAGGAAGCTAGCCAGTTGCTTTCGGCGATGGTAAAGTGGCAGTTCGAGCAGCCTCGCCCATGACTTATTCAATTGCTGATCATCCACCAGCAGATCCCCTTGACGATGGGAAGAGCTATTTGCGTCTCATTGATTCAATGGGAAATAGCTTGTCTGTCGTGAATGATGCACGGCAATCTTTTGACAAAGAAACGGAAGTCTGGGGAGACAAAGAAGCAAAATTGCTCTACTATCTCATTCAAAATCACCATACAAGTCCATTGCGTGGTGTTGTATTTAAATGGAAAGTCAAGACGCCATTGTTCATTGCAAGACAATGGTACAAGCATACAATTGCTTCCACTTATGTTGATGATCAACTTGGTTGGAATGAAAAGAGCTTCCGCTACTGTTCAGTGGATGACAAGGCAGAATTCTACACTCCAAAGAATTTCCGCAGCCAATCCCAAAATAACCGGCAAGCCTCTGGAGAGCCTCTTCTGTCAAAGGACCAAGCAATGGCCCTCTCCATCTATTCAAAGGGCATAGAGGAGGGCAGGCAGGCCTATGACGCGCTTTTAGCAATGGGAGTGAGCAAGGAACAGGCTCGTGGCGTGATGCCTCCTTGCCTGTACACTAGCTTTGTCTGGACGTGCTCTTTGCAGACGCTGCTTCATTTCATTGACCTCCGTATTGGGGAAGGTGCCCAAGGGGAGATTTGTGCCTACGCACATTCTCTTTATCATCTTGCCTTTCCCATTGCTCCTGAAGTTTTTACTGCCTCCAAAGACACTCGTTTTTCCCTTTGATCATGAACAATCCCATCAACCCCAACCACTACAAACAAGGTGGCATTGAAAGCATTGATGCCATTAAAGCTTTCATGAGCGAGGAGGCGTTCAAAGGCTTCCTCAAAGGCAACTGCCAAAAGTATTTGTTCCGCTATGAACAGAAAAATGGCCTAGAAGATTTGAAGAAGTGCCAATGGTACTTGGAACGATTGATTGGCGTTTTAGAAGAAGAGCAACGCTTTTCTTTGTACGAAGAAATTAAAGAATTCCTATCCGTTCCATCAACTGATCCAGATGCCTACATGGCCAGTGGCTGCCCTGATGGCTTCTCTCCATTGCCTCATGTTCGTCAAGGGCCTCCCGTTACGCTTGAAGGATTTCGTTTGGACTAAGCAGCGTACATAGTTAAAAGGGGCAATCGAGCCCCTTTTTTATTGTCTTCATGAATGGGCAAAGTGCGTTGTGTTGCTTCACACCATGCTTCCCAATTAGACAAATCAGTGTGTGCGCTCACAAAACTATTGGCATACACCCATGCCAGCAACACTTCTTCCCTTTCCTTTGACCAAAATTCCGTAGGCCTCCACCATTCAAACACTGGTAAGCTGCCCTTGCTTGCGTTACAAACTAAGCATGAAGGAATAGAGTTCCATTTTGCAAAATGTGGCCCTCCTTTACTCTTTGGCACAATATGATCAATCGTTAGCTTATCATTCCATTGCCCGCAATAAGCGCAAGCGCAATGACCAAAAGGCCCTTTACTAGCAAAGTCTTCAAAGATGCTTTTACGAAATCGACGTTTGGCCTCACCAGGACGCAGTTCTGAGAGTGAATGAAGAAGCTCGTTCGGCCCATTCATCATTCCCATAGCAGCACCAAACTGTCTACCCATAGTTTAGCCACCAAAAGCTGGCACGATGGCGGTGTAGAATAGGAGAAAGAACTTCTTAAGATCATGAAGGCCTGGCAAGAGGGTTTCGCCGCTTTTGCGGCCAC
Source organism: Gammaproteobacteria bacterium (assembly GCA_963575665.1). Classification (GTDB taxonomy): domain Bacteria; phylum Pseudomonadota; class Gammaproteobacteria; order CAIRSR01; family CAIRSR01; genus CAUYTX01. The sequence continues at coordinate 14,270 of CAUYTX010000088.1, read as the reverse complement.
ATTGACTGCAACAATGCTCCTTGCTAGCGGAGGCATGTTAATTGCAGTTAGTAATCAACAAATGAAAGTATCAGTGCAAATTGAAAGTATTACGGAAAAATTAAGCAGTCTCACGGAAAGCATGAAAGGTCTCGAAGGACGGGTGAGAAGTTTGGAAATAAAGCGTTAAAATAATGGCAAATGCTTTTTTGTCATGACTCCTGCTGAACTCATGCTTATCGGTGGCATTGTTGTTGGCGCCATTGAAACCATCATTGCAGCTCTTCCCATTAAGCCCAACAGCACTGTTGAGCTTGTTCTTGCCATCCTTAAAGCCATCTTCAAAACCAGCAAGTAATCATGACCGGTCCTGTTCGCCTGTCTGATTTGTTTAAATATTACAAGCATGGCCTGCCGTATCAAGATGCAGCAGTGCAAATGCTTGAAGAGAAGCTTATGGCGGCCTATCCCGACCTAATGTCAAGAGACCAGGAATGGTTTAAAACTTGGAGTCAGGCGGGAAAGCAAACAACTAATAAAAGCCTTGTCCTTGATGTGCCATATGAATGGCAGCGAGACAACAAAAGTGGTGAAGGTTTCCGTGAATGCTTCAGCAGCAGTGCTGCTATGGTTGCTAAGTTCTATGGAAAAATTGGCAGTGATGATGAATACAATTCTATTCGCGCCCGTTTTGGTGATAGCACTGATGCTTCCGCCCAACTTAAAGCGCTTCATTACCTTGGACTTCATGCTGAATTCAGGCAAAATTTAGGCATTGCTGATCTTGATAAGGAGACCAGCCAGGGCCGTCCAGTGCTTACGGGATGGCTGCACCATGGCAGCTACAAGGCACCCTCTGGAGGCGGCCACTACACCGTTGTAGTGGGCACTGACGCAACGTCCGTCATCCACAATGATCCCTACGGCATGGCTGACATTGTTAATGGAAGCTACAAGAGCGCTCAAGGCGGTAAATACATCCACTACAGCAAGCAGTATTGGCTGCCTCGTTGGCAAGTGGAAGGAGCCAACTCTGGCTGGGGAGTGCTGATCAGCAAATGACAAGGGCTGCATTAATCAATGCTTTGCTCCACGAGCTTGCAAAATGGCTTATCCAGCGCAAACCAGCCCTTGCCTTTCATCCATTAATCATCCGCCTGCTTGCATGGTGCAGGCCAGATTGGGAACAATGGAAAGTAAGTGAGACAATAAAGAGCGTAGACAACCAAGCTGCGGCATTGGTGGAGCAATGGGAAAAAGATGACAAGACAAATCAAGCCATCCAATTGGTTCAAAAAGCTCAGCAACTATTTCCAGATGCAATAGTCACCAACATACCAGATGCGCTTATTCCTTCTGTGATGATTGAAAATAAAGTTGCGTCAAATGCAAGTGATGAAGTGAAAGCATTGGGAGGCGAAATGCGCATCGCCTCCCTTTGGTCCATCGACAATAATTAGGCGACTGGTTTTGGTGAATATGCTTCATCATACTCGGTTCCCATGCAAATCATTGCCTCGCTTACATTTTGAGGAGCAAACCCACAAGCCATCATGAATTGATAAAAAGCGCGACATAGCGCTTCGGGACTTTCTCCGCTGTAAGTGTGGTCAATTTGTTGATATGAGCAGCAATCTCTCAACACCTCGTCGCAATTAAAACGATGGGAAAAGGAAAAGGAATTGACGGAAGCCATGGCAAAGACAAGGGCCAGCCCGTAGGCTAGCCCTTCACCATGCGCTTGTCAATCAGCCTCGGCCTTGGCCCCTGGTTTTCTTGTGGCCACGCCGAAGAGGTCTGGAATTGGCGCCTTGACCAATGGAAGTGGTTTTCGGGGGACCGGCTTGATGCTCGCGCTTAAGCGCTCCACTGCCGCCTTTGCTTTTGACTGCCATTAGCTTGCCTCCAGGAAATATGGAATGCCGTCCACTGCAATAGGAACGAGACGATTAATTGTAACACCACTGGCCATCACAATATTTCCCTTGTCCACAAAGCCTGAAACCGTTACCCCCAAGTTCATGGTCACATCAGGAGCCGTAAGCTCAAATACTCCGCTTTGATAGTCATGCGTCCAAGTGGCGTCAGCAGAAGCTGTTGGAGCAATGCCACTAACAGTGAAAGAATTAGCCTTAATTGCGCCAATATTTGTCCAAGTGCCAGCGAGAGTGTCACCATTGCGCTCTGCATAGAGCAATGGAGTGATGCCTGATAGCGATGCAAAAATGCTATTCAATTGTTCTTGGTAGTTACCAAGCGAACCAGCAATGCATTGCACTTCTGAATTTTGTACACCAGCAGAAGAAAACAAGCCCTTAATTCTATTTAAATCAGCAGTAGCAAGCCCGAGGTTAATTCGAGCTTGTTCTGGCGATGGTAAGTCAGAAAGATTATTTTTGCGGACTAATCCTCGTGTCATTTCACTGCTCCATTGGAAGGTGGTTCATAATCTGGCACCTGCAAAAGCGAAGTCATTCCATTGTCTTGAAACAATGCATAAAGTTCTGCTTTGTCATCGTCACTTAAGTTGATTGCATTGTTAATAGACAAAAATGAAGCGTTCAAGAAATTAACATTAGGGCGGCCAATTTTTGCATCTCCCAACAGCCCAAGTAGTTCAGTCGCTCCCACGTTAACGGCAAGACTCACTGATGCCGCTGCCTTTACTTTTGCGTAAACGTTGGTTGCCATCAAGCCATCACTCAGTCCTTGCCAATTGGCACGAGACAATAAACGAAGGTATTCGGCCTGTGCAATTTGCTCCTCGGAAAGCGTGATGATTAACCATTCGCCGCCCGTCCATTGCGCTTTTTGCGTGCGAGCATTAAACAATGGAGAAGGAAATGGTCCAGAGTAGCCAATGGAGGCCAAGTGCTCTGCATCGGCACCTTTTAATTCAACAGGCAGTGGCGCAGGAGTGCCATTGTGATACGAAAACAAAAACATTGGCTTATGGTTTTGTTCTCATTATAGGCCATACAGTATCTCTTAGAAATTTCTGGTTGCGAGCAAATTTGCCCCAACCGTACCAACTTCCCATTGAACAACGAAGTTTGTTAAACCGAAGCGTACCTTTTCTATATTGTCTTACGGCTTTTATGGCATGACCGCGAATAGAACGACGCATTAAACGATATTCAGTAAATGTGCGATAGCCTAAAAAATCTACTCCTTCAATGTGGGGAGGAAAAACTTGATGGTTGGGTTTAAGCTCTAAATGTTCTTTCTTTAACTGTTCCTTCATCTCTCGTAACAAGAGATGCAGTGTGCGCTTGTCTTTAGCAAATACAATTAAATCATCAACATAGCGAAAATAATGCTTAACGCGCTTTTCGTCTTTCAGCCAATGGTCGAATGGCGTAAGAGCAATGTTGCCAAAATACTGGCTTAAATAATTGCCAATAGGAATACCAGGAGCGCTGTCAATAATTTCATCAAGCAAGGCTAACATTTGCTTGTCCTTTATCTTGCGACGTAAATGAAGCTTAAGTCTGTCGTGATCGACTGAAGGGTAGTATTTCCTGATGTCGCACTTTAAGCAATAGCGCGTGCCTCCAGGGTCGCTGCGCATTGCTCGCTGCATTCGCTTTAAAGCATCATGTACTCCCCTGTTTGGAATGGAGCCATAAGTGTCACGAATAAACCATGCGTGCCAAATGGGCGCCAACACTTGCACAATGGCATGATGTAAAATCCTGTCGGGAAAATACGGAAGAACGTAAATATAACGTTCTTTTCCGCGTTCGTTGACTATAAAGTTTTCGTATTCCCCTGTTTCAAACAAGCCTTCCTTTAGCAGCCATTGAAGAGTGAGCAGGCAGTCTCCCTTGTTGGTTTCGGTCCATTGAATTATTTTTCTTTTACGCTTGCCTTGACTAGCGAAATGATGCGCCCATTCTAAATTTTCAAGGTCGAAAACTTGCTCGTATAAATGACCATGGCGTTTTGGCATAAGAGCTGTTCCTGAGATCCTTCACTACATTCGCGGGCAGAGCCCCTACTAGCGGTGCGGGAAATTCCCGAACAGCAGACTTAGATTTCCCCTAAAACATAAAAGCTATAGGCGAGGCGACCAGTCAATATTTCGACACCAATCAAAAAAGACAAGTGCAAAATAAATTGTTGCTCAGGAAGTGCGAAACCAGAGAGCTAATGTTATCGTTAGTATTCGAGGAGCCATTATTGAAATTGGCATTCCACGGCCCACAATTGGCCTCATTGTTCGAGTTGCCTCCAACATTGAGCACCCGCCACCCCGATGACTGCCCGCCCGTAACAAAAGTTACCTATGCACTATAGCACCAAAAATCAGCGCGAAACCAGAGAGCACAGGCTAACGCTAGCAAACGAGGAGCCAAAAGCGAAAAGGGCATCCCACGGCCCACAAGCGGCCCCATCGGTCGAGCCGCCCCCAACATAGAGCACCCGCCACCCCGATGTCCCATGGGTGCCATAACGCAAGTCTGTCACATAGGTGGAGGCAGTGCCACCCTCGTCTGGAAAGAAAAATAAACCGGCTTGGTCCCTAAAACCACCAATGTAAACACCATCTGATGCAGTGCTTACTTGGGAATCGGAATTGACATAATTTGTGGTTGTATCATCGGCAAACCTATCAGGATTCAAGGCAAGGTAGATTTGACCATTGGCACCTGCATTAACATTAATGCCATGAACAAAGCGCCAGCTACCAGCATAATAATGCTCCACTCCGCGCCATTGCATTGCGGCACCATTGTCGGCCCCGGCGGTAGAATTGCGCCCGTCAGTAGTGTTATTGAAAGTGGTATTGCCTTTGTTATTTAACAAGCCAAGTTGATAGTCACGGTATCCCAGCACGTCACTGAAATTGTCCCTGCCTCGCCCAATACCAACAGTAGGGCTTTGAATGAAGAAATTACGATATTCCATGGCCGTTAAAAGTTGACAAGCATTCCACAACGCATAATCACCATTTGCCCAGCCAGATGCCACGGCGCGAGCCCTTGTGAGGCCCGTAGCGCGAGTGTGACTAGTATAAACGCCAGAAGCCGTGATACTTTGAAGCTTGGTGCCGTCAGTGGTGCCTTGATAAGCAGCAATATAACGATGGCGAATAGCCGTTGTAGCATTAAAACTGCCGCTTGTCGTGGCCGTGCCACTACTTGTGTAGTAGCCAAATGCAGTGCCATTCCATACTCTTGTAATGCCACTAGCATCTCGCTGACTTACATAAGGAGATGGCTCAAAAACAGTAGGCGTTGAACCGTTAATATAAACTGTACATTGTTGCGTAGTATCTCCACTCGCCCAAAAAGCAGGATGCCTAATCCATTTTGCTTTTTCTCCTGCACCAAGAGTGTCGTATTCTTGCTTACGCAGCACATAATACACTCTTAATGGATCGACAGCCGCTTCTCCTGATGGTATCAAAGTGCGATAGGTATTGCTCACGTCAGCGCCAGCAGCGTTCTCCCAGCTTTGGCCATTGTTCCAATCAATGCGTACAAAAAATTCTGGAATTTCCACCATTACATTGCCGCTGGCTGCTGTATTAATCACGCCAGTGGCCGTAGTGCTGCCTGATGCCGGTGCAATGCCGGAAAGTGTAGGACGCAAACATTCCCAAACAACACCACCAAAAGTGGCGCGATCACGGAAGGCATAAGTGGTGCCACTTGCCCATGCACTCAGTCCTTTACGAATGTAATTATTGGTGGTGCCATTACCACATTTGTTTTCTCCTTCGTAAATTTGCAACCATTCCCCTGCAAAAAACCTGGAATCACCACCGTCCAAGTAGTAATTAACAAAACCACTGGCATGCAATCCCACGCGCCTCATGCCACTTTGCACACGCAAATCGGGCTGCGTAGTGTATCCAGCACCTGCCGCAGCAGGCCCGCTAAAAGCTGCAAGCGTTAGCGAATTGGTATATTCGTAGTATGTGTCGTTTAATTGCTTCCAAATAAATGGAGTGGTATCAATGGTAAGATCAGAGCCTAAAGGCACGTTTGTTTGAACAAAAGCCTTGAGTCCACTTGCCGTAACTTTTTTATTGGGCGTGGCCCCATCACTGATATCTTGAATGATAAATGCATCTCCATCGGCAATGCCAGCACCAATGTCAGTAAGAGCAGAAATTTTGGTCATTGTTTAGCCAAGATCAATGGAAGCACCGCCTTCAGTTTCCAAAGGCTGTCCGTTTTCTAATTCTACGCCCTGAATGCGATCTGGGTCGTAAACAAAATTATAGCGCCAAGCAAAATATTCTTCCACCCCTCTGAGTTCTTTGTCAGTCAGAACAGTGTCAAAAAGCGCCAGAGCATACATGCTGCCTTGGAAGAAACCAGCCGATGCCCCGCCACTGGCACCAATACGATAGTCCGACCCAGCATTGTAAGTAACAATGGGGGTAAATTGATTTGAAAGAAAACTTTGCCTAACGCCATTGCTTCTTAATTCAATCCCAAGTGATTGACTGGTCCGAATTGAAAATACATAGGTGCCATTGGTCGGCATTGAGGAGGGGAAGCCAGTGGTGATGGTGCTTGTAAATAGCCCTAAGTTACCAGCTCCAGTGCCAGCATTCCAACGATTAGAAGTATTGTTTAAAGTGCCAAAAAGGTTGTAGTCGGCATCGCCCCTGGAAATTGACTCTCCCAATGTGACAACAACTACAAGCGTTGCGGCTAAAGGAAATGAGCCCGCTAAATTACCTAAAGCAAGTGAATCATTACTTCCGCCAAAAACTACGGCTGGTTTACCATTTAAAACATTGGTTGCGTAGGCGGGTTGATTTGCTGTGGTTGATTGAACAGCGGAAGCCCTGCCTTGCACGTCTTTCCATTGTGAAATTAATCCAGCATTGGTTTCAAACGCACTGTATTCACTGTCTAACCACACTCTGTTGGACGATAAAGTTGTTGGAGGGGCAAGATAAAGAGGGCTGTATCGTACCGTCCAACTAGGCGACTGCCCCACTCTTAGATATTGCTTATAACGAACAAATTGATTGCTCCATTCATTTCTAGTGCCAACATAACTTACTCCGCTAACAGTGGCAATAACGGGAGAAATAGTACCAAGCTTGTACTGTGCTCCGCTGGCAAAAGAAATGCCACTGGCTGGCGAAAAGAATGATGCAGATGATGGTCCATAAATTTTATTGCCAGCATCAGTAAATGGACGGTCGTTATTGACAGTATTAGCAATTACTGTTCCTTGAAAATTATCACCAAGTCTTGAAGCTTTAGCGCTCATTGCCGTGAGACCACTAATAGAAAGACTGGAAGCGTTTGTAATTTGATCGTTTAAAGAACTAGAAAGTCCAATGATGGCTTGATAGTCTGCCTCCGTAACGCCAGAAGCGCTAGTACCTTCAAGCAAAGGCAAATCATTTCTATTGATGCCTAAATTATCTAGGCAAGCATTATTGTTTAATGCTTCAGAAAGATTATTACTTGCCCGTAGTCCATATTGTTGTGACATTAACTTTGCCCCGCTTTTGCATAGAGAACAAAAGAAGCAAAATCAATGGGAATGGCAACAGTTGGCGACGTGATAGTACCATTTAGCATGGTTGGTGTCCATTGTAGAGTGCTTCCCAATCCTAAAGAAGCAATGGAAATTGGAGCGGTGGCAATGGTGGCGGAAAATGGTGACAATGACAAACTTGCCACATTGTTTTCATTAATTTTTAATAAATTTGCCGCCAATATTGAGCGAATGGAATAATTACCAACGGAAGATGGTGATGCTTTTAACAGTGCATTTTGCTGAAACGCCACGCCAGAAGCAGTGTATTGTGAAGCAGTGGTGATTCGTGGTTGGGCCTTGGAAGAAAGTCCCTTGATAAAAACAAAATCACGAGTGGACGTTTTGTTTACTTCTTTTAACGCAAGAATGTCTCTTCCTTTGATGGAGAAAGAATATGGAAAGCTTGATACTGGACCGTATGTAGTGAGGGCTTGAAGCGTAATATTGCCGAGGCGGACGGGGTAGTAGGTGAGGCGGGCGATCCGAACAGAACCCGGTGCGTAAACAATAGGCACACTTGTTGGAGATAGCGGAATAGAATAAGTGGTGTTAGTAGGTGTAGTGGCGTTAAAACACCGACTTTGCGTTGAAGTAATTCTGTCATAGCAAAAAGCGCCTTTATTTATGCCACTGACGATTGGACTTTCGGAGCCAATGTTATCGCCAGTTCTCCATGCAAACCAATTGTTGTTATAAATCCCACATCGAAATTGATTACCATTATCTTCAGAAAGAAAACCGTGACTAAAATTACCCACTGGTGTCTGTAGCAAAGTTGCAAAAAATGTAGTGCCTTGGCTTACGTTATACCAACTCGAAAAGTTAGCCCCCGTAATGCTCGCCACATCAGCAGCGCGGGTGACGGTGGCCGTTGTGGTGGGAATGTAGGAGGTGGGGAAGGCTCCAACCTCTACCTGAGCACCCCAAAGCAAGGCGCCAGAGGTTCCGTCTCCTGTAAAACTTCCTTGCACTGTGGCCGTAGACGGTAATGATTCAATCACCCATCCAGCGACGCTTCCCATGCTTCCACTGGCAGATGTACCAGTGCCCGAACAGCGATACCAACCGTCTCCAACTGGCGTTATTCTTGCTGTCCCGCTTTCCAGTAAAACAACAGTTCCAGCCAAAAGATCAAACGTTACTCGAATTTGATAAGCTGTGCCATCGTAAACACGCAAGCCTAGGCGAGGATATCCGCTGGCTTTTGCGTAGACACTAAATGAAAAAGTACCAGAACCTCGCGTTGCCAAATCGGTTATATAGTGAATACCAGAAACTACACTTGGGATAATTTTATCAGCAGTAGTGGTACCACTTGGGCTTGTCCCAGCATTTGCAGTGACAGTTAAAGTGGTGCCGTTAAACCACGGTGGCCATTGATCAAACTGTTCGCTGTATAACTGTACGTTAGTCCTAGCCTCCTCCACCAGCAGGCCCAGGCTTTCGCCCGTGGTCGGGTTGTGGTCAAAGCGTGGTACGCCACTTGCGGCAGTCTGAATTAGACCATTGCTGCCAACAAAGGTACCAGTGGAAGCCCTTGAAAAAGTAATTAAATTATTGCCACTAACATCATCAACAAGGCTTTTATTTGCTGCAAAGTTTAAATCAAGCGTAGGCGATGGAACGGAAACAGTGGCAGAAATATTACTGCCAATATTGTCCCAAGTGCGTTCAATGTCAACAACATCGCTTAAATTGTTTGCTGCAACAAGTCCAGTGAGTGCCATTACTGTTCCTCCCAGTTAAGAGTGGCAGATGCAATGCCGCTACCAGTGCGAGCAGTGGCAACCAAGAATAACGCGCCTGAATTGTACACTGTTCCCGGCGCTCCTGTTATAAACATCTTATCAGGGCCAAACACATTACTGAGGTCAAATTGCTTGGTTTCACCACTACCAATAAAAAACGTAGCCACTCGCTGCGGAGAATACAACGTGCGATAGCCTTGCTTGTCCGTTAAAACGGCTGACAAAGGGGAAGAAGGGTCGTTCTCAAACTTATTAGCCACATAGGAGGTGCCTCCAGCCGCTGTAGCGCTTTGCGTGACGCCACTGACTGTCCACGTCGTAATAGCCGTTGTAGAGCCACTACCCTGCGTTGTAAGCCCCGAAGCAGTGCCGTAAGCAAGCACCACATCATTGAGTTGCGAACTGTCCATCACTTCTGCCACAATGGCAATAGGCCAAGGATTGGTGCCGGAAACCGTCAGCGTGCGCCCGCCAAAATTTAAAGTGCTTGTATTGGTGCCACTAGACACGGCAACACTAAAAGCAGCTTGTCGATATGGCTCATTTGGAAATGCACTCTCTCCAAGAAGAGTGCCATATCTGTCATAATTTAAACCAGTATATTTACTAGCAAACCATAATACATTGCCGGAAGTAGTATAAGTGAGGCCACTTGATTGTGGCCATGCCCCCAGTCGCCATTGTCCTCCACCAGTCACAAAAAATACAGTACCAGTAGAAATGCCACTTGGAATAGAGATGGTACTAACGGCTGATGCATCCATCCTTGACAAACGAATGGAGGTGGTAGACGATGGGAGGGCGAGGTCAGTTGTGATTTGCGTGAGACCACTATTAACAGCAACAATGTGCGTATTGTAAATGCCAGCTCCAGTTACTTTTGCGCGACGGTCAGAAAGATAATTAGTAGAACCAGACACTTCATTGGTGACATTCGGAAATGTTCCCTGCCAAATGCGATCATTGCCACCAACTCTTGTCACGGCAATGGTAGAACTAGCGCCACGGGACAACGTTGTGCCGTTGCCATAATAATAGTGCTCTCCAGCACCTTTGCCATTCCCTTGAAACATTAAATCAAAACGGGCATTAACTGATGAATAGGCAGCCAAGCTCACGGGATAAACTGTTTTTTGATTGTCCACCCCATTAATTTGCCCCTTCACTTGCAAGCCAAGAATACTGCGGCCAGTGCTGTCAATATTCTTTTCAGAATTTAACACGGCAGTACCTAGCGTCACTGTTCCCTTGTCTCCACCATCAATGTAAACGCTGCTGCCATACAAATTGATAAATGCAGCTTGAGGACATCCCGCAGTTGTACTTACTTGCGTGAAGATTTTAAAGAATGGACTGCGAAGGCTTGGCAGCTCAAACGTGTTAGAAGCAAGCACATTATGCAGCACCACCCATCGCGCCTCGTCATTAGCTATTGGCACATAAGCCAAGAACCTAGCACCAACGGCACCATACCAACTGTATTCCACCTTAAACATTGTCACGCGAGACAAGTCCAGCACCCATCCAGTGGCACTTCGGTCAATGGAAACCAAATCACCATTCCATTCGTTCCTTGAAATCTTAAATGTACCATTTGGGCTTGTATAGACAATGTATAAATCTGTGCCTTTTTCTAGTTGGAAATAGTAGCCATCACCATAGGAATTTCTGCATCCCCATTGAATGATTTCCCCGTCCCAATCGCTACCCGTTGACATGCGAATGCCAAACGTCATGCCATTTACTCGACCTGGCTGGTAACGGAATGAACGCTTAGTCTCCCAAGAAGCGCTCATGCTGCCATTTGTATAGCCACCAGGAAAACGTCCACTATTGTCGTCAAACGGAAAAGCAAAAGATGTAGGGGGCGGAAAGCAATATGCTTGCACTGCACACTCTGCTGGAATGTGTCTAGCGTATAAACCATAGTTGTCTCTATAGGTCCAAGAAGACGGATCATTGTTATATGTATAGTCGCCGTTTGATGTCCATTCTTTGCTATTAACGCCATAAATATTGACGGCATCAAACAATCCAAGCGCCACTTCTGAACGTGGAATACCAAGCAGTGAAGTGTCAACTTCGCTTTGTTTTTGATTAATTACATTGGCAATTACTGGGCTTGACAGTTCATTGGCAATTAACGTTGGATATACCACTCCACTAGCCGAAACCACTGTTTCAAACGTTTCACCAGTTAGACCACTTTGCGTGTTACCATCAATCAACAACACGCCAGTTTCATAATCAAGCAAATCGCTTTCAACGGAAATTTCCCCCGCTGGTGCGATGTCTTCTGGCAGTTGATAGTAGCTGGTTAAATCTTTCACTATTTAGTTTCGCTCACACTTGCTCTTCCCAAGTGAGTGCTCCGCTTGTATTAACTGTACCGCTAACGGCCTGCGCAAATACATACAAAGTGTCACCAGTGGTAGCAGTCAATGGGTAGGAAAGGTAGTCCTTGTTGTAGCCAAAATACGGAGCCAGGTCAATGTCAACGCCACCAGCACCAACAAAGAATGTAGCAACAGTAATGCCGCTAACGGGAGCCGTGATGCTAGTGCTAAGGCTGTATTCAATGGGGCTAAGCGTATCAGCCACAGTAAACGTGGGAGTGCCGCTGACAGTCGTAGGGTTCTTGATGAGCCTGATGACAGTCCTAGCGTCAGTGCCAACACCAAGGCGAGTGGGATACACTTGCATGCGATTGCGAATGGAACTGGCTCCAATGGTGCTGCGAGTGCGTAAAGCAAGCAGCATTGAAGTGGATGTGGTTACGCTTCTGTCAGCAGTATTGCTTTGTGAGCGTGCAACAATTGTTCCCTTATCACCACCATCAATATAGTACGAAGCACCATATTTATAAAGAGAATTTTCATTGCCGCTAGTAGCTTTTTGAACAAGATAGCTAATGGGCAGTGTAGGATTGCTAAGGCTAGGACTTGTTAGTTGGTTGGAAGCACGCACATGATGAATCCTCACCCATCGCGCTTCTCCTGCAGTGGTAGCATCAGGAACATAAGCTAGGAAGTGGCCGCCAACAGCACCATACCAGCTATATTCCACCTTATACATGGTCACCTTAGAAAAGTCAATTGACCAAACCGATGCTTTTGTGGCTACATTGCCTAAATCGTCAGTTACGACTGTACTATTACCATAAGAAACTGATGGCGAATCAGCAGTGCCGCCAATGCTTACGGTAAAGCTAGATCTTCCAGGCGTGCGATCAGAATAATATTGAGTGCGAGTTTGACCGTCCAAGCGATCATGACTAAAGTATTTACGCGGCACACGATATTCGTAGGTGTAACGATACTCATTGGGCACTACTAAAAACGAAGCGGCAACAGTTGCAGCTCCAGAAGATGATGCATTGCTGCCAATGTTGTTACCACTACCGCGAAGGCTGCGATCAAACAATGCAGCGTGAATGTAAGTGAGGCCAGCACGAACAATCACCAAGTCAGTGCCAGCAGTACCGCGATCCCCATCGACAGTATTAGGAGTGCGAATGCCGCTTTCGTTGCTTTCTAAAGCGCTAGTGCGCCTCACGCAGTAAAGGTTGGTCTCTTGGTCGGAAATGGCAGTTTGTCCACCACCTTGCACTTCAACGTAATATCCATCTTTCTTATCAAATGCACCAAATTTCTTGATGTCAGTAATATCAGTGGTGGTATTAACCCTCACGCCAAATGTGGCAGCACTAACGCGACCAGGCTGATAACGGAAGAAACGCTTGCTGCTTAAGATTTCATAGCTATTGGTGACGGCAGTTCCCAGGCTTACCTTCGCAGCGCTCTCAGAAGCGATGTGGGTGACAGTGCCAGGCCCTTCGCTTTGCCATTCGTTGGGGTTGATGTCATAAGTGGTAACGTCAGCAAAGATGCCCAGTGCCACTTCAGCGCGAGGAATGCCCAGCAGGCTCAAGCTAACTTCACTAATCTGCTGATTCTGCACCTCTACGGGCACTGCCTCCTGGTCAGAAGCAATGACCACAGGAAGACTGTTCTTGGCTAGCTGAGGGCCAGGAGGAATGGGCGCAGTGCGTCCAACCGTTACAACACTTACACCCTCTTGAAGATCAGCCATGATTGCTTATGGGAAACAATTTGAAACCGTAGAATTGACAATCACATTGCCAACCACTACCGTGTCCTGCTTTAGTCTATACACGCTACCACCAATTGCAGCATTGGTGACGCCAGAAAGGGCGGAAATGGTAAAAGAATAAGGAGGTAGGTATGAAATGCTTGTCAAGCTGGAATAAAGACGGTTGCTTGTGCCATTGTAATTGATTGCTGTGCTAGTAGTACCACTAAATACCACGCGATCAGTGGAGGCAAAACCATGGTCAGTTTGCGTGATAAAAATGCCAGCAGTGGCTGAAACTAAATCAACGGAAGTGTCTGGAGTTTCAATGCGCAAATCCCAGCGAAGATTGCTGCCTTCATAAAAGCTTGCAGAATCTGCTTGTGAAGAATAAGCAGTTGGAAAAAATGCTGTGGCGCCTTTTTTTTGCTGGCTACCATCATAAGCATTGGCGACAAGCACCGTTTGAGCGCTGGTCAGCCAAAGCCTGACTTGCCCATAGGGTTCAAGCTTTTCAGTGTTAAAAGAAGTAACAAGAGTGTAGCCAGCAGTTGTAACTTTATAGATGGACGAACATACCACCACTCCGTTTAAATTGATGGGCAAACCATCCTTGCCCTGCAAAAGAAATTGAGCACCATCAAAAAAATCTCGCTCAAAAAGAGCAATGTCAATTTGTGGAATATTTTTTGCAGGAACAACGTAACTCATACCACCTCTCGATAGGATACCATGGCTGAATAAGTGGTGACGCCACTGACGACAACGTTTAGCTTTTCACTAATATTGCTTTCAAAAATTCCCAATGGGTTGGAAAGCGTTAGGTTACCATTGCTAGCAATATGGAATGGAGGCGTCTTGTCCGTAGAACCACCACTTTGAAGCTTGATCGTACATCAAAGTTCCATTCTCTAGCCCATTATCGTTTGACTT
>CAUYTX010000087.1:0-5691 GCA_963575665.1 Gammaproteobacteria bacterium | reverse complement strand
AAAGGGTAAATATCAACTGTAGTAGTTGCAGTTAAATGTGGACCTAAACTAGCAGAACTAACTGTACCATATAAGGATAACTGCCCAGTACTTGCAATAGCACTACCAGGACCTATTTTAACTATACTGTTAGTAGTGTCAACAGTAAATACGTCCCCAGCATCCGCATCTTTTCTAACAAGTAACGCCTCTGTACCAGTTACGTCAATAGTATAAATAGATTGAAATGTAGTTCCATTGCTTCCAAAAGCAGCGTATAAGCCACCAGTTCCAGCATTAAAATCTATTCTACCTGTATCATTAGATGTATTTGATAACCGTAGAACTGTAGAAGAACCTGTACCAGTTAAAGATAACGAAATAGCTGTACTTGCATCACTTCTTTCTAATGTAATGGCTGAAGTACCATCTCCTTGGTACTTCATTAATAAATTTGCATCTATTGTAACTATATCCGTAGATGTATTTACAGTAAATACATCCCCAGCATCAGCTTCTTTACGAACTAGAAATGCTTCTGTACTAGTTATATCTATTATTGTATTTCCTTCAAATGTTACTACTCCAGATGTATTCATAAAGAATCCAGTAGTAAGGGTAATAGCAGATCCAGCAGCTATACCAGAAGAATATTGGAACCTCAATTCATTGGATGTTTTTGTTATTCTATAATTACTTCCAGAAGTACTACTTCTAGCTGACCCATCGAAGTACATGTCAAAATTAATACGTATATCGTTATGAGCAAAATTTACTATTTGAAATACAGGATAAATATCTGATGTAGTAGTTGCAGTGAAATGTGGACCTAAACTAGCAGAACTAACTGTACCATATAAGGATAACTGTCCAGTACTAGCAATAGCACTACCAGGGCCTATCTTCACAACTGTATTTGTAGTATCTACAGTAAATACATCACCAGCGTCAGCATCTTTACGTACAAGTAGAGATTCTGTACCAGTGCTGTCTATAATAGCACTGTTAAACGTAACGTTACTGGAAGATACTATCCCTTGGTCCATAGCACTTATATAACCCCATTGGGTAGAACTGATAACATTCGAATTAATATTTTCCAGTTGATCTACTTCTGCTGATGTTAGATCAGTAATACCGTTTGCAGATAAACTACTTATTAGATTATCAAGAGAAGTACCATCTGCAGATATATCTCTACCATCTACAGTTCCAGAAACTGTAATAGAACCAGTAACTGCAACTATATCAGTAGATGTATTTACATTAAATACTGTAGTGCCACCACCGTTTTTACGTACCACAAATGCAGTAGAAGATGTATCGTCTATTATTTGAGTTCCATCTATTTTTAGATTTCCTAATAAAGATCGTGTTACTGACATTTTGTTGAAGTGTAGCCTTAATGCAGTGCAGTCTTATTGAAATTAGTACTAGAAAAATATGTATGTATTATACCATAACAAGTTTTTTACACTCTTCTACTTGGTTGTATATATTCTGAATAGCTGCAGTTAAATATGGTAGAATTCTTTCATGTCTTAACATCTTCTTAACTTCTCCACTACTTAATTCTGTATATTCCGAAACGGCATGAGGTAATACTTTCATTACTTCTTGTGCTATAAACCCAGAGTCATCTTTATTTCTATTTGATTCATAAGGAATAGTATCTTTCCATGTATAAGTTACTGGATTTAATAAATCTACTAAATACATTGCTTTAGAAGGTTCTATATCTACTATATTCTTCTTATATGAAATATCTGAAATAGAACCAAATGATACTACGTTTCCAGTAACAGTAAATAGACCAGCTCCTGTCAGTTCACCTACAGGAGTAGTTCCAGCATACCACCTAAATGATTTAGCTGTTGTTGCTACTGAACTCCAAAATGTATCTGTAGCTACACCGATTGCATAATCTACAGCAGCTGCACCAAGAGTGTCATATAATACTACTTTTGTACCATTACTCCTAGTTGTAAATGCAGGAAATGCAAGACCTGATACTCTCATATTAAGCAATGGAGTTCCAGAGTTAGTAAAATTCAACGTATTATTCACAGTAATAATACTATTAGTAGTATCTACTGTAAATATATCACCAGTATCTCCATTCTTACGAACAAGTAGTGCTTCTGCATTTGTAACGTCAATTATCTGAATTGCATCTACTGTAACGATATCAGAAGAAGTATCTACATTAAATACAGTAGTGCCAACTGCATTTTTACGTACATCAAGAGCAGTAGCAGAAGTAGCATCTGCAATAATAGTATTATGTTGAACATCGGAGGCTGTATCTGTTGTTTGATTCGAAGAAGTAAGGTATCCCCATTGGGTAGAACTGATTGTATTAGAATTTATATTTTCCAATTGGTCAACTTCAGCAGTAGTTAATGCTCCCAACCCAATAGTAGTATTAAGATTATCTAAAGTAGCCCCATCAACAGAAATGTCTCTACCATCTACGCTGCCGCTAACAGTAATAGAACCAGCTACAGTAACTACATCAGTAGAGGTGTTTACAGTAAATACATCACCAGCATCTGCATTTTTTCGTATAAGAAATGCTTCTGTACTAGTTTTATCTATTATACAACTCTCAAGAGATACTACTCCAGACGTATTCAATTGTATTCCAGTAACATAAGTAAATGTAGAACCTACTGTTATACCAGAAGCGTATTGAATTCTAAATAGATTAGCATTTTTTAGTATTCTATAATTACTTCCTGAATGACTGCTTGTATTAATACCATCAATATTATAACTATCAAAATGAATTTGTATATTATTATGGGTATAATTTACTATCTGTGAAGTAGTGTAAATATCTTCGGTAGTAGTTGCAGATAAATGTGGTCCTAAAATAGCAGAAGAATCTGTACCGTATAATGAAAACCGCGATGTATTAGCAATAGCACTGCCAGGGCCTATTTTAACTATACCATTCGTTGTATCTACAGTAAATACATCTCCAGCATCTGCATTTTTACGTACAAGCAATGCTTCTGTATTTGAATTATCAATAGTTAAAATAGATTGAAGTGTAGATCCATTTACTCCAAATGATGCATATGCTATAGTTCCATTGCTAAAATCTATTCTTCCATTATCTGCAGTATTGTTAGATACTCTTATTACAGAAGCAGTACCAGTTCCTGTCAATGTTAAATTTATATCTGTTGTATTACCATCATTTCTTACAAACGTAATAGCTGAAACACCATCTCCCTGATATTTCATTAATATATCTGGACCTGAAGTAACTATGTCATTTTGCGTATCTATAGTGAAGACATCACCTGTATCACCATTTTTTCTTATAAGGAATGCTTCTGTACTTGTGGTGTCTATAATTGCTCCACCTTCAAATGTCACTACTCCAGATGTATTCATAAAAAATCCAGTAGTAGGAGTTACTACAGAACCAGCAGCTATACCAGAAGCATATTGGAACCTCAATTCATTGGATGTTTTTATTATTCTATAATTACTTCCAGAAGTACTACTTCTAGCTGACCCATCGAAGTACATGTCAAAATTAATACGTATATCGTTATGAGCAAAATTTACTATTTGAAATACAGGATAAATATCTGATGTAGTAGTTGCAGTGAAATGTGGACCTAAACTAGCAGAACTAACTGTACCATATAAGGATAACTGTCCAGTACTAGCAATAGCACTACCAGGGCCTACTTTAACAATGGTGTTTGTTGTGTCTACAGTAAATATATCACCAGCGTCTAAATCTTTACGTACTAAAAATGCTTCTGTACCAGTACTATCTATTATAGCACTATTAAATATTACATTACTTCCAGTAGCTACAGATTGATCTGACGCACTTATGTACCCCCATTGGGTTGTACTGATAGTATTAGTATTGATATTTTCTAATTGGTTTACTTCATCAACAGTTAGGTTTCCAATTCCATCAGCTAGGTTAGATAAAGAAGAACCAGATACGGACACATCACGGCCGTCAATATTTCCGCTAACTGTAATATTACCAGTAATAGATATTACATCAGTAGATGTATCTACATTGAATATAGTAGTACCAGCATTATCTTTACGTATAGTAAATGAATTAGATGATGTATCATCTATTATTTGGCTACCTTCTAATTTTATATTTCCTACAAAAGAACGAGTAACTGCAGACATTTTGTTATTCTAACTAATAGACAATTAATAATAGACAATAAAAATAAAGTTCTATAACATCTTATTCTAACGCTAACATATGATAAATTCTAGAAGTTGGTATTCTAAAAAAATAAAAAATATAATAATAAAAAAATATAAAAAAATAAATTTTATATTTTTTAAAATTCATAGAAAAAGTTGTAGAATAAGTTTTGAGATTTGAGTTGCGTGATTGGATAAGTAGCATTATTCTATTTCTAAATATTTCCAAGTGAAATTACTAGATACAAATCCAGTAATAGCCGTAGATGTGTATTGTACTTGTCCTCCACTAGTTATACTAAATACTACTCCGGATGTATCTCCTTCTCCAGTAGCAAATAGAGCCCATGTAGCCCCTTTTTTAAGTATAGAGAGTTCAAAGAATTCATATAAATCTGCGGTAGCATCTATTATTACAGTTAGCCAGATCTTAGCTGCTTTAGTTGTAAATACTAGTCCTGTTACATTTGCAGCTGCTGCCTGATTATTTGCTGCAGAGAATGTAGCTTGTGTAAAAGTTGCCCCAAGCAGAGATCCTCCTATATATAAATCCCCACCTATATATACATTCTCTGCTATACCTACTCCACCATCTACTTGTAAACTACCACTAGTAGTACTAGTAGCTCCTACAGCTGAATGTACATGTACTATACTATTAGTAGTATCTACACTAAATATATCTCCAGTGTCACCATTTTTACGAATAAGGAATGCTTCTGTACTGGTTATATCTATAATTGCTCCACCTTCAAATTGTACTAAACCGGACGAATTCATAAAAAAACCAGAAACCCATGTTATAGTAGAACCAGCGGCTACACCAGAAGCATAATCGAAATTAAATTGATCTACAAACTTTCGTATTCTATAATTACTCCCTATGTCACTACTTCGATGAGCACCATCCCAATAACCGTCAAAATTTATAGCTATATTATCATGAGACCAACTGAGCATTTGTATTAAGGGATAAATATCGACTGTAGTGGTTGTAGTTAAATGTGGTCCCAGTGTAGTAGAACTATCTGTACCATATAATGAAAGTATTCCAGTATTAGCAACTGCACTACCAGGACCTACTTTAACAATGGTATTTGTAGTATCAACTGTGAACACGTCGCCAACATCAGCATTTTTACGTACAAGTAGTGCTTCTGTACCAGTACTATCTATTATAGCACTATTCAGTGTTACATCTGAAGTAGTAGCTAGAGCTTGGTCTGAAGAACTGATGTATCCCCATTGGGTAGAACTTATAGTATTAGCATTAATATTTTCCAATTGGTCAACTTCAGCAGCAGTTAATGCGGATAACCCAATAGTAGTAGTCAAATTATCCAAAGCAGTACCGTCCACTGAAACGTCTCGTCCATCAACATTACCGGTAACAGTAATGGAACCAGTAACTGCAACTACGTCTGTACTTGTATTTACATTGAACACTGTAGTTCCTGCAGCATTTTTACGTACAACGAATGCAGTAGCAGAAGTAGCATCAGCAATAAT
>CAUYTX010000086.1:0-5706 GCA_963575665.1 Gammaproteobacteria bacterium | reverse complement strand
AAGAAGACTATGAAGTAGGTTTGCGCTATGGTTTACCAGTGCATAACCCTGTAGGAGACAACGGCCGTTTCTTGCCTGAAACGGAATTTTTTGCTGGAGAATCGGTTTTTCAAGCCAATCCACACGTGCTAGAGGTGTTAGGTAAACAGCTCTTGCATGTGGAAAAGATCCAACATTCTTACCCTCACTGCTGGCGTCACAAAACCCCAATCCTTTTCCGAGCTACTCCGCAGTGGTTTGTCGGCATGGACTCTACTGGGTTGCGCCAAAAAGCATTAGGTGCTATTCAACAAGTACATTGGCGTCCAGAGTGGGGCCAGGCACGCATTCAAGGCATGGTCGAAAATCGGCCAGATTGGTGTATCTCTCGGCAACGAACTTGGGGTGTCCCGCTAGCGTTGTTTGTGCATAAAACTACAGGTGCATTGCATCCGTGCACGTCAGAGCTAATCGAACAAATAGCAAAGCGAATCGAAAAAGAGGGAATAGATGCTTGGTTTGATCTGGATCCTTCCGAACTGTTGGGAACAGAAGCAGAAGACTATTCCCAGATTCGAGATACCTTGGACGTATGGTTTGATTCTGGAGTCACCCACGCTAGTGTCTTAGAATTACGATCAGAAGTACCCGCAGACCTTTACTTGGAAGGTTCAGACCAACACCGAGGATGGTTTCAGTCTAGCCTATTGACCAGCATTGCCATTCGGGGAGGAGCCCCTTATCGAGAAGTTCTCACCCACGGTTTTACTGTGGACGAGAAGGGTCGGAAGATGTCCAAATTGTTGGGCAATGTCATCGATCCGCAAAAAGTGGTAGGCACGTTAGGAGCAGATGTTTTGCGGTTGTGGGTGGCCTCAACTGATTATCGAGCAGAGATCACCATTTCTGATGAGGTTCTTAAGCGAACAGCTGATTCTTATCGCAGGATACGCAACACAGCAAGATTCCTTCTCGCCAATTTAGGCGATTTTGATCCTAACCAGGATTTAGTACCGGTCAATAAAATGTTGTCGTTAGATCGTTGGGTCGTGGATCGTGCATTTCGGATTCAAGAAGAAGTTCGATCAGCCTACGAATCTTATCAATTTCACCTGATCTACCAAAAAGTACACAATTTTTGCGCAATAGACCTAGGGGCACTCTATCTCGACATCTTAAAAGATCGTCAATACACACTACCTACGGAAAATCATGCTCGCCGTTCAGGTCAAAGTGCGGTGTATCTGGTTTTGGAAGCCTTGACCACCTGGATTGCACCAATCCTTTCTTTCACTGCAGATGAGATTTGGGAACATCTTCCGGGAGAACGTCCCGTCTCTGTTTTCTTATCTACGTACCCAAAGGGGTTAGTAGCATTAGGAGAAGCAGAGCGGAACCTATGGGAATCGATTTTACGAGCAAGAGAAGGAACGGCGAGTGATCTGGAAAGTTTGCGTACTTCGGGTCAGATTGGCTCTTCGCTAGATGCCAAGGTTGTTTTCTGGTGTGATGAAAAGTGGAAAGAAGTGCTAGACCACGTCGGAAAAGAGTTGAAATTTGTCTTGATTACTTCGCAGGCCAAGGTTCGATCTGCAGCAGAGCGACCAGAGAATGCCATTTTCGTGGAAGATGGTTTGTGGTTAGTAGTTGCTCCTTCTACGGATGCAAAGTGTGCCCGTTGTTGGCATCATAGTACTGATATAGGCAATCATCCTGAACATCCTACGATTTGTGGGCGATGCGTGACTAATCTCAAAATGCCTGGAGAGGATAGGCAGCATGCTTAAAATAGTTCCTAGCTTGCGTTGGTTGTGGGTATCTGTGGTCATTGTTTTGATAGATCAAGCTACGAAGTTTGCGATCACGGCGAAAATGACGTTACACCAAATCATCGAAATCTTACCAGTATTGAATATCACCCTAACCTATAACCCCGGGGCAGCGTTTAGTTTTCTGGCGGATGCCTCCGGGTGGCAGCGTTGGTTTTTTAGTGGATTAACGATCATTGTGAGTGGAGTGCTCGTTTCTTGGTTACACCGATTACAGTCAGAAGATCGTTTACAAGCGATTGGCCTTGTCATGGTACTCGGAGGGGCGTTGGGAAACCTTTGGGATCGACTTTGGTTAGGTCATGTAGTCGACTTCATTCAAGTACATTGGCAAAATGCTTACTTTCCAGCGTTTAATATAGCCGACTCTGCCATCACACTGGGTGCAGCGTGTATTATCCTAAACACTATGTTTTTTGAACAAAAAATATGAAACTTTCTTTCCCCTCAGTACGTATGCGTCGGATGCGTCATGATGATTTTAGCCGACGGTTAGTTCGGGAGACTCGTCTCGATGCTTCTGATTTGATTTGGCCTACCTTTGTTTTGGAAGGCAACCAACGACGCGAATCTGTAGTTTCCATGCCCGGTGTGGATCGATTTAGCTTAGATTTACTTCTCGAAGAAGCCAGCGAATTAGTAGCACTAGGCATACCTGCTATTGCTTTGTTCCCAGTAACACCTCCCGAAGCTAAGAGCGAAGATGCACGAGAGGCTTACAATCCAGAAGGATTGATTCCTCGGACTGTGCGGGCACTAAAATCTACTTTTCCAGAACTCGGTATCATTACTGATATCGCCCTAGATCCTTTCACGACTCATGGCCAAGATGGGCTGATTGATCGTTCTGGGTATGTGCTGAATGATGAGACTATTGAAGTGTTAGTTCGGCAGGCCTTGACACATGCAGAGGCAGGAGCGGATATTGTCGCACCATCAGACATGATGGATGGGCGCATTCAGGCTATTCGAAATGCATTGGAGTTCGCAGGATACATTCACACTCGTATATTGGCCTATTCGGCAAAATACGCTTCTAAGTTTTATGGGCCTTTTCGGGATGCCGTGGGTTCCAGTGCTTCCCTCGGGAAAGGAAACAAATATAGCTATCAAATGGATCCTGCCAATTCTGATGAGGCATTGCGTGAAGTAGCATTAGACATAGCAGAGGGGGCAGATGTGGTCATGGTCAAGCCAGGTATGCCCTATTTAGACATAGTGCGACGAGTTAAAGAACAGTTTCAAGTTCCTACTTTTGTATATCAAGTCAGTGGAGAGTACGCCATGCTCCGCGCTGCCATTCAAAATGGTTGGCTCGATGAAGGAGTTATTTTAGAATCTCTTCTTTGCATCAAACGTGCCGGAGCGGATGCCATCCTTACTTATTTTGCTAAAGAAGTAGCTCGTACCTTAGTATGCTAAGCACTTGGAGTCATTTTTTAATTCTTTTGTTGTAATCTGTTGATCACTAGGATTGCTTTACGATGCTTTAGCTACAAGCTTTTACTGAACTCAAATTAAATAGAACTCTATGAAACTAGGTCTTTTGCAGAAAAAAGCAGTATGGCAATTGGCAATTTATTTGCTAATTCCTATCAGCTTGGGAGGTTGTGCTTCATATCTGTTTTTGTTCCGTGTGTTTACTGAGTTTGAAGAAAACACTATTAGTCATCAGCTCGATGTGGCTAATTTTCTCATAAGCGAACAACTTTCCATACTCGATAAATTTGCAGTTGATTATGGACTCTGGGACGATACTTACAATTATATGTTAAGTGAGAATCAGCAGTATGTTGAGTCCACTTATTCATATGGTGCCATCAAAAATATTGGTTGTGACTTTGTTGTTTTACTAGACAGAAACAAAAAAGTAAAATTAACCGCGGTAACAAGTGATTTTCTCAATCACCCTACTGGTACCATAGAATTTCCAAATGATATACCCATAGTACATCAAATAATAGAAAAAATAACTGATTTAGAATTTAGAAGTAAACATAAAGCTTCAATCTTTTTTATTGATGAACAAGCCTATGCAATTGCTTTATCACCTATCACAAAAAGTGACGGTAGTGGGGATTTATCTGGCTGGGTACTGATGGCTCGCCATTTTAACAATCCGCGTATGCAACATTTACAAATGTTAGGTGGCTCAAAATTTGGAATACAACCTAGTGGTACCGATCGAGAGAGTAATATTGTCTTTTATAAAAACCGATTTACTGCTAAACGCGTCGTTTTTTCAGAACGACCTTACACATTGATCCTGAGTGCAGAAAAGCCACTTGATTACCAAAGTTCTACTACCTATCACCTGTTCATCATCAATCTATTCACAATCTGGCTCTCTTCTCTTTTATTCGTGATTTTTAGCTTCGGGCATTTGGTTATCAACCGACTCCAAACACATGCCAAAGCTTTAGATTCCATTCGTGAAAATAAAATTTCTGGAAAACGGCTAGAACATAGTGGTAAAGATGAAATTGATGATCTTGCTGCGTCTTTCAATGAACTGCTAGATGAGATAGACAAACAACATCATCTTCTTCTCTTTGAAGCAACCCATGATCCTCTGACTTCTTTAGGCAACCGAAAACGCTTAAATGAGCAGCTGAAATTCGCTCTTAGCTTGTTACATAGAAAATTTCAAAAAAACTTCTGTCTCCTACTTATTGACCTGGACGGATTTAAACAAATCAACGACGTTTATGGACACCCAGCAGGAGACTATTTGCTAGTTGAAATCGCAAAGCGTATCTCCATAAGTATTCGTGATAGCGACTGTGCAGTTAGATTAGGAGGAGATGAGTTTTCAATTTTATTATTTGGTCTCGATAACCTCCTCTCAGCTAGCGAGACTGCTAATCGTTTGAGAAACAAAATGAAGATGCCTGTTACTTATAAGGACACAGTTTTGCAAGTTTCTAGTAGTATCGGTCTAATCTTCGTTGATCAACATGTATCTGCTAATCTCACGCCGGATGATCTTCTGAAACAAGCAGATATAGCAATGTATGAGGCAAAAAAAAATGGTAGAGATCAAGTAGTATTGTTTGACAAGAAAATGGAGTCAACACTTATTGAATATACCCGACTAGCACATGATCTGCGTGATAGTATTGTTAATGACCTGCTTGATGTGTATTTTCAGCCTATAATTAGTAGTGATGGACTTCATTTGGAGTCTTTGGAGGTGTTGGGTCGTTGGAACCACCCTGAGTTTGGGTTTATAGGGCCAGATCGCTTTATCCCGATTGCAGAAAATTCACATTTAATTTACCAATACAGCCTTGGTATGATCCGTAAGGCTTGTAGTATAGCAGTTGCTAATCTCGATGTTTTTCAGGGTTTGCACTTATCCGTAAACATCAGCGTGCATGAATTGTTAGAGACAGATTTTTTTTCAGATCTATCTGCAGTACTGTCTAGCACTCATTTTCCACCTCAACTATTAAATCTGGAAATTACTGAGTCTTCGCTTGCTCAAAGTGAATATGAACTTGTAAAACCTATGCAACAATGCCGTGAGGTAGGTATAGCATTCCACATTGATGACTTCGGAACTGGATATTCTTCATTGGCTCGCTTGCATGGTTTGCCCATTGCTGTACTAAAAGTAGACAAATCCTTCGTTCGTCGCATCGGACATGGTGGGGAAGTACTGATTCAGGCCATAATTGAAATGGCGCATAGGCTCAACATGAAAGTTATTTCCGAAGGCGTTGAAACGGAAACGCAGCTGTCAGTCATTCAGGGACTTAGTTGCGACTATGTACAAGGCTATCTTTTTGCAAAACCAATGCACGTAAGCCAAGCTACTACATGGTTAAAAGCGTATATAGAAAAGACATAGTAGAATGGTTACAAAACATAATCAGAAAAAAGGGAATCAATGGAG
>CAUYTX010000085.1:0-5736 GCA_963575665.1 Gammaproteobacteria bacterium | reverse complement strand
CTGCAAAGCGATGATGGGGACTGCGTAAAACGAAAAAAGATACCCTTGTAAGCCTTGGCAGGGGGAGAGTTTTTAGAGTTTTAGCTCATTGAACTCCCCTCCTTAGTAGTAAAGGAGGGGTGCCCGAAGGGCGGGGTGGTTTCTGTCCGAGACCTTCAAAAGAAGTCTCTCCATTTCATGGCTGTTTTAGCTATAAGCCCTTTCTCCTGACAGAGAGGCGATCAGGGAACCTAAAGTTCTACGCTATTTTAGCTAACACTTTTGACATCCTCCTCGCCCTGAAGGATGGAGTTTTTCGCACAACTTTCTAACACTGCAAAATCAACCGACAATGACACCTAAATTCACGGTATTAGCAGTCGATGATGAACCCAATAACCTTACCGTTTTGGGAAGGGTCTTAAGTGGTGCTGGCCACCGTGTTTTGGTAGCCCCCAATGGGGAGGCTGCCCTACGATTAGCAACCTCCCAAAAACCAGATTTAATCCTCTTGGATGTGGTGATGCCAGGTTTGGATGGATATGAAGTCTGTACAAAATTAAAAACAGGGGACGATACCAAAGAAATCCCTGTCATTTTCGTTACTTCCATGTCGGATCTGGATTATGAAACCAAAGGTTTCAAAGCAGGGGGCGTAGATTACGTCGTAAAACCAGTGAATTCGGTAATTCTCTTAGCACGTGTAAATACACATTTAGAACTAAAACACAAAACAGATCTCCTTCGTTCGTTGGCAACATTAGATGGTTTAACAGGCATCCACAATCGTCGTAAACTCGATGAATTTTTAGAGCAAGAGTGGTGGCGATGCATTCGGGGGGGATCTGGTCCACTTTCCCTAATCATGCTGGATATAGACTATTTCAAAAACTACAATGATCATTATGGACATTTACAGGGAGATCAATGTCTGCGACTTGTGGCTCAGTCTTTTCAGAATTCCCTAGAACGCACAACAGATTTTGTGGCTAGGTATGGAGGCGAAGAGTTTTGTTGCGTTATGCCCGTGACCTCTCAGAAAGGAGCTATTTACATGGCAGAAAAGATTAAGGCAGGGATTGCAAAGCAGGCTATCCCTCATGAAAAGTCTACCATTTCCCCTTTTGTTACAGTGAGCATGGGTGTGGCCACCGTCTTTCCTTCTTCCTGCTTTTCTCCTACTGATTTGGTCATGGTTGCGGATCGTCAATTGTACCAAGCCAAACAAGAAGGCCGTAATCGATTTTTTTCGGTTGGCCCGGAGCACTTCACTCAAGCTAAATCATGATGGAACCTACAGCAAGTGATCTCATTTACCAAGCTCTTAAACAGTTAAACGCTACTGAACAACGTTTGTCCTATGCGTTAGAGGCCACCTTGGAAGGGCTATGGGATTGGGATGTCCCCACAGGTACTTTATACATCACCCCAAGATTTGAAGAAATGTTAGGTTTTTCTCCGGGTTTTTTGCCGAAGAGCCCTTCTGCTCTGCTGCATCGCTTGCACCCAGAGGAGCTCAGCAAAGTACGTGCAGACTATCAAGACTTAGTAGAAGGCAATAGGGAACGACTTGAAATAGAACACCGATTACTCACTGCCAAGGGCGATTGGATTTGGGTGTTATCTCGCGCAAAAGTAGTGGATCGAATTTGGAGCGCAGAATCACCAAAAGGCAGTTCTGCTTCTCGGATTGTCGGCACCCTTTTAGACATTAGCGCAAAAGTAGTTGCCGACTACGGTGTGCGTCTTTCCCACGCTACTTTGGAGCACATGTCCGATGCTCTGGTCATTTTAGAACCTAATGAAACGATTTACAGTGTCAATCCTGCTTTTGTGCAATCTAGTGGTTACACAACCGAACAGCTCATAGGAAAACATATTTCTCTACTGAAATCTGGTAGACACCTTCCTGAATTCTTTGAAGAAATGCGCAAGTCTTTGCGAGATACAGGACACTGGAAAGGCGAAATTTGGAATCGACGCGCTACTGGCGAATGTTTCCTAGAATGGCTCAATGTTACGGTACTCAAAGGTAGTAGTGGTGACATCCGACACTACGTGTGCATCTATTCTGACTTGAGTAACCAAGAACATGTCAAGACACGTCTTCACGATTTGGCTTATTACGATACGTTGACTCAGTTGGCTAATTCTGCGATGTTTCGGGACCGACTGGCCAACGCTATTGCCAGTGCGAAGGCCGAAAAACGAAACTTAGCAGTGGTGCTGATTGATTTAAGCCGATTTGCAATTATTAATGAGACGCTTGGGTATCAAACAGGCGACCTCTTGCTAGTTGCCGTAGCAGACCGTCTTAAAAATTCAGTAGGGGATGACTACACAATTGCTAGAGTTTGGGGAGACCAGTTTGCAATCATTGTTCCATCTCGTGTTTTAGAAAACACTCTTCCCCATATCATTGCAAAAGAAACTATTACTCTTCTTGGCACAACCCCTTTTGGGGTGGCTGGTCAATCAATATCCATTACTGCTTGCATTGGAATTAGTCTATATCCACAAAACGGAGGCGATACGGACAGTGTATTAGGCAATGCAAATTTAGCACTTACTCAAGCTAAAAAAGCAGGGCCAGACAGTTTTGAAATTGCATCTCCCACTCTTCAACAGGGAGCTCATGAACGATTTCAAATTGCGACTGATTTGAAGTTGGCCATTGTTCGAGGTGGTGGAGAGTTCAGGATCCATTTTCAACCCT
The DNA here is from genome assembly GCA_963575665.1 of Gammaproteobacteria bacterium. Classification (GTDB taxonomy): domain Bacteria; phylum Pseudomonadota; class Gammaproteobacteria; order CAIRSR01; family CAIRSR01; genus CAUYTX01. The sequence continues at coordinate 3,041 of CAUYTX010000085.1, read as the reverse complement.
TCGTAGACTTTAAGGATAAGACTCTATCTGGCGCGGAAGTGCTAGTTCGTTGGCAACCTCCTCATGTAGGTTTGATACCACCAGGGCATTTCTTGCCAGTGGCTGAAGAACTTGGCATGATTGCGTCCATTGATGCTTGGGTGTTGCGTGCTGCTTGTCAACAAATCATGCAATGGCGGAAGATGGGATTTTTGTTGCCTAGAATTGCCGTTAACCTGTCTGGTGCTATCATTCGGCATAGTGATTTAGTTGCTTCCGTCCGGAAGGTACTAGAAGAAACCGAATTAGAAGCAGAGTGTTTAGAATTAGAAGTATCTGAAGGATTTATCATGGCGCGCACGGAGAAAGCCGTTCCCACATTAGGAGAGCTTCGGGACATGGGCATATCACTGGCCATAGATGATTTTGGCACTGGCTACTCTTCTTTGAGCTACCTAAGACGTCTCCCCTTAAACCATCTTAAGATCGATCAATCTTTTGTACGGGGTGTTCCAAAAGATGGCCATGACGCATCTATTACCCGCGCCATCATCGCTCTTGGGAAAAGCCTTAACCTCAGCATTATTGCAGAAGGAATCGAAGAGCGTGAACATTGGGAATTTTTGGAAAAAGAGGGTTGCGACGAAGGACAAGGGTATTTTTTAGGTCGTCCAATGGCACCTGAAAATTTTTTGAAGTGGGTAGAAAAAAATGATCCCAACTATTTGTCTGGTGGATCAATAAAAATTAAAGTCTAAACTTAGGAGAAGCTATGTTTCGTTCGGCAGCGTTGTTTGTTTTGTTAAGTGCTTCTGTGTTAGCGGCTGAAAAAGCACCCGGCCCTGAGGCGATTCTTGAAGGCAGCATCCAAGGTTTGCTTGCACAAACTACGAAAAGTACGGATCCACAAGCCTTGCTCACTTTTTTAGAAGAACAGGTGGCAGGACTTTTCGATTTTGCGTACATGTCTCGGTTGGTAGCAGGTCCACTTTGGAGAAACTTGAGTGAAGAGAACCAAAAACGTTTTGAAACCGAGTTCAAAAAAACTTTTTTGGTGTCCTTAGGTCGTCAAGTGGTTCAGCTCGGCACTCCTGCTATTCGCATGTATCCAATACGTCCCGGCGCGAGTCCCAACGAAGTCACCGTAAGTGTTAGCCTTCAGTCAGCGGGTAGTCTTCCAACTCTGGTCGACTTTAGGCTTTACCGAGCGGACAACGATTGGAAAGTTTTTGATGTGGTAGCCAATGGCAATAGCGCAGTACTTTACTATCGCCAATGGTACGCCGAACGAGGATTTCGTTAGAACTCAACAGAGAAGTCGAATGACCCCGCAAATTATGGGGGAGCGAGCAACTGGGTGCGATTCGGTCGGAACGAATCGCACTCCTATTTTCCGCGTAACTTCTCCAATCTCCGAACCATTTCTTCCATGATAATGCGGTAGAGATCTCCTTTTAGGTAGGCATCCTCAACTCCCGCATCGATATTGGGATTATCGTTGATTTCGATGATGTGCACCCCGCGGTCGCTTTCCTTGAGATCAACACCATACAAGCCATCTCCAATCAGGTTGGCAGCCCGGCGCGCAATCCGAACCACCGCTTCTGGTGCTGATTCAATTGGCAATGTTTGAAAAGCACCCTCTTTTAACTCCCCCGATTTGTCATGTTTGTAGATCTGCCAATGTTGGTCAGACATAAAGTATTGGCAGGCATAAATCGGGACACGATTCAAAATCCCAATACGCCAATCAAACTCTGTGGGCAAAAACTCTTGGGCTAGGACGATATCCGTGTCCTTAAACAAGGTCCGGGTATATTCCTTCACTTCGTTGAGGTTATTCGCTTTTACGACCCCTTTCGAAAAGGAACCATCAGGAATTTTGAGAACCACGGGATAGTCCAGTTCCGTTTCTAAGCTCTCGATCTGGGCTTTGTGCACGATCACCGTGCGTGGCATGGGCACTCGGTGGGCTTTGAATAGCTCCGCTAAGTAGACCTTATTAGTGCACTTCAAAATGGAGTCTGGATCGTCGATGACTACCATCCCTTCGCTTTGGGCACGACGAGCAAACCGATAAGTATGGTGATGTAAAGAAGTGGTCTCCCGAATAAATAAGGCATCGTATTCCGCGAGCCGTGAATAATCGTTCTTGCCGATCAACTCGACATCTAAACCGAGTTTCTTACCCGCGCGAACAAAGCTTTGCAATGCCCGACGGTTGGAAGGAGGATGTTTTTCCTGTGGGTTGTGGAGAATGGCTAAATCGTAGCGGGCTACGGTGCGTGGTTTCGGTTCTTGCCAACGTTTGGCAACGTAAGTATTGAGACCCGCCACAAAATGTGTTTCCTCCCCACGTTCTAACGTGTGAATGTGCACTGGAGAGATCTTAGAAATATGCCACTTTCCCTGAAGTCGGAACTCTACCGTGAGCAACGGGCTTGGAAATGCCTCAAAAATTTCCTGCGCCAAGTCTCGAAGAGCATCGTTTTCCACGATCCCAAAATAGATGTCCAATTCAAAACGCTCAGTGCCCCCAGACTCTTCACGACGCGCCAACGATTTTTGAACGGGACCATCTAAGTCTTCAATGCCCAATCCGTAGATAGAGCGACTAGAGAGATCCAGAATGGTTCGAACCGAAGGAATCACCTTGTGTAAGCGTGCTTCGGCAAGTAGCGAAACGTAGTACCCCATCGAGAGGTAACGATAGCTCCGACAAAGATTGATGATCTTGAGATTTTTGATCTTTAGATAGTCATGTTGGGCAATGTAGTCCTTGGCAGAAATCACGATGTTGCCAGGAAAGCCATTTCGCCAGTCTTTGGTGTTCTCAACGACAATGATATGTGCAGACATCTTCCAGGAAGGTCAAGGTGGCGGTGATTGGTTGGCAAAATACTGCTCTTTTAGAGGGAAGTTGTCGATTCCCCCTGCATAGGATAGGCTAACCAGACAGTTTATAGCAAAGACATAGTAGAATGGTTACAAAAAATAATCAGAAAAGGGGAATCAATGGAGCAATTTTTCTGCTTTCGAATGGCTTTTGCTTGTGCCCATTT
>CAUYTX010000084.1:0-5739 GCA_963575665.1 Gammaproteobacteria bacterium | reverse complement strand
GCCAGAAATGGATGGTTACACCCTGACCACTGAAATTCGACGCGATCCCGCACTTAAAGACCTCTACATTTTGTTGCATACTTCGCTAAGTGGTGTCTTTAATCAATCGATGGTCAAAAAAGTCGGTGCTAATCAGTTCATCGCAAAATTCTCTCCAGATGAACTCGCCAAAGCTGTTTTAGCTCGAGTTGCAGAGGTAAAAGGCTGAGTTGTGCAAGCACCTATCCGAGAAGAAGAATACCGTAATTTTCGTCGCTTCCTAGAGGAATCCACTGGGATTCTGCTCGGAGACAATAAACATTATTTAGTGGCAAGCCGCCTTCACCGACTGTTGGAAGAACACCAGGTATCTTCAATTTCTGAACTATTGACACGTTTACGCGAGGATCGTCAAGGATCGCTTCGTATCCGAGTAGTCGAGGCTATGACTACCAATGAAACCCAGTGGTTTCGGGACGTCTACCCTTATGAAATCCTGAAAAATTTAATTTTTCCCGAATTGGTGCGGGTCGGTGCTAGACAGGCAAGGATTTGGTCTGCTGCTTGTTCGACGGGTCAGGAGCCCTACTCGATTAGCATGGTTGCCGAAGAGTTTTTGGCAAAAAACACCAGTGCGTTGCCCGGTGGAGTGAGCATTTTGGCCACAGACCTTTCTTCTAAGGCTATCCATGAAGCTCGTCGTGCAATATACAACACCGGCAGTGTTGCACGCGGACTTTCTGAAGAGCGTAGACGTCGGTTTTTGATTCCCGCGCAAGAGAATGGTAGACAAGTTTGGGAAGTACGCCCCGAGATTCGGTCGCGCGTCACTTTTCGAGAGATCAACCTGATTCAACCCTGGACAGGCATTGGGCGTTTCGATGTGGTTTTTTGCCGCAATGTTCTGATCTATTTTTCTGCGGAATTAAAACAAAATTTGTTGTCTCGACTTGCCGGAGCTCTCAACGCTGAAGGTTGGTTGTTGTTGGGTGCTTCTGAATCTATCGCAGGCGTCACGGATTCACTAAAAATGATTCGTGCCGAGCGGAGTGTTGTTTATCGGAGTGTCATAGAGCGGCTTTCTACTCCACCTTCTGGACGCACTTAATCTATTTAGCAGACCACTCCTCCGCGAACATTGCCCAAATTTGTCGAAATGCTTGGTCCATTTGTTGTTCTAATTTCTTGCGAGTTTTTACTACTTTAATCCAAGCAGTTGCTTTTTCGACGGTTTCTAATGTTTCGATTGCACTTTTCCACTCACCACGGTACACAGCTTCCAGTGCTTGTTGGGCTAATTGTTCCTGTTTTTCTGTATCCTGAAAGCTTTGACATGCATCAGGAAATCGAAGGCAGAACATTTGATTTAGTACGAGTGACTGTCTTTGCAGGTTTATCCGCTCCGCATGCAACGATTCACGCAGATTGCGCAACTGTTCAACCAAGGCAGAGCGACTTGGAATGCCCGTATCTGCCCAAGATTCTAATGAACTTAACATCTCAGGAGAGGGGTAAACAGCACGTGCAGACAACAATTCAGTACCAAAAGGTTCTCCGGCAGCAAATTTTCTTTCTAAGTTTTCTAACAGCATAAGAGACAAGAGAAACTTTCGGTCCTCTTTTCGATCGCCCTGCGGCCTTTCCGACAATTTTGTTCGTACATCTTCTATACCCTTGAGTAATTGATTCAGTTCGAATTGCCTCTTATCTAAGTACTCTTGGACATTCCCAAAAGTTCGAATCCCATTTTCATACAATTTCCAAAAACCAAATGAGAAAAACAACAGTAATACACTTAAAAAAACTCCATGCATATTCTGAGATTTTGAAATCCATTCTGCTGGAAGATGACTTTGTTTGGTAATCTTCGAAAGCTCGTCTAAGACTTGAAGATTTTGATGCCGCCTTGCTTCGTTCATGTCAAAAAGCAAAGAAGAAGGATCAATGATCCAAGCTTCGATGTGGTCTTGCATGACCTTGTGTAAGTTTTTGACTCGTTTTCGGAGGACCATAGATCGCCATCCTCCACCTTTTTGCAAATCGGGTATTTCCTCTAAAGCGAGCCACTCTGCTGCTAATGTTAAATAAGCTTGGCTCACGTCGCATCGTAAACAAAATGCAAGAATGGGTTTATTATTTTTGGCGGCTTCTTGCACGGTGTTACTAAATGGGATTTGGGTTCGTAAAGTCATGTTTCCATATTCTCGACGTAGCCCAGAGAGTACTTCTTTACTTTCTTCAGAAGACTTAACCAACGTGGCTAATAAATGTACTCCATGTAGTGGTCGATTTGACCCAGCACGCAATCGATTATTGATGGACAATAAAATAGAAACCCCGCCAAGAGAGGCAATTTCTGCGGGCACTGGAATTAGAATTCTATGTGCTGCCATTAAAGCATTAATGCTAATAAGGCCTAATGCAGAAGGACAATCAATTAAAATTACGTCAAAATTCAATGCAATCGATTGAAGCGTTTCCAAGCCTTGGCACAATCTAGTTCGGCTATCTCCTGATAACGAAATCTCACTTTCAATTCGTTTGAGTCCTGGTTCCGAAGGCAATAAATACAGATCTGGAATTTCCGTTGCGGAAATCATTTCCCGTTCAATCAGTGCAGAAGTGAGAAGTCGGTAAGCACCACCATGCCCGTGGACTCCTTGCACGAGAAAGTTGCTAGCATGACCTTGAAAATCTAAATCGACTAATAAAACGGTTTTACCCGCTGCGGCAAGCGCAATCGCTAGGTTGACCGTAGTAGTCGTAGTTGCACCACTGTGTGGACTGATAACGGTAATGATTTCTGGAGAAAGACTCATAAAAACTCCTAAATTGTGTAAATTCGTAAGAAGCTCCACCCTTTAACATAAGGGAAATATCAATTAGAACTTCTTAATTTTGGGGAACAGCGAACTCCACAATAAAGGGAAGATTGAGGGCTTCATAGATCAGAATCCATGTCTCGCCTTCTTCAGTGTGTTTTTTTACTGAAAGTTTTGGGTTGATCCGGTACCAGCCTTGAGCAACACGCCAAAATAACATACGGTTGTAGGCATAACTGCGATCTATTTCATTCCGTGAAAGTACGGCAGATAAATGTTCGCGCTTACTTCGCTCTGGTCTCACCACGTTTGCTGGTAAGTGTTTCCATGCATTAAGAATCTGTTTCGTATTAAAGGCTCCAGCAAGTTCACGATAAGGATGCAGAAAACGCGGTTTAAATAGCACCCAAAAAGTTTGTAAAAGAAAATACTCAGAAAGATGTTTATGAATGCTAATTAGACGTTCTCCCGTGTTAATATCAACGGTAGTAGGAGCTAGCAATTCATAGAGTTCTGCGAAAGGCCCACGGGCAATTTTTTCGTCCTTAAACGCCTCACGCATTGCCCAATGTAGTGCGTTTTGACCAAAAGTGTCCACTGCTTCGCAATTAGCACTCCGCTCAAGTAATGCTTTTACTAAAGGGATATTTCCAGCAGCGGCCGCTGCCATCAAGGGTGTCTGGTTCATAATCAGACGGTGTTCAATACCATATTGATCACATTGGCGAAGAATCTCTTTATATTGTTTAGCGAAATAGGGTAAGTAAGATTTTTTTCCATGATTCGATAAATTTTTCGTTACTCCCTTGTTAATGCGCGTACTAAGTTCAGGTAGGTCGTAACAAGCCGCAAAATCGCAAAGTTGCTGACTGTATTTCTGACTGTGAGGTATATTACTCTGGAAAACTTTAGCTAAAAGTTCAGTAATCTGAAATTGATCAAAAACAGGCCAAGGCACCGGCTTGAATTTCAAAATGTCTCGCCTGATTGCTTCTGCCTGTTCTCGTTTTCCCTGAAGTTCTAATTTATGTGCTTCCTGTTGCCATTCTTCGAGGCTAGCTTCTTTTGCTTCAACCTTGACTTGTCCTTTAGCAATATTGATGTCAAGTAGATCGAACAAAGCATGCCCTGTATCTGATTCAATAATATACAAATTTTGAATGGCTCTCGTTAAAGCAACGTAAAGGGCGTTTACGAAAAACTTATAAACCTCTAGCGATTTATCACTTTTGTCTTTGGGACGACAGTAATCAATAGCATCACAAGTAAGAGTACGTTTTTCTACTCCATCAACAATTTCAGAAAATTCTATTCTGTAATTGGAAACAAAACGATAGAGAATAATGTTTTCGTACTCAAGACCTTTTACTTCATGAATTGAGAACAAAAGTGGAGTACTGAAAAAACGACGCGCCTCTGCTTTATCTTCGTCACGCATGACCAAAACAGCGAAATGCGTGGATTTTTGAATCTTTCCATTGAGTTCTTTTTTAGCTCCATCTTTGTCCTGCATCAGGAACACTTGTCCTTCTGATTCCCCAACAGACTGAATAAGAAAATTGCTTTCTCGGTCAATAGAACCAAAACGTTGATGCTTTATTTTGAGTAATTGGTTAGCAACACGAGTCGTCTCCAAACCGTTACGAAAATTGGTAGTTAATACTCTTAATTCCTGCCGTTCAGCTATTGTTGGGTCTAGCCAAAATAAACTTTTGATTTTACTCCATGAAAAGAAATTTGGATGAACAATTTGGTTCGAATCTCCGCAAAGTAGAAAATTCCCGGACCGTTTGAGTGTTTTTAACACAAGAATTAGTTGGATAGCAGTAATATCTTGTACCTCATCGATCACAATGAAATCATAACGCGGTGTTGCCCGTGTTTGCCAATCTTTAGCAATGAGATTTAGGTCAAACAGACCAATACTTTCTAACCAAGAACGATATTTTAAGAAAAGATCGTAAATGGCATCACGTTTTTCAACAGGGAAAATGGATTGGCGTATTCCTAATGCCTGATATTCCTCTCGAGATAACACGCCAGTAAAACCAGCAGAAATGACACCACGAAACTCTTCAAAAACTTGATGACTATCTATTTCTTTGAACCCTTGCCGCACGCGTTCAAACCAACCCGAAAAGTTTTTCCAAGTGGCTTCTCGTCCTGATGGAATATGAATAGATTCAATAAATTCTAAATAGGACCAGAAAACAACTTCTTGTTTTTGATTTTCAAACCTATTATAATAATAAAGATCTCGTGCGTTCTTAGCCAAAAATGCAGAATTGGTAACGTAAAGGATTTCACCCTCAATAGGTTTAATTTTTTCCAAAGTCAGTGCAGTTTTTCCGCTACCAGCACTACCAACAATAATTAAAGGTGCTGGATGTCGATAAATAGACTCCTGAGCATCGTCAAAAGAGAGTGGTTTGTTTAAAAAATGAACGATTGTACGTTCTTTGTGCAAATAGCGTATACTTTCTGCTTGGGCAATAGCTTCTGCAGGATCAAAATCAGGAATACATGCCTCGTCGACAATAGCCCCTCGCAAAAAACGTGATTTGTTATAGTCGTGCTTTCTAATAATTTCCAACATCAAGGCATAAACTTCATTGCCATGTCGGATGATCGAGAAAAGTAAACGATCAGCATCGTTTAATTTTGCGCGATAGAGTTTTCCGTGACTGGAAGTCATGAGCTTTTTGGCATGAGCCGCGCGGAAATCATCTTGCCTGATAGCCTCTATCACTCGATGATAACTTGACTCGACGTGAGAAGTGTCTAGGTCAGTGTATTCAAGAATTTTCATTTTTTAGTACTAACCTGAGTTCGACGTAAGAAATATGGTCACAAAACATAATTAGAAAAAGAGAATCGATGGAACAATTTTTCTGCTTTCGGATGGCTTTTGCCTGTGCCCATTTGTGTTCAATGGGAT
>CAUYTX010000083.1:0-5819 GCA_963575665.1 Gammaproteobacteria bacterium | reverse complement strand
GTAGAGAGAGAATCAAGGATGATTCTCGACTGCGCACTCGGATCGGACTCCAATTCGAAGTAAGTAACAACACGTCCCGTGATCTTCACCTTTTTTGTATTGCTTATCACTGACATACAAGTTAGTGGCTCGTAAGCATACTTTTCTTTGTATCCACCCACTTGAGGAAGAGCTAACACAGCAGGAGCCACGGCAACCAGAACAACAAGAGAACTGATCTATTTCATCTCAAGTACTCGCTAGAGTTTTTTCTAAACCAAAAGCGTCGTGCAGAACACGCACCGCTAACTCCATGTATTTCTCTTCGACCACCACTGAAATTTTGATCTCAGACGTAGAAATCATTCGGATGTTGATCCGATGTTCAGCCAAAGCACGGAACATGGCACTTGCAATTCCAGCATGAGAGCGCATGCCTACTCCTACCACCGAGATCTTGGCAATCTTTGAATTTCCGGAAACCTCTCGGGCACCCAGAGCCGAAGTGTTTTTCCGAACAATCTCTAGTGCCTGTTCATAATCGTTTCGGTGAACCGTGAAGGTAAAATCGGTAGTCGCGCCATCTGGTCCAATGTTCTGGACAATCATATCAACTTCGATATTCGCTTCTGCCACGGGTCCCAAAATTTGATAGGCAACACCAGGCTGGTCTGGAACCCCAAGCACAGTAATCTGGGCTTCATCACGGTTATGGGCAATCCCAGAGAGAATGGGGTCTTCCACGGATTTTTTCTCCTCTGAAACAATGAGCGTACCTTGGCCTTCTTGAAAAGAAGAGAGAACGCGCAGGGGAACCTGATATTTTCCAGCAAATTCGACTGAACGGATCTGAAGTACTTTAGAACCTAAGCTCGCCATTTCTAACATTTCTTCAAACGTGATCCGATCTAAACGCCGTGCTTGTGGGACGATCCGTGGATCTGCAGTGTATACCCCATCGACGTCAGTATAGATCTGGCACTCATCTGCCTTAAGCGCAGCCGCCAACGCAACTCCAGTGGTATCCGAGCCACCTCGCCCCAAAGTGGTGATATTTCCACCTTGGTCTACCCCCTGAAAACCTGCGACCACGACCACTCGTCCTGCTTCTAGGTCTTGTCGGATCTTTTCACTATCCACTTCTCGGATACGGGCTTTCGTGAAGACGTTATCCGTTAAGATTTGGACTTGGCCCCCGGTGTAAGAACGTGCAGGACAACCTCGCTCTTCTAGTGCAATGGCCAGTAAAGCAATAGTAACTTGTTCACCGGTGGCCATGAGTACGTCGAGTTCGCGCGGAGTCGGGCGCGGTGTAATGTGTTTCGCCAACGCAATCAAGCGATTGGTCTCTCCGCTCATGGCAGAGACCACCACTACTAACTGGTCGCCACGTTTTACCGCAGCGTGGACTTTATCAGCTACTAACTGAATACGTTCGATAGTACCAACGGAGGTACCACCATATTTTTGAACAATGAGAGACATTTAGACTCCTACTTACTTGCCTACTTTCTAGGATCAGACGGCTCTAAGCTGTTCTCGCACCCAACCCACCACGGATGCCAATGCACGATCTAATGCTTCCGCTTTTGGTCCGCCACCTTGCGCCATGTCGGGTCGCCCACCACCTTTTCCCCCTACTTGTGTTGCTAAAAAGGCCATGAGGTCTCCAGCACGCAAACGGTCTGTCAGTGTTTTGGAGATACCAGCAACCAAAGAGGCTTTTCCTGACTCTACCGTTCCAAGAACGATGACGGATTCTCCCAATTTATCCTTAAAACGATCCAGTGCAGTACGCAGTGACTTCGGATCCGCATCTTCCAAACGCATAGCTAATACCTGAATACCTGCTACTTCTACTGCCGAAGGGTGGTCCCCCGTTCCAGTCAACAATTTTTTTTTGAGTTGTTCTACTTCCTTTTCAAGGCGTTTCGTGCGGTCTAACAAGGAAACTACTTTTTCCTCTGCGGATTCACGAGTACCCTTGACCAAATCTGCAATTTTGTTCAGATGTTTTTCAGTTTCTCTGGCAAAAGACAACGCCACTGCACCCGCGACGGCTTCTACCCGTCGTACTCCCGCAGCCACACCACTTTCGGAAATAATTTTTAGAATGCCAATGTCACCGGTGCGCGTGACATGTGTGCCTCCACATAACTCTATTGAGAACTCTCCCATCCGAAGGACACGAACTTCTTCACCATACTTTTCCCCAAACAAAGCCATGGCACCATGTTGCAGTGCATCCGCGATCGGCATAATGGTGGTTTCAACGGGCAAGTTGGCACGAATTTGGGTATTCACTAAATCTTCGATTTCATGCAACTGAGAGAGAGAAATCGGTTTGGGATGTGAAAAATCAAACCTTAAGCGATCGGAAGTAACCAAAGAACCTTTTTGGGCAACGTGTGATCCCAATACTTGACGGAGTGCCGCATGGAGCAAATGGGTAGCAGAGTGGTGAACTGCAGTGGAACGCCGACGGTTTTCTTGTACTTGAACGTTTAACCAATCCCCTACGGATAATCGTCCCTTTTCTACGAATCCAACATGGCCAAAAACTTTCCCAGAGAACTTAATCGTGTCTTGTAACTGAAATTGCATTTCACGGTTACTAAGAACCCCTGCATCTCCTACTTGTCCTCCAGATTCGGCGTAGCATGGTGTTGCTTTTAGCACCACTATCCCAGATTCTTTGGTTTCTAGTGTCGAGACTGGTTTTTGTTCTCGATAAATTGCTAAAACTTGCACATCTGCTAATGCTAAATTGGAATAACCTTGAAAATCAGTGGCTGGTAGTTCCTCAGAAGACAAATTTTCGGCCATTTGAAACTTGCTTGCTGCACGCGCACGACTGCGTTGAACTTCCATTTCCCGCTCAAAATCATCAAGATCTACTGAAAAACCTCGTTCTCGTGCGATGTCTGCCGTTAGGTCTACTGGAAAACCATACGTATCGTAAAGACGAAAAAGCAATTCACCAGAGAGAACTGCACCTGCTGAGAGTTTTGCAATTTCTTCTCCCAAGATAGACATACCATGACCCAAGGTCTGGGCAAAACGCATTTCTTCTTGGCGCAATACCTCTTCAATAGTAGATTTTGCTAAAACAATCTCTGGGTAGGCACTACCCATGAGATTAGCGAGGGGTTCGACCAATCGATAAAAAAAGGGATCTACCAATCTAATTTGATGACCATGGCGCAATGCCCTCCGAATGATCCTGCGCAGGACATACCCACGACCCTCATTGGAAGGAACTACACCATCCACGATCAAAAAACTAGAGGAGCGAATGTGGTCGGCAATGACCCGTAGGGAAGCACTAGAGGAATCGCCAGCTAATTGGCCAGCGGCCTGAATCAATGGAATAAAAAGATCAGTATCATAGTTATTCTGCACACCCTGAAGAACCGCAGCTAGTCTCTCCAGACCCATGCCCGTGTCTACGGAAGGTTTTGGCAATGTGGTTAAATGACCATCCTTAGCGCGGTCATATTGCATAAAAACCAAATTCCAGATCTCGACGTACCGATCTCCATCGGCATCGGGAGAACCCGGCGGCCCACCCGCAACGGTAGGCCCATGGTCATAAAAGATTTCACTGCAAGGCCCACAAGGCCCCGTGTCTCCCATAGACCAAAAGTTGTCTTTAGCACCACACCGAGAAAATCTTTTTGGATCTACTCCGATCTCATTGATCCAAAGGTTGGCGGCTTCATCATCCTCTTCGTACACGGTGATCCACAATCGATTTGGAGGCAACCGAAGCACTTGAGTGAGGAACTCCCAAGCATATTGGATCGCTTCACGCTTAAAATAGTCACCGAAACTAAAATTGCCCAACATTTCAAAAAAAGTGTGATGACGTGCCGTGTAACCAACGTTTTCTAAATCATTGTGTTTACCACCGGCTCGGACACAACGTTGGCTGCTGGTGGCACAGGAATACTGCCGAGATTCGTGACCTAAAAAAACATCTTTGAAAGGAACCATCCCAGCATTGGTGAAGAGTAGTGAAGGATCATTGCTAGGAACAAGAGAGGCACTCGGAACCACGTGATGCCCGTGCTCTTGGAAGTATTCTAGGAAGGCACTACGGATCTCAGCACTGGTCATCTTCGGTCTCTACTGCGGTTTGTGCTTGCCTAGTACTGAATCCCCGTTGTAACAAGAAACGCATCTGAGCAACTCGCGCCTTTGCATCCTCGGGAAGTACAGTACCAAAACGCCTTTCCCGCACCCCCTTTGCTATCTTTTCCCAATTGACTGCACTCAGGGCAATAACCACCGATTCTTTGGATACCCCCCTCGCGGCTAATTCCGAAGCAACCTTTCGTGGGCCCTGACCTCGCGAAATTCTTGCAGATACGAAAGATTCTAGGAAACGATCGTCACTTTGCAGACTTTCCTCTGCGAGTTTTGCAACCGTGGCGTTTGCCTCTTCTTGCTCAACACCATGAGAACGTAATTTACGGGAAAGCTCTGCTTTGGAGTGTTCGCGACGAGATAATAAGTCGAGTGCTTTCCCGCGAGCTTCTTCTAGTGTGAGCGAGCTATCCCTCCGGCGACTCAGCATCTGTGCTTGCGTCCTCTTCGGCTGGAATCGTGGCCACGACCTGATCCGGATGGGCAAAGGCTTTGGCGCGCACTTTGTTCTCTAGCTCCGTTGCAATTTCGGGATGTTGTTTCAAGTGGTGTCGGATGTTTTCTTTGCCTTGACCGAGTTTCACACCATTGTAGCTGTACCACGCACCTGACTTTTCTACTAGACCAAGCGCGACTCCAAAATCAATGAGTTCACCTTCTCGGGAAATTCCCTCATTGTACAAAATTTCAAATTCTGCTTGCTTAAAGGGAGGTGCCACCTTGTTTTTGACCACCTTAACACGGGTTTCATTCCCAACTACGTCGTCTCCCTTCTTGATTGCACCTATACGACGAATGTCTACCCGCACTGAGGCATAAAATTTGAGCGCGTTCCCGCCGGTGGTGGTCTCTGGATTGCCGAACATGACCCCAATTTTCATGCGGATCTGGTTGATAAAAATGACTAAAGTATTAGATCGTTTGATGTTAGCAGTTAATTTTCGAAGGGCTTGCGACATCAAGCGTGCTTGCAAACCTACGTGGGACTCTCCCATCTCGCCTTCAATCTCGGCTTTTGGAGTAAGGGCAGCCACGGAATCTATGACGACCACATCTACTGCTCCAGAACGAACCAGTGCATCAGTAATTTCGAGTGCCTGCTCACCGGTGTCTGGTTGTGAAATCAACAAATCCTTGAGGTTTACCCCAAGACGCGCGGCATATTGGGGATCTAAAGCATGTTCTGCATCGATAAAAGCAGCTGCACCACCCAACTTTTGGGCTTGTGCAATGACTTGTAAGCTCAAGGTAGTCTTGCCGGAAGACTCCGGACCGTAGATTTCAACCACACGACCACGAGGAAAACCACCTACCCCGAGGGCAACATCTAAACCCAAAGAACCCGTTGGGATGACCATGATGTCAGCAACTGGATTATCTCCAAGACGCATCACAGATCCTTTGCCAAACTGTTTTTCAATTTGAGCTAAGGATGCGGCTAACGCCTTCTTTCGATTCTCGTCCATCGGAGGTTGCCTCGTCTAAAAAAACACATAAGATCCAGAAAATTATACTAGAACGAACAGATTGGAGTCCGATCCGAGTGCGCAGTCGATCGTCATCCATGACGCTCTCTCTGCGCACGTAAAATCGGTTCGCGGTTGGCAGACGCCAGCATTTCGGAAGTGACTTCACCGCCGACGCTTGGTGGTTTTCGCCCGCACACCCGCGCATTACTTTCAGGCCTACCG
>CAUYTX010000082.1:0-5828 GCA_963575665.1 Gammaproteobacteria bacterium | reverse complement strand
GTAGAGAGAGAATCAAGGATGATTCTCGACTGCGCACTCGGATCGGACTCCAACATCATCTGCTGTTCGTTCACTGCCGCGTAGGCAGCTTAGAAATCATAGGAGAAATATGTATTTTTCTATGAGGAGTTCACTGCCGCGTAGGCAGCTTAGAAACACTCTATCTCTAAAGAGCATTACTCAAATGAGTTCACTGCCGCGTAGGCAGCTTAGAAATTACCGCGGCCAGGCATTCTATGAAATGTCGGGTTCACTGCCGCGTAGGCAGCTTAGAAATCTGTAAGCCGCGCCACGCCTTGCTTACAGACGTTCACTGCCGCGTAGGCAGCTTAGAAAGACCTAGTCGATTACGTGGTTTATCGTGCAGAGTTCACTGCCGCGTAGGCAGCTTAGAAAACCATGCCTAAACACAGCGGACATCGTGCGTGGTTCACTGCCGCGTAGGCAGCTTAGAAAACGATTGATCGTGTTCTCATATCTCTTCTCCAGTTCACTGCCGCGTAGGTAGCTTAGAAACGAAATCCGGTGCCTTGACCAACAACACTTGCCGTTCACTGCCGCGTAGGCAGCTTAGAAAATAGGTAATCCTAAGCATGGTCAAAGCTGATCGTTCACTGCCGCGTAGGCAGCTTAGAAATATCGTGTTGGGAGTGGATCTAGCAATCAGTAGTTCACTGCCGCGTAGGCAGCTTAGAAAGTAGCCTCTGGTATTCATGTTTTTATTTACGCGTTCACTGCCGCGTAGGCAGCTTAGAAATACATGACTTGTCTTCAGCTGAAAATTAGTCTGTTCACTGCCGCGTAGGCAGCTTAGAAATGTGAGTTTACGCTAGTCACATAAGCTGCTGGGTTCACTGCCGCGTAGGCAGCTTAGAAAAGTACTAATAGTATCTGAAAAAACTTCAGAACGTTCACTGCCGCGTAGGCAGCTTAGAAATTACTCGGAGCCCAAGGGATTCTCCAATACCTTGTTCACTGCCGCGTAGGCAGCTTAGAAATTGGTATAACGTTGCCAATGTTAGACAAGATGGTTCACTGCCGCGTAGGCAGCTTAGAAAGACGAGAGGATTTCAAAGAATTTAGCGCAGGAGTTCACTGCCGCGTAGGCAGCTTAGAAAAAGTCTTCCGATTGTGCCTTGAATAGAAATTCGTTCACTGCCGCGCAAGGGTTTGCTATTTAGGAACGATTTGAATAGTTTGATCTGGTCCAGCAATGGCACGAGAAATTCTTTTTGAAGTACCTTGGGCAACTCCTTGAATGATTGCGTTGGTAAGCGTTAGTGCAAAAAACTGTGCAGCACCAGCGATGCCAAAGGCTGTATGTTCTGCGACTTTTTCTAAATAAGTACCTGCATCGGTGGTAGCTCGTTTGTCTCCAAAACCTACCCAAGCAGTAATCGCCGAAAGTGAGACAGCAGCACTCGTGACCGCTAAAACCGAATAAGATACGAGGTTCCATGTAGTACCGACTTCAGCAGTAGCAGCGGCCCGCATGGCTGCCACTATCGACAGGACAGAAAAAGAAGTGGTAGTGAGAAAAGCGGTTTTGTTAGCATTCAAGAATGGCTCTGGCATTCCCTGACTAGGGTACTCCGAAACTATTTCGGCAAATACCGAGCCTTGCACGCAAACTATCGTCGCAATGGTGAATAATAGTTTCTTCATCAAAGGTTCTCAGTTTCAGTTAGAGGTCATTTTACCGCTCAAGGGTCCATTCGTGTTTTTCGTTGTCCCCATCCTCGATGTACCAACCTAACAATGTTTTGCCGCCGCTAATAACTTGCCATTCTAAAGTGCCTTGTGTGTCCTCTCCTATCCTACCTTGCGGTCGACCTCCTCCACTGGGATGTTCTGACCATCTAGCTTGTATCGTTTTTCCTCGGAGTGTTCCCTGAATACTTCCCTCCTTTTTGATTCCATCGTCATTCGTGTATTGATAACTACCGATGATCTCACTAGCAGTCTGAGTGAGTACTACACTACCAAACACTGATGACCATGTACCAGTGAGGTTAAAATTTTCTTCCACATCACCTGCGAGGGCTACACCCGTCATAGTTACGAGGGCTACCAAAAATAAAGCACTTAACGTCCTCATAATTCCTCCTGAAAAATTCCTAAACAAATGTCTCACATAATCATATCTATGTTTGGGGAAGAAACCAACTTTCGTGAGAATCGAAACGAAAGACCTTATACCTCTCACCTCTTACCTCCCGAACTAATTTTGGTACCAAATAACCAGGAAGGACAGCACATATTTCTTCCATAAGCCCAGCAGGATGAGAGAAAAAATGTGAGGAACCCTGCACGGGATCCAGCAGATGCAAGTAATAGGGCAATACCCCAATGGAAAATAATCGTTCGCTCAAATTTGCAAGAGTCTGAAAATTATCATTGATTCCTCGCAAAAGAACACTTTGATTCAAGAGAATGGCCCCCGTTTTTTTCATAGCGCGACAAGCAAAAATAACTTGATCGTCGATTTCCTGCGGGTGGTTAGTATGCAAAACGATGATTTTTTGTAAACGCCCACGAGCAAGCAAACCTAATAAAGGATTTCCCACTCGTTCAGGCACCACGATGGGCATTCGGGTGTGAATGCGCAGCCTTTGCACCTGCATCGTGGTTTCTAATCTTTCGAATAGGTTAGCCAATCGAGCGTCAGAAAGCATGAGGGGATCCCCACCACTCAGGATTACTTCATGGATCTCCGGATGCTGCTCTAAGTGTTCAAAAGCTTTTTCCTGGTCAAATGGCTCGGATGGAAAGTGCCTTCGAAAACAGTAGCGGCAATGAACGGGACAAGAAGAGGTAGGCATCCAAAGCACTCGACCCGCATACTTTTGGAGAACACCAGGAGCTATTCTTGCATTGAGGTCTCCTACGGGATCTTCCGAGTAGCCAGAAGCTCTTGCTTCTTCTTCAGGACTAGGTAAAACCTGTAAGAGCAGTGGATCTTTTGGGTTACCACGTACCATTCGATCTACATAGGAACGTGGTACTTTTAAGGAAAACTGCGTGAAAGGTTGAGCAGTTAGGTCTAGGTCTAACACATTGCACAATTCTTCTACGTCGCGGATAGTAGAGGCTACCATTGCTTGCCAAGATTGGTCAGAGTTCATAGATTTGCGATATAATTGAGAAGATATTTTTTGAATCCTTGGGAAAATTCATGAGCAATTTCAGCACCAATGAACTTAAAGCGGGTTTTAAAGTACGAGTAGACGGTGATCCGTGTGTTATCCTCGAAAACGAATATGTAAAACCAGGAAAAGGTCAAGCCTTCAATCGCATTAGAATTCGAAATCTAAAGACCCAACGTGTCATTGAACGTACCTATAAGTCCGGAGATATTTTAGAAGGTGCTGACATTGTAGATATGCAGCTTCAATATCTCTACAACGATGGTTCCCTATGGTACTTCATGGATCAGGAGAATTTTGAGCAACATGCCGCGGATAAAACTGCACTCGGCGAATCCGGTAAGTGGATCAAAGAACAAGATGTTTGTAATGTTACGTTGTATAACGGTCTTCCGTTGATGGTAGCTGCGCCGAATCAAGTCGTTTTAAGAGTGACAGACACGGATCCGGGTTTGCGCGGAGATACTTCCACTGGAGGTAGCAAGCCTGCCACTTTAGAGACTGGCGCAGTGGTTCGAGTTCCCTTGTTTGTGACCGTCGGTGATTTGATTAAAGTAGATACCCGCACTTCTGAGTATCTTTCTCGCGCTAAAGAATGAGCACTTTGGATTGGATGCCCAGTGCGTCATTTGCTGCTTTGCGTCATCGTGCCGAGGTATTGGCCAAGATCCGAGCCTTTTTTGCACGCAAAAATGTTTTAGAAGTAGAAACACCGATTCTCTCTCATGCTTGTGGGACGGACCCCCAAACGTCCCATTTCGTTACTATCTTGGAATGTGCTGACCGAAACAATTTGTATTTGCAGACTTCTCCAGAATTTTCGATGAAACGACTCTTGGCAGCAGGTTCAGGATCCATCTATCAAATCTGCAAATCTTTTCGAAACGGGGAAGTGGGACATTTTCACAATCCAGAATTTACTCTTTTGGAGTGGTACCGAGTAGGTTTTGACCACCACGCGCTCATGGACGAGATGGATGAGCTTTTGAAAGAGGTGTTAGCGTGTCTGACTGCAGAACGTGTGACTTATCAAACACTCTTCTTGCGCCACGTTGGGGTGGATCCCTTTCAAATAACCGTGCAAAAACTTAAGATCCGAGCAGCTTCTTTTGGAATTTCTGAAATCCAAAACATAGATAAGGAGGGTTGGCTTGATGTCTTAATGACGCACTGCATTGCGCCACATTTAGGACAAGGTGGGAAACCCACTTTTGTATATGATTACCCTGCTTCTCAAGCTGCCTTGGCCAAAATCAATCCTTTTGGAGTAGCGGAACGTTTTGAGGTTTACTTTAATGGAATAGAGTTGGCCAATGGCTTTCACGAATTGCAGGAACCATTAGAACAACGCAAAAGATTCGAACGAGAACAAGAACATCGTCAAAAGTCTGGCCTTCCTTCTGCAGTTTTAGATGAACGATTTTTAGAAGCCCTAAAACAGGGTTTACCGAATTGTGCAGGTGTGGCCCTGGGAATAGATCGATTGGTCACTGCCCTGTTCGGGGTTGCCTCGCTAGCAGAGGTCATGGCTTTTCCAATAGGCCGCGCGTAGTTTAATTCAGTAACTATGCAAAATAGTCGATTTTCCTTCCCCTACTGAGCATTGGATTCCTCCTAGGCAAGGGTTCACTGGGCGAATCTTCTCGAAATGGACGCCGTTCACCCCACGGAGTCTGTTGGGGTTGCCAACGTTCTCCTCTGGCTCCGCTTCCAGAACCTTGTTGATGTACACCAGCATCCGCTAAACGCAGTCCTTGTCCCTCTAACATCTCACGTAGTTTTGGCAATGCGGTTTCAATGGCATCCCGAACTATAGCGTGCGGCGTGGTAAAGCTAACCAATGCTTGGCCATCTTTTAACTCCACTTGAAGGTCAAGAGGTCCTAAGTTTGGCGGAGTTACCCGTAATTCTACTTGCTGCGTTTGGTGTTGCACTGCCCAATGAACCCGTTGACTAAGCTCTGTTTCTAGTTGCGGACTCGCTAATGGCAGTGGCGTCTCAGGAGAAACAGCATTCGTTTGGCTAGAAGAGGATTGTGAAAAGGTTGGAGTAACTATCGTAGCAGTCGTGTCTTGCTGCACTGTCCCTAATATGAGAGCATTTTTTGATTTTCCCAAAGATGGCACGGTCTCATCTGAAATAGATTGTAAAAAGCTCTCACTTGTAGTGTTGTTTCCAATTTCAGGTTTAGAAAGTACTGTTCTAACCAGTTCTACAGAACTTGTTTCTGGAACGGTTGTTTGAGGCCCAACCGCTGGTGAAACTATGTTGGTTGCAAAAACAGGCGTTCCCTCTGCGAGCAAATTTTGGTTAGATCTTACTTGGGAAGGTTGATCTGGGGAAGTTGTTTGTACAGTCAATGGAGGTGAAGGAAGAACTACGTTAGGTTTTTCAATTACCGATGCTTGAGTAGTTCCTTGGTTAGGGTTAGAGCCAACCAAAGGTGGCTTCGGAGGTTCTACTGATTTTGCTGTTAAGACTGGTGATGGTGCAGGACTCGATTGGGTAAATTGAGCTACTGGGTTGGTTCGGAGAGCAGGTTTTTCAACCACCGGTACCTGAGTAGTTCCTTGGTTAGGGTTAGAGCCAACTAAAGGTGACTTCGGAGGTTCTACTGATTTTGCTTCTGCCGTTAAGACTGGTGACGGTGCAGGGTTCGATTGGGCAATTGGATTGGTTTGG
>CAUYTX010000081.1:0-5834 GCA_963575665.1 Gammaproteobacteria bacterium | reverse complement strand
AGCAGCAATTAAAAATTGGATGTAATCTTGTTCTGTACATTTTGCTTTGTTCATCCTATTATCCTAACAAATTTTGACCAACTGCGTAACTCCTAGCTATATAACATGATTTTCACTCAACTGCGTAACTTTTGGACACATGGAATTTTACTTTTTAGACGAAAAAGGTAACCGACAAGGATCCATTGAAATCGATCTTGACAAAACTCTCCCTTTAGGGAAAGGAGGTGCTGGAGTCGTATATCAAAATCCTATCAATGCCCATGAGGCTATTAAAATCTATCATCCTCACTTTTTGTCTAAACATGCGAATTTGCGAGAAAAAGTACAGGCAATGTTGTTGTTTCCGCCCGGGAACGAAGAAGTATCTGTAGCTTCTCAAAGGTACGTTCAAATTGCTTGGCCAAGGATGCTCCTAGAAAACGATCAAGGTGTTTTTCGAGGCTACACTATGCCTCTAGTGGAAAAGCGGAGATCTGTTTTATTAGAACAAGTACTACAAAAATCAGAACGTAAAACCGCTCAAATACGAGAAGATTATCGATTCAGAATTTTTGTGGCTAGAAACCTAGCTTTTGCCGTTGCAAGATTACACGAAAAAAACCACGGTGTAATTGACCTAAAACCTCCTAATGTGTTGGTGTACCGAGAAACTGGATTTGTTTGTTTATTAGATTGTGATGGTTACGATGTACGAGGTAATTCGGTTAGATACCGCGCTGATCTGTTTACACCAGAATATTTATATCCAAAAGCACACATTGCAGGATTACGCCCCGATCAAATCGATACCTTAGAACAAGATCGATTTGCATTGGCAGTGATTTTGTTCCAACTCATGAATAATGGATTGCATCCGTATCAAGGAATCCCAAAAACAAATACAGTTCCACCTAGTATTGCAGAGCGAATCACTAAAGGATTATACAGTTATGGAAAAAGAAAACATCCTGAGCAAGATCCGTCAAAAAAGAGCTTACATGAATATTTTTTAGAAGAAACGAGAGAATTATTTGATCGCGCTTTTGAGCCTAGTCGCGGAAAACCAACTGCTTTGGAGTGGCAATTCCATTTTGACGCACTGATTCAAGAATTACGAGATTGTTCGGCGAACCCTGATCACCATTTTGGAAAAGCATGTAGATCTTGTTCGAAATCAAATGTTGTGCAAAAAATGGCACCGTTTGGCGAACTTTCTACTCCAGTAACCAATTTCTTTCAAAAGATTTTAAGAAAATTCTTTATCACTAATTTATCAGTAAAAAATTTATCTTCTGGAGCATTCTTATTTGCAGTGGTTACCCTGATCGGATTTTTAATGAGCTTACGTCTGGTCGAAAAACAGACGCAAGAAGAATATTTTGAAAACCTTATTGGTTCACTAAAACAATTAGAAAAAGAAAAAGAAAGTTGGAAAAATGAAAAACAATTTTTCACACAAGAGTTTGAAAAACAAAGAAGATCCTTTTTATCTTCGTTGGAAAACTTAGAAAAAGAAAAAGAAAGTCTGGAAAGAGACAATAAAAATTTTATCTTGTCAGCTCAGTTACTTGAAAAACAGAATCAGTTGCTTACAAGTGTTGCAGAGAGACAAAAAGTAGAGCATGAATATCCCAAAAGTTCTGTTGTTGGTGCGAGTGTAACAAGTGTAGTGCCAACCATTCCTGTTCCGGAAAAAACACAAAAATTACCCGCTCCCAAAATACTGGAGAAACCACCGGAAGTGCTCATTCTCGGTCGTTATCGAGACCACGGTGACGGGACTATCACCGACGTGCTCAATCGATTGCGCTGGAAACGCTGTGCAGAAGGACAAACTTGGACAGGAAATATTTGTAGAGGCAAGGCAACAGAATACAATTGGCATAACCTTTCAAACCCTCCGGGTGAGTGGCATGTTCCTTCTGTTGAGGAAGGAAAAACCCTTTTATATTGTATTGAAAGTGGAAAACGAGGGGAATCATTGTTGGTTACCAGCGAAACTGTACAATGCACCCCGAGCACATGTGATTTGTGCGGCAATAAGTGGACAACTCCCACGGTAGACAATGAAGTTTTTTCGAACAGTCCACTATGGATATGGACTTCCAGCACACACACCAAAGATCCTGAAAATGCTTGGATTGTTGATTTTAGTCGAGGGGATGTTGGTTATTATGGCAAAAATAGCAGCGGGGCAGTTCGGCTTGTTCGTTTTGGCCACTGACATTTTATCCTGAAAGACGGGGATTCCTAATTTAACCTGAGTTCGACGTAAAAGGTGACTTAACCATTTGTTTTAGCTACACTTAACCGTAAAGAATATCTCGATAAAAGTGGGGAGTACCATGGACGTCACAAAAATTTTTTGCGATGTGAATGATTTTTATAAAGATTTTTGGTAGTCCTGTAAAATGTAGCGATTGTATAACTAGAGCGTTTTTCGATTAAGTTGAGTGTAACCTGAGTTAAGCAAACAATGAAAGCACTCATCTGGAGGAAAAAATCAAGTGCTTCGCCAATAGCAATCCAGAGAGTATCAAGGGTTCGTTTGGCCACTTTACGAAGTGGCTGTTTTAGTTTGGCAAAAACTTGCTCGATAGGGTTAAAATCAGGGCTATAAGGAGGAAGATAAAGCAAGCTTGCACCTACTGCTTCGATTTTTTCACGAACCCCTCGTACTTTATGAGAACTTAGGTTATCAACACACACAACATCTCCTTTTGACAAGGTTGGAACCAACGCTTGTTCGACGTAAGCAAGAAAGGTCTTCCCATTTATTAGTCCATCAAAAACATAAGGAGATGTAATTCTGTCATGTCGCAAAGCGGCCATCAAAGTAGTTGTTTTACAATGCCCGTGTGGGGAAAAACCTATTCATCTTTTTCCACGATGAGAACGCCCATAGTGGCGTGTCATAGAGGTCGAAAACCATGTCTCATCTATAAAGCCAGCTTGCTTGGATCGAGCGTTGGTTGCATTCGGTACCATAAATCACGCTTTTCGGCCACATCTTTGCGATGTTGTTCCTCGGCAAATAGAGTTTATAAGTGAGTTGCATAGCACGCAAAAAACGATCTACTGCCGATACACTGACTTTAATATCAATGACAGCCAACTTGGTTTGCATTTCAGTCAATGTCTGATCTGGTTTTGCTGCAATCAGCTCTTTTACCTTTTCAGTATGTGCTGCCAACTTTGATTTCTTTAGGAGTTACGCAGTTGAAAATATAAGTATTTGATTTTTATAAAAAAATTTTGTTTTTCGTCAAAAACAATAAATCCAACGAAATCAGTAACTTGTGAATCCAACTGCGTAACTCCTATTCTTATAACCACCCATTTTATCTGGGGTCAAATTTCCCGTTTTTCGTAATCGAGCCATGTATCGCCCAACGGTTGCTTTCCCAATCTTGAATATTCTTGCTACTGAGTTTTGTGGATATCCTTCTTGCGCCGCTTGCTTGACTCTTTCCCTTAAATCCAGTGAATACGATCTTGCCATCTTACCCCTAGCTGTCAGTTCAACTCCTACTATATTACCATCATCCACTTAATTGAAAAACGCTCTAGGGTGTTTACCCTTTGCCTCCCTTGAGCTTGTCTTCTAATTCCTTGAAGCTAGGCCGGTCAGCGGAATATAACACTTTCCTAGAAAACTCAACTGCAATAGGAGGCGCACAATCATTCAGGTAAGCAATCAAACCAACGCGGATGGCTTGATAAAACTTTGTAGATTCTTGTGCTTGGCTTTCAAGAAGAGAAACAAGTGGGGCAATGAATCCATAGGCCATCAAGATACCTAAAAAGGTTCCGACCAAAGCGGCTGCAATTAACTTACCTAGCTCTGCAGGGGGAATACCTACAGACTGCATAGTGTGCACTACACCCATGACCGCTGCCACAATTCCAAAGGCGGGCATTCCATCTCCTAGGGCTTGAAGAGAATGGATGGGTACCTCTAGTTCGTGGTGATGGGTTTCAATGTCTACCTCCATGAGGTTATCAATTTGGTTTGAATCCATGCTGCCTCCTGCCATGAGCCGAAGATAATCGGTGATAAAATCCACGGCATGGTGGTCTGCGAGGATGTTAGGGGCTGCTTGAAAAAGAGCACTATTATGCGGGTTATCAACATCTTCTTCAATGGCTAACAGACCCGATTTCCGAACTTTGACGAACACAGAATAGAGGAGCGACATTAGCTCCATGTAGAGCTCTTTATTGTACTTAGAACCCTTAAGCGCAGAACCTAGCGCACCACCTACCGAAGCAAGAGCTCTCGGACTATTCGCCGCGAGAAAAGCACCCATTGCCGCACCAATGATGATCAAAAGCTCTACGGGCTGGATTAGGATTCCAACATGGCCACCGGCCATGATAAACCCACCGACGACTGCACCCAAAACCACCACATATCCGATGATGACAAACATAGTATGATTGCCTTACCCCGTTGACTTAGTTTTAGTCGTCAAGATTTACCTAACAACACTGAACAACACCGAAGGAGTATCTCCATGAGAATCAAAACTCGTTACTTTGGCGTTCAAGAGGTAGATCCTCAGACGATGCTCTTTTTCCCGGAAGGATTGCCAGGATTTGAGGAGTACCACCGCTTCAAACTGTTCCACGAAGAAGGTGAACGCCCGATCATCCATTATCTACAATCTTTGGATGATCCAGAAATCGCTTTCTCAGTGGTAGAACCCGATTGGTTAGGTTTGAACTACGAGTTACCCCTCGCACGTTGGGAATCTGCAGTACTAAAATCCTCTCCGTCCTATGATTCCAAAAAAAAGGAAACAGGGGAAGATCCAAAAGAGGGAATCAGTCCACTTTTAGTGCTCATCATGCTTTCTGCTACACAAGAGGAAGGGGATGGACCACGCATTCAACCTTTAGTTTCGCAACCTTTGGTGATTAACCCCAAGACCCGTCGTGGTCTACAATTGCGTCTCACTCGTGAAGATTTTGAAGTGCTCCTAGGTTAAAGTTAGTCATGTTGTCTAATGTTCGCATCGTTTTAGTACGCACCAGCCATCCGGGCAACATCGGCGCAGCAGCACGCGCCATGAAAACGATGGGTCTGCGGCAACTCTCTCTGGTTTCCCCAAAAACATTTCCAAGTCCGGAAGCCACTGCGCGGGCTACCAGTGCTGAAGATCTGCTTCAAGAAACTAAAGTGTACTCTACCCTTGCAGAAGCCGTCGCAGATTGTGGCATAGTGATCGGTGCGAGTGGTAGATCAAGGCAAATTCCTTGGCCTGAACATACTCCTCGTAGTGCTGCTGCTTTAGCATTATCTCAAACGGCTCCAGTGGCTATTATCTTTGGCAATGAATCGACGGGTTTGAGCAACGTAGAACTAGATCAGTGTCATGCAGTCTTGCGCATTCCTACTCACCCTGAACAGCACTCTTTAAACGTAGCGGCGGCAGTGCAAATCGTGGCGTATGAATTGCATCTGGCTACTTCTAATGTTCCAAAAGTAATAGAAACTTCCCGAACTCCAGTAGCCACCTTTGAAGATGTAGAACGCTTCTACGTTCACTTAGAAGAAACCCTAATCCAAATTGGGTTCTTGGATCCAGAGAAACCGGGTTTATTGATGCGGCGTCTTCGCCGATTATTTCAGCGGGCACAACTTGACGCCACAGAACTCCAACTCCTGCGTGGCATTTTACGGGCAGCACAAGATCCCTCTTTTAGAATTAGAAAATGTTAAACTATTTTGGAACTTTTGGTATTGTTAGTTCAAAGAAGAGTGGTTCTTTTTGAAAACTGGGGATTTCTCATGGGTAGTCCTGTGAAATGTAGTGAAGTCAAAATTTGATGGATAAATTTTTGTTGTA
>CAUYTX010000080.1:0-5841 GCA_963575665.1 Gammaproteobacteria bacterium | reverse complement strand
GGGAAAGAGGAAAGTAGACCCGTTCATGGCCATGCTCCTCCGCTGTTTTTTTTATATTCGTTCAATATGAGTTTTTCGTATTTGTATCGTAGTATGATGTGTGTGGTGATCCAGCCGACAGCTAGTCCTCCAACAAAGAAAAATATGAAGATAGCGGTTTGTGATATCATTCTGGTCCTATCTCCCTGTTCCGCTGGCTGAGACAGTTGTCGCAGTAGTAGTCATCGGTGAACCGTGTATGGATGTAGGGTCGTCCGCAGGTGTTGCAGATAAGATAACTGGGTTTGAGGGGTAGTATGATGTGTTGGTCTTCGATTTTTTCGAGGAGGTATTTATCTTTGTAGTGTTGTGTTTTCCTTTCCTTCATCCAAATCACTAGGATATTGAATATTCTGTTGGTTTATAATTGTTTCGAAAAAATCAAACCTGTGTTATCATGTATCATTGTTGGAAGTTGTTTTTCATATGTTGGTGTATTTTTTTGTAGTATTTACGGATCATCTCAACAGAAGGTCGGATGCAAAATTCTTGCAAAATCGCGGTCGCGAACAGCGCGATGAACAACTGGTAGACATCAAGAGCCATCAGGAAATCCCTCTGGTGTCTCTTCTATCTCTTTCACATCATCAAGCACACTGGAGACAAATTTCTGCTGGCGGTCCTTCAATCGATTCCGAAGAACCTTCAATTCATCACTGATGTCTTTCAGATATTTTTTCCGCTGGACCATATATTTATCATAAACCCAATTCGGGAGAAAACAACTGAAATAATCCTCAAACTCTTTCTTATATTTCCGATGACCATCTGGGAGAGTATACCATTTTATCGCGACAGCTTTCCGCTCATACACTGATTCTTCTTTATAGATGCTGATATCATAATCATCATAGCTTCGCAATGCGGACATGAGCCTTTTCTTCGTAGGGCAGTTAATCAACAAAGCATTTGTCACTGTTCGGATAGTGTCAAATGTCGCATTCATGAGACTTGACTCATAGACATTGATAAAGAACAGATGAGAGCTGAAATGAACACCAGCATCATCAATGGTTATAGCTGGGCTTATGAACTCATTCTTAATATTATAGTCAACCTTCTTCAATAGCTCTTCTGGTGTGAATATGATATTGTTCAATGCTTCGTTCCATGCATCATCTTCACTGCATTCATTGACGATGTAGTAGACATACGCCATGTTCTTAACATTGTATGATGTCTTCCCATAGCTACGTTCACCTTTGGTTGTCGCTGAAAGGAAGCCGTTAGCATGTCGTATTGAAAGCATTCTTTTTGCTAGCTTCAAATCCCAGTCTTTAATACATATTATTCTTGTTATACTTTATTCACCTTATTGTATCAATATCAAATTTGATTATTTATAGTTATCATTATTTTCAATTTAGAAATAGTATTTAGTCGTGGCCGATCTCGAATGTTCCTGTACGGAAGATGATGTTTCGTTTCTCTAATAATGAGTTGACGTATTCAACTAGGAGATCATATTGTATCATCATATCTCCAGTGATGTTTCCTTTGTCGTATCCTCTTCGTTCCAGTCCCAGCTCTGCCATTTTCTCGAATCCTTTCTTTCTTATTTCATCGGGGCACCATCTGATGAATGTCTCTACGGATGTGCAGTAGATCTTCTTGTCGGTGTCGCTGTATTTCATCATGTTGTTCGCATGTGTTGTGAGTAGACCTTCATAGTTGAACATCCCTCTGTAGTCGCTTTTGCTGTATCCTGGTGGTAATCCATATTCTTCTGTCAATGTATTATTCCTCCTAGTAGTATCCCTAGTGGTACTCCTAGCATGGCGAACCAGATGAGGTATCTATGGCACACGGATTATGCGAATGCTACCATCGAACTAAAACATTGCCATCTTCATGTTTTAGTCCGCATCCTCTGTTCTGCATGCTGTAGAGTGCGCATTTGTCTTGGAGGCATTCGGTGTGGTTGGGGTTGATGAATTGTACTCCGTTGTTGTTGGTGAGTGTTTGTCTGCTCATGATGGGGCATATGGTCATAGTTGTTGTTCTCCTTTTTGTTGTGCTCGTTGTCTGGCTTTTCGTCTTACGGGGTTGCTGCTTTTTCCTTTTGTCCAGCATGTTCGGCAGTAGATGCCGTGGCAGTTGTTTCCGCAGAGGAGGCAGGTTTGTTTTTTCCGTATGTTCATCTTATCCCTCAACTTCATCCTTTGGTATATTTAATCCAGTACATTCTCCATTGACTATAGTTATAAAGTCTAAACCACATTGACCATAGTTTTTATGTGGGCATTCGGTCTCACAATATACAGTTGTTATTGTCATCTTTTATCCCTCAACTGAACGATTTTTTAACCATTTATATAATAGTAACATTCCTGAAACTCCCACTATTATTAATCCTATAACCGCTTTTAAATCAGCATACGGTATCGTTACTTCCATACTATCCCTCTTGTGAATGTTTTATCTTCTCAAGGCAACGCCTCAAGATAACTGTGATAGTGTACCAAGTCTCAGGAGATGTACTTCCACCGATCGTCAAATGTTCTACGCCTTCGTAATGTTCGAGCCACCAGTCAATAACATCGAACAGCCCTGCTCGTTTTCCATCTTCAAGATATAAATTTGGCATACTATCCCTCAAATTAATGATTCTTTCTCCAAGAAAGCCATACAGATTCTTTTATCCGATATCAATTCTTGGTTACCGTTTTCATTAATCAAAGATTCAATACATGTCTCTTGAGTTCCTTCCAAACGGTAATACTTACACATTTTACAATCGTAATCTTTATTCATCTCTATTCCTCAATTACACGCTTTTTTGTGAATCGACAATATCCCTTCCAAGGACAATCTACACATTTTGTTAAGAATGTTGGTTCAAATTCGCATTCATCAATCACCATAGTTTATCCCTCAACAACACGGATATCTAAGTCTGCTCTGCAACTGATTTTCTTATATGGATTGAAATGAAAAGCCCTCGCTGGAATCTCCATCAACGTATTCTCAACCGTATTGATACGGCAACTGTAGACTACTACGAAAGCATCATCTTTAGAAACATCACATTTGCATACAGGGCAATAAAACTTCACTGGAACCTTGATATGTTTCTGGTTTGCGTTATTTTCGTAATCCTGCCAGTCTGGTTCATCACCATCATATTCATCATCATCGTTGACAGTTCCTTCTTCAAACATAGCATCTTCCATTAATATCCCTCAATTACACGTTTTTCAAACACCTGTAAACAACGGATCTGCTTCAACGGACCCATAGTCACAGCAATCATATTCAATCGTTTAGCATCTTTCAACCAAGCAATAGGAAAAATGTAAGTATGGAGAAGAGCTAACTTCTTACAACAACGCCAGATCTCGATACCTTCATGTTTATACATCTTATCATAAGGTGGATCCCAATAACCAAACTCAAATTGGTTATCTTTAAAAGGTAGTTTAACCCAATCATACCCATTGAGTTTATCAACAGCAAAACAAGTATCTGGAATTTGGTCTTGTTTCCCAAAAGCAACATCTATTTTTCCAAGATTCTTTTCTATACGAGTAAACACATCACCAGATCCCCAATGATGAGTTAATGGTCTTGCACATGCCCAGAAATCAAATTCTACCATATTATCCCTGTCCTGCATGGTTTTTATCTAAATATAGACCTAAAATAAGAGAAAAAAAGAAAGAACCGAGTAAAATAGATAACCAGACAATACCGAATATTTCTAAGCATACCAGTAATTGATTGAGTTCAAACATCTTCTACCTCAGATTCAAAGCAAATCAGTTCGTCTTTCTTATCAATACCACAGTATATCAGGTCATTCATACTTTTTGCTCCACAGTAAGTAATGGTTTTTCAGGTCTTTGCTTTATAAAGACTATCCAATGATTATTATTGCTATTACCTGTCCGTGTTCCAAACAATGGTTTATATGGAATCATCTTCAGTATGTTTTCAATTGGTATAGAATGACCCCATCTCTTTGTTTCAGCCCATTTTAAAACAAAGAAACCATCTTTTTTTAGAACCCTGAAACATTGTTCAAAACCAACTCTTAATTCTTGTTGCCATGTTTCAATGCCAAGTCTACCATATTCATCTACCATATGCCCAGAATCAGCATTTTGAATGATATGCGGAGGGTCAAAGATAACCATATCAAAAGTATTATCATCAAAAGGCATATCTTTCCAATCAGATACAACATCTGGTTTTATCTTATATTTGCCATATGTACCACTACGTCTATCCAAGAACGTAACGTACGGGTGTGTTTTTTGATACCACATTCCTTTAGGTCCACAGGTAGCATCTAATATTTTCAAGAAACCACCTTTCTGCATTTTGGACAATACCATGAAGCTGATTTTCTAAATCCTGTATAATGATTAACATAAGGTTCTCGTAAAGTCAATTCAGTTTTACAGATTGGACAATCCATAATTATCCCTCAACAACACGTTTTTGAACCAATTTAAAAGCACAATCAAATATATATTTACCTATCTTTGGTTCAACACAATTATTAATAATTTGTTCTTTGTTTTTTATATCAATAGACATAAAATCCTTATCCACAACATTCTTCATATCACATAAATGCGCACGAATATATCTTTTTACATCCTTTGTGTTTGGAATGACAAAATTGCTCCAGAAGTAATGAGATTTATATCTAAATGGTTTTAACAATGGTTCATAATATCCTATAACATTTTCTACAACCCATTTCCCTTTGAACCAATGCTGCAAGAATACTATTTCCTCATATAGGCGCATATCTGGATATTTAGGAACTTGTCCTTGTTCTTTCTTTATATAATTTAGATTATTAATTCTACTGTGTGTTTGACAAGGTGGACTACTCCAGATAAAATCATATTCATCGTAATGTCCTAAAAGATATTCGTGTGCATCAGAAATTACAATTCGGTCATAAGGAAAGAATTTTTGATAAATTCTTGCTATCTTTTCATCTATCTCTACCGCAGTACAATCAACTCCGCTCCAGAGTTTACGGTTACCTCCGATACCTGCATAGAGGTTAAGAACTTTCATCTTTATCCCTCAAGAGAATGATTTAACGAACCTTCCAGAGAGTTTTTGTGTGGTTTAATGACTCTGCAAAAAGCTCTTTTGAAGGATTGTTCTTCATTCTCTCACACCACTCAAGATGATATTTTACATCATCATCTATTCTTTTGTTGAATCTTCTCCAATCAACCCAACAAATAATTCCTCCGATTGTTGTTCCAATTATTGCTCCTATGATTATTGTTTCCATTTTTTCTCAACTCCTTCTGATTTATCCCTCAACTACATCGAAAATCGCAGTATTTTCTACATAATGGACAGTTACAGTCTTACCAACACAACTATTTGCTTCAGCAAAAACCATATAACTCATAGATAAAGTTATACCATCATCGAAAGCAATAATACATTTATCATTTGTAGAACCTATATGACCAGTAAGTAACTCAACACGGACTATTTTACCTGTCTTTGTTTTTTCATTAAATAAAGGTTGAATACCAAATGTAAACAACATACCTGCAATGAAAAGCATTACAACAAAAAACCCTACTTTCATCTTATCCCTTCTTTGAATGAATCTTCATTCCACAATACTCTGTTTCACATTTAATACTGCAAAATAATGTTGAATCGTGTGCTGTTGGTTTCCCACAAACTTTACACTTATATTCCATTACTACCATCTCCAATGTTTTACTCTACTCCGTTTTACTTTCTTTTCTTCTTTCATCTTATCCCTCAAGAGAATGATTTAACGAACCTTCCAGAGAGTTTTTGTGTGGTTTA
>CAUYTX010000079.1:0-5848 GCA_963575665.1 Gammaproteobacteria bacterium | reverse complement strand
ATCGGTAGATCTCCTAGATCCGATTCTTCTGTGACCGATGACGCTGGTCACCCGCCCCTCCATGGCTTAAATCGGCGGGGTCACTCGACATCCTTGTCTCGCTCCGTAGATTCCAGGGAAGATTGTAGCTTGTGGGAATTGCAAGAACTTATTTTTGCAGCAGAAAAAGAAATTTTTGGTGTTCGAATAGTCATACCAGACCATCACGCGGAAACCTAAGGTCATGCTTACATGCAAAAGGGAGCAGCGTTTTCTCCCCCGACTACGGTCGGAGGCGATTGCGCCTACAAATTTGTGAAAAAAGAACCGTATCCGCTTTTAATCTCCTTAGCCAGCTTGTTCATTTTAGGTGCGGTGATTGCCGCCGCGATCAAAATTGTGCCCATGCCCTTGGGAAAACCCTCTGCGGCATATTTGACCCAAGGTACGATCAATGCTCACCCCGGGAAGGGACCTGTTTTTATCCTCGACGATCAACTCTTTCCGCACCAGTGTGGTAAAGCACGTCTTTCCCATTTAGGTGAATTGGGTTTGTTTGCCTACCATGACGAGGAATGCCAAACCGGGGTGATGAACCTTAGACCTTATCTATTGGCCGTGGATCCTAGAGTACCGTGGGCACTAGTACCCCAAAATGAACGAGAGGATTTGCGCAAACTTGCCATGCGCGTGGCCGAAAGGTTAGAAACGGTGGGGGTGCAACTGTTATACAGTGCCTTTTTTGAACAAGAGTACGCTCCTCTTTTGCAAGACATTGCAAAAAGTGCCTTTCATACCGCGTTGCTTTCCCCTTCTGCAGAACAGGTGCTTTCCCGCGCCATGGAAACCTTTGATCGTAGGCAAGTCGAACGAATTTTAGAAGGTCTCCTCCCGATTTTTCTGGAAAAAGCCAAAAAGAATCTTTGGCAAACTTTGCGTGGGTACACCGAATCGGTCATCAACGGAGAGGAGAAAGGAAACCAAGAGGCTGTGACCAAACTTGGGGAAGAGGTATTTTCTGATCCTAGGGTGAAGGTGCACCTAGCGGAAACCTTACCTCCTTTGTTGACTAGTCGAGAAGTTTCTATTGTTGGAATGGTGCTAATAAGAGAGACAGGAAAAGCGATCTGGGATGATCCACGTACGACGCAATTAGCAAACCGATTGATGGCGGATCAACGTCTTGCTAGTCTGCAACCTTTTTCTTCAGAAGCGGAATATCTAGTGCAGGTATTGCCATTGCGTCTTTTGAGGATGCGCCACCGACTAGATCATAACCCATTGGCTACTTACGTATTACGTACCTTAGTGCGTGGTCGTAAAGGATTCTTGGTTCTCCTATTGAGTCCAGAACAAGAAAAAACATTGGCCAATAGCCAACTTCCCGCAGGGCCTGCACTCAGGAGGATGGAACCTTGAGCCTGACTCATGTAAAAAATCTTTCGATTGCTACCCCCTCTGGAAAAGTACTCGTACAGGATGCCGAATTTACCTTGGGGGAAGGCAAAGTAGTTTTACTCGTGGGGCCTAGTGGTTCTGGAAAATCTACGATTATTAAACTCCTGAGCGGGTTACTAGAAAGCAACACACAACCTTGGGGGGTCAAGGGAACTGTGGCTCTTGGGGGGAAAACATACGACCTTTCTCGAGAGCGTTGCGACATTGGCGGGTTGGTATTCCAGAATTACGCACTTTTTGACGATTTGACTGCTTCTGAAAACCTCAGAATCGCTTTAGACCACGCCACATCTACGGATCCAAAGGTAATGGAATACCTATTAGACCTGTTGACTGATATTGATCCGCATCAAACCATTTCTTCTTGCAGTGGAGGACAACGACAACGTTTGGCCATTGTTCGCACTCTGTTGGCTAATCGTCCTTTACTTTTATTTGATGAGCCAAACTCTGGTTTAGATCCTTACACGGCTCAACGTTTAGGAGTGTTGATTCACGACCTTTGCCGACAAATGGGACGCCCTGCGTTGATCGTGGCACACCACGTGGATGATTTGTTGCCGTTGGCAGATGCTGTCTACTTACTAGACAGCCAAACCAAAACGTTGCGTACCTTGCCTATTGATCGTGAGGCAGTGGATGCTGCTCTGTTAGCAGTCGGGGAGGCTACCGCAGAAACAGAGACATCGCCAGTGGCCAATGCTTCTACTATTTCCGAACAATGGCACAAGAGGTTACAAGCCAGCGCAGGGCAAAAATGGTTCTTTCGTTATTTGCATGAATACTTCTGGATCCTTTGGGCTTCTCCCTTGATGTTGATGTATACCTTTTCAGGGGCAGCCATTGTTGGATTTGTAGCCCTTTGGTTTGGTTTTAATTATGAATTGCTCGGGGATGCTGTTCGGTCTTTCATTCATGATGAATCATTGGCAGGTATTGGATTCGTAGAGAGTTACATTGGCGTGCCGCTAATTGCTTGCATCCTAATGGTAGCGCGTAATAATGCGATCATTGCAGCAGACTTAGGCAACCGAGTGTTGTCTGCGCAGTTCCTTGCCATGCGAAATTTGCACATTCCGGGTCGTCGCTATTTGACCATGGCTATCTTGCTAAACATGGTGGTAGGGGGACTGGTGCTGGTCGCAGCCTCTCTAGTGGTGGCAGGCTGGACTTCTTTTATTACGTGGCGTTTTCTATTTCAGGATCAGCCTTTCGAGCTTTGGCAGGAAAGCTTTTTCCACGTGTTACTTCGGGATTCTGCTTCAACGTGGCGTAACCTTTCTTGGGTAGTCTTGAAAGTTTTGTTGAGTACGGCTTGTGGCGCGTGGCTGGCCATTCGAGCAGGCCTTTCTCGTAAACATTCCGTGATTTCAGTAAATTACGCCATTGCACGATCAATCGTGATGGGAGTCACAGTTACTCTATTGATTCATGCTGGAATCGCAGTACTGGTATATTAAGAACAAAGGGGGCTAAATTTCGTCGGAACCTGTCAAGGAAAGTTCCGATTTGGGATTTTCCTGCAAATTCGCCAAAGGCAGGTGCCATGCGAACCAAGATCCTGGCAGGTGCAGCACTGATTTGGGTGGGTTTCTTGGTCATGCCCGTGTGTGCAGAAGAACCGCAGGGCAACTCAGTACAAGAGGCGAGTGGCAATAAGGTCGAGTGGGAGGCATGGAAGTTAACCTTGGTCAAGCTCATGACCTACCCAATGATTAACTCCATTGATGACATTTCCAGTGCCTATTACTTAACAGGCAGCCTCACCGATGCACTCTCCGTAGCCTTTTTCATGTCTGCTTCTAAATCTGCTATCTATGCTACGCACGAATACGCTTGGAACCGGTTGGCACCGTTAAAAGCAGAGGATGATAAAGTAGCACGCACGGTTTATAAATCAGTGACCTACCGCATTGCCAGCATGTCTTACGTGTTTGGTATGTCCATTTTATACACAGGGTCTTTATCTACCTCGGCAACCTTTGTGTTATTAGATGCTCTGTATGGTGCTAGTGTTTATTTTGTACATGAATTTCTTTGGAACCACTATGGACCAGCGGTTCGCGTGGAAAAACGTGACTAAAAATGTTTAAAGAAAGACCAAAGAAAAAAATTCTTATTGTGGATGATGCCCCAGAAAATATCATGATCATTTCGGGCATTCTGCAAGACGACTACGAAATTATCGCAGCAATCAATGGATCAGATGCTATAGAAACTGCTTCTTCCGAAAAACCAGATTTAATATTACTAGATGTGGTTATGCCAGAGATGGATGGGTATACCGTTTGTGGATGGTTAAAAGCCAGTAAAGATACTAGAAAAATTCCAGTTATTTTCGTAACCAGTAACAACAATCAAGAAGATGTAGCCAGAGGAATGGAAGTAGGTGCCTTTTATTACATTGTCAAACCAGTCAATGCAAAAACAATTAGAGCAGTAGTAAAAGCGGCTTTATCAAGTAACGTTAATCAATTTGTATTTAGAAGCAGCTCTCAGACCATAGATCTACTAAAATTTGCAGAAGAAATGATTTTTCGCGTCAGAATCATGGAGGATGCACTACATATAGCGTATATGTTGTCAGAAATATGCCCAGAACCATCCACTACATACACTGGATTACGAGAATTAATCGTCAACGCAATTGAGCATGGTTCTCTTAAGATTAGTTACCGAGAGAAATATAATCTAGTGATGCAAAATAGATGGGAATTAGAGATCGAACGTCGTCAAGCGTTGCCTGAAAACCAAAATAAGTATATTACGATCAGTTTTCTTCGCAAAAAAGGTGAAATTCGATTTACCATCAAAGACGAAGGAGCTGGATTCAACTGGAGGCCCTATTTTATTCCTGACCCAGTACGCGCATTCAACCCCATTGGACATGGCATTGGGCGAGCAAAAACCTTAAGTTTTGATCGTCTCGAATATCGTGGGATTGGCAATGAGGTGTCGGCCGTGATTTACACCGACAAATATAATTAGAGGCGCAAATTCCATGACAGCACCTTATCTGTTAGTAGTAGACGACGAACCTGATATTCGCGCCCTAGTCAAAGAAATTTTAGAGGATGAGGGATACGAGGTAGACACTGCCGAAAATGGCCAACAAGCACGAGAACGACGTCATAGTCGTAGACCAGATTTAGTTCTTCTCGATATTTGGATGCCAGATGTAGACGGCATTACCCTTCTTAGAGAATGGTCAGAAGAGGGGGGTATCCGAACTCCAGTAATCATGATGTCGGGTCACGGAACCGTAGAAACTGCAGTAGAAGCAACTCGTGGGGGGGCATACGATTTTTTGGAAAAACCGCTCTCGATGGCCAAACTCCTCATTACTGTGGAACGCGCCTTAGAGACTATTCAGCTTCAACGGGAAAACATGGGGCTTCGGGCCAACATCTTTTCCGAACCCATTGGGCGAAGTGCGCTCATGACTCAACTGCGAGAACAGGTAAAACGTATCGCAGGCCACGAAACGTCGCTTCTTTTTCGCGGGGAACTAGGCAGCGGGAAAGAAATTTTAGCTCGTTATCTCCACACAAATAGTGCACGTGCCCATCACCCTTTTATGGTAGTCGCAGTGTCCAACATGGGCCGCGACAACAGCGATTTGTTTGGCGCAGAAGGACGCCACGGGTATTTAGAGCAAACCGGTACTTTGTTCTTGAATGACATTGCAGATATGGATCTTGCTACCCAGGGGCGATTGCTTTCTGTGCTAGAAAGTCGGCGTTTCCAAAGGATAGGGAGTACCGAATGGGTACAAACCAATGCTCGAATCATCGCGGCTACTCACCACAACTTAGATAGAGAAGTAGAAGAGGATCGATTTCGGGAGGACTTATACTATTATCTCAATGTGGTACCCGTGCAAGTGCCTCCTTTGCGCGAACACTGTGAGGATGTGCCAGAATTACTAAACTACTACTTAAATCTATTCGTAAATCAAGAAAACTTACCTTATCGTGGTTTTCCTGTGGCAGTCCAAAATCGCTTACGCAATCATCCTTGGCCCGGCAACATCCGAGAACTTAGAAACTTAGTACAACGTCTCCTGATTCTCGGCTCTGGTGCCGAAGTAACCTTAGAAGAGTTAGAGGCTGCGCTGGGAACTTCCGCTGCTCGAAAACCAACCTCAGGTCCTGAAGATTCCCACTGGT
Source organism: Gammaproteobacteria bacterium (assembly GCA_963575665.1). Taxonomy (GTDB): domain Bacteria; phylum Pseudomonadota; class Gammaproteobacteria; order CAIRSR01; family CAIRSR01; genus CAUYTX01. Next base: position 242 of record CAUYTX010000079.1, on the reverse strand, counting down.
TAGATCTTCCTTTACGGGAAGCTCGGGATTTATTCGAAAAAGCCTACTTAGAACATCACCTACGTTTGTCCGGAAGCAACATAGCAAAATTGGCTAAACAAACGGGAATGGAGCGCACACACCTTTACCGAAAGTTACGTGCTTTGGGCATTGAGGTACGACAAAAGTAGGCAACCTGAGTTCGACATAAGAAAAAAGGCTAACTCACTGTATTTATTTGATTTATAGCAATCCTAGAAAGA
>CAUYTX010000078.1:0-5858 GCA_963575665.1 Gammaproteobacteria bacterium | reverse complement strand
CTATTAGGATATCATTATACCCTCTCTATTGGAGGTTTCAAAATGCTATCCCGTAAATTTTCACAATGGGCAAATAATTTTTTTTGAACGTTTTCCAAACTTAAGCAAACCTCAAGCTAAAGGGTTAGCATTGTGGAGTTTTGGTATCATCACTGCTCACTCTTGCAATTTGAACGCCGTAGCAAATTCTTTGTCTACGATACTACCGAAATCTTTTAACACTATACGCGAAAAATTACGCAATAGTTATCGTGAAGCAAGTGCAAAACCTGGAAATCATCGTGCAGAATTAGAGGTTACCCAATGTTGGGCTCCATTTGTCAGTTGGATATTGGAAAAATGGTCTGGAACCCAATTAGCTATTGCATTAGATGCAAGTTCTTTGGGGGATGTGTTTGTTATTTTACAAATTAGTATTCTGTATCGTGGTTGTTCAATTCCTATTGCATGGAAAATATTAAAAGCCAATGAAAAACATCCCTGGAAGGATGAATGGTTGGTTTTATTAGAAAAATTAAAAAATCTTATACCAGATTCGTGGACAGTAATTGTATTAGCTGATCGTGGTTTATATGCAAAATGGCTCTACGAAACAATCGTTTCACTGAAGTGGCATCCATTTTTACGTGTTAATTCAAGTGGTTGCTTTCGTCCCGAAGGATGGAATAGTCAAATAAAGTTCCGCCATATTTTAGTAAAGAAGGGAGAACATTGGCAATCGAACGGCATTTCACAAAAAAATAAATTATCTTGTACACTCTTAGTATGTTGGGGAGAAGAGTATAAAGAACCTTGGTTTATATTAACGGATTTAGCTCATGCAAATGTTTGTTGGTATGGATTAAGAGCTTGGATAGAACGAGGGTTTAAGTTCAGTAAGAGAGGCGGTTTACAATGGCAATACGCAAGAATGCAATCTCCGGAACGTGCGGAACGCTTATGGATGGCGATTGCCATCGCAACTTTTTGGTTAGCAGGAGTCGGAGGACAAGAGGAGTGTGAAACAGAAGAATTAAAACTTGTGATAACTCCTGCATCTGGTTCAGTACGAAGCACAATACAGAAAGGTAAAAAGAGGTGGCGTATTCAAAGCATATTAAAACTTGCTTGGACTTTAATAATAAGAGGTTTATTTAATCACAAATTGATACTGGTAAGAAGTATTCGACCTGAAAAGTGGCCAACTTGGCCTGATAATATTGTTGACGCTACGGTTATTGAAGGTTATCACACGTAAAATTATTAGAAATAATGCTATGGGAATTGTGTAAAATGTAAAAAAGATACCCTTGTAAGGAGGGACCAGGGGGTGGAGTTGCCTTTTGAAAATTTGGAGTAAGGCTACACTTTTACCATCAAAACTCGTTTTTCTAAGTAGCGAAGAATAGCACTGGCCACATCTTTTCCAGTGGTCATTTCAATACCCTCTAGTCCAGGCGAAGCATTTACTTCCATTACCAAAGGACCTCGATGAGAACGTAAAAGGTCGACCCCGGCAACAGACAATCCAATGGCATGGGTTGCTTTAATAGCAATAGTGCGTTCTTGGGGTGTGATTTGCACTGGAGAAGCGGTTCCCCCTCGGTGCAAATTAGAGCGAAACTCACCATTTTTGGCTTGACGTTTCATGCTGGCTACGACCCGTCCGCCTACTACTAAACAACGGATGTCAGCACCAGATGCCTCTTTAATAAATTCTTGCACTAAAATATGAGCACGCAACCCGTGAAATGCTTCAATTACACTGGTGGCCGCTTGTTGAGTTTCTGCTAATACGACACCCGTTCCTTGGGTACCCTCTAGTAATTTAACTATTAATGGTGGAGCTCCTACCCAAGTAATTAAATCAGTCGTTTCCTCTTGAGAACTGGCAAAAGCACTTTTAGGAAGTGCAATCCTGCTTTCAGCCAAACGTTGAAGTGTGTGCAATTTGTCGCGGGCGCAGAGAATCGCGTTCGAACCATTTAGTGAGTACACACCCATTCGCTCAAATTGTCGTACTACTGCGGCACCATAAGCAGTAATGGAAGTCCCAATTCGTGGAATAATGGCGTCGATGCCTTCTAAAGGTTTACCTTGATAGTGTACATGTTCGGTAGAAATGTCCATGGCACATCGGAGCGTGTCTACGACAAAAGCTTCATGGCCTCGGGCGCGCGCCACTTCGAGCAATCGACGAGTAGAATAAAGATCGGGCTTTCTCGAAAGCAAAGCAATTTTCATTTTTATAGCAATTTGACAATAGCTATCATCGAATAAATTCCCAGTCCACTTTTGCTTGGGCTAAATTCTTGGCTAATTTTTTGGCTTGAGGCATTTTAGCTATGGCATTGGTTTTAGTTTCTTCTACAAGATGGTGAAGCACGGTTTCGCCATGTGTCAAAGAAGTTTCAATTTGACGCCGACGAATGATAGTTCTATTTTTTAATTTTGCAATAATAATTGGATCAATTTCTTTATTTGGTTCAAAAATAAATCTAGCTGCGATTTCGTCTCTCCATTCTAAGATTTGATTCGTAAGCATTACGCCAATTCCTGGAATCTCCAATACTTGTAAACCGTCGATATCCGCTGCAGTTTCAATTCCGTAAGACTGGAGAGTTGCCTTATGTCCATTTCCAATTCCTGCTATTTTTACATTTTCAATTCGGAATTTACTTAAGAATTGAGTACGTTGGTTTTCTTGTCGTTCATTTTTGAGCCGCAAGATTTTTCTTTTTTCATATTCTGGTAAATTTTCGTACTCTAATTTTAATCTTGCCAATTCAGATCTTTTTTTAAGGAAAGCAGAATCTCCAGTAGATATGATCCACTCTTTTTGGAAAGCGTTAAACTCGTGGACTGCACGATAGTATTTTGCTTGTAGAGCTTCTGGAAAATCAGTGGTTCTACGCAAAACTATTTCTAGCGTCATCACTACCAAACCGAGTAAAATCGCTAACCATCCAGAAATACCAATAATACGAGAGATAATCAATGCAGAAATAACTACTACGAAAGCAGTTATCAGTCTAATTTTCTCTTTTTCGACGTGTTTTTTAACTGATATACTTGTTTTACAAGAAAAATCTGAAGGATTAGGCATAGCAATTGACGCTGGTGGTAAGATACTTTTGATGTTTGCCCAAATGGGTGTAATGTCAAAAGATTCTGATTCTGAATTAAGATTTTTAGCAGTAATAAAAAGTGATATTTGGTGTTCCATAGGACACCATGGGCACGTAGACAATCCATTAAAATAGTAGTGACTAGGATTATCTTTGCATTGTGCCAGAGAGTCTTGTAAAACTGAAATAGCTTCCTGCCACTCCATGGCTGTTGGTCGGTTTTCATCTTGCAAAAATGCGCGCTCAAACAAAGGTGCTGTAGGTCCTAATGCCACGAGATCAAGCGTTCCTGGCGGCTGCTGCATTTTTCGAGAAATTGCTCCAGAACCATAGGCAAAACGGTGTTCTTGGATTGCTTTCTCAAGAGATACCTCTCCAGTTCCCGTGTAATTACCCGAAAATGGATGTCGTCCCATGGCTAACATTTGAAAAAGAATGACCGCTAAACCAAAAACATCATGGTTGTGCGTTCTTCTGGCAGTACGAAAATTGACACATTGCAATTCTGGGGGCGTGTGAGTAGAAACTCCTACCTCACATAAAAAATAGCAATTTTTCTCGCAAATCTGAAAGCTATCACAGTCAATAAATTTGACCATACCTTGATCATTGACCAACAAATTTCCATGATTTACATCTCCGATGACATGTCCTTGTTCGTGGACAATGGAAAAGGCATATGAAATATTCGCGGAAACTTGAAGCAGGAAAGGCCACTCTGCATCTGGGAATTCGTGTTGTCTGCTTTTAGGGCCATACAACAAATGGATCGGTTTGAAATCATCAATCCTGGGCATTAAGAAGCCAACTAAATTGCCACTCACCCTATCTCGCAAAATGTCTAATGGCCAAGCAGTCAGCTCTAGCAAGACCGGCGTTGCTAAAATAACCATTTTGTGTAGTTTTTCTTCTTTTTCTGCTGAAACACTTTTATGGTAAATTTTAGCGACCCACTTTTGAGAATGTATTACTTCGTAAACATCCCCTTCTCCTCCGTGTCCAATTTTTTCGCCAATCGAAACGGGGTTTCCATGCCCGTCATATAATTTCATGGTTTTTTGTCTTTTGGGAAGATCGGAAAGGATGTCTACTAGCAAGAATTAAGCTTTTATCGTCGTCAGTTCGACCGTTAATTTGGGGTGAGCCGAGAAAACTTTTGAGTTCTGTCGCAAGTGTGGACTTCTCTGGCGAAGTTTCTAAGTGGGCAAACAAAGGTTGAAAAAAAGGAGGAAATGCCGCTTTTGTCGAAAAAGAAAGTGCTAATCTTTGAATTCCATCACTAAATATAGCAATACGCGCAATTCGTCCTTCAATGTGTAAAATTTCTAATTTTTCAAGTGCTCCCAATTCTGTGATGAACCAAGTAGTATTTGCGTATTCTCCTTCTTGTGGCCAAATGGCTACTTTGAAATCAGAAGGAGCACTTTCCATAGAATATACAATGGCACCATCTCCTATTTGTAAGACAGTGGCACCTCGATCATCTGACACCATTGCTAAGGTCGTGCAAGCAAATTCGCGAGTTTTGATCTTTAGGGCTGCTGCACGCAGAGTGATTTCATTTTTTACACGCGCAAGCCAAGTTTTTGTGAAAGAAGCATCAATTTTTTTGAAATCAAAACCTTTTTCTAAAAACTTTTGAATTTCTACAATAAAAGAATTACAGACCAACGCAGAACCTATTTCAGATTTACTAGCACTGCTGGCACCATCTGACACAATGGCTACCAAAACTTCTTTGCCTTCCTTAGTGGGCAAAACCACGCAGGTGGAAGAATCTTGACAAGGGAACCCGTCCCGCAAATGACGGGTACCAATGACGGAAGCTGATACATGATGCCATCCGCTCATATCGATTGTGCACCATGTAGAACCAAAATTTTTGGTTTAGGCAGTGGTAGCCCAGCCATTGGGCGCAGTCGGATTAGACATGGCAACAGCTTCTCCAGGATTTGACCTAGAAATAGCTCCTAATGATCCAGATAGCCACTTGAAAAGATCGGAGAATCTGAGTTCTTTTAGTTTGAGTGGTTCTCGAGTGGAAATCTTCCTCAGAACAGAAAAATCAGCACCTTCTATACCTACAGAAAAAAACATAAATTTTTTAGTTTGCTCCCCAGCTTTGACATGTTCAGCTGCTCCCCACCAAGCATCCGTCGGACTACCGTCCGTCACTAAAAAAATCCAAGGTCGGTAATAGCTGATACCGTTAGATTTGTAGGCCACCTTTCGAGTCTCTAACAACCCTAAAGCACGTTCAATAGCAGCTCCCATGGGAGTTTGACCAGAAGAAACGAGGGTAGGCGGAAAAAAATTGTCTGCGGTGGCAAAATCAGAAACCACTTCCACTGGACCAAAAGAAATAATGGCAACTTCCACCCGTTTAATGGCCATGGCGTCTGCTACCAACTCTTCTCGAAAAGTTTGAATGCCGAGATTGAGCTGACGAATCGGTGCCCCATGCATACTACTCGAAGTATCCAGCAAAAGAACGCAAGGACAACGCGGTTCTGGGTTCAAAGCGAATTCCGCTGCGGCGAACCCAATCCCTTGAGGAGGTAATTCTTCGATCACAACATACACCCAATTAGTAATTTAGTTGTGCAGAACGGTTCAGTGATTCAATGGAATTTGATCGCGTTGCATCCGCCATTCTACTAAACCCTTGAGACCAAGTGTTACCAAAGCCAACGCGGTCAACAATGAGGCCACGGCAAAAGCTGCGGGGAAGTTGTATTCATTGTACAAAAC
>CAUYTX010000077.1:0-26999 GCA_963575665.1 Gammaproteobacteria bacterium | reverse complement strand
TGGTTTTGGTTTTTTTTTCAGATTTTGCCATGAAAACCTTTTCCTTTTTACTAGACGTGAGTTTATGATCTAACTCTCGCTTTTCTCGACGTTTTTTTGAGACTTCTGGACTGGATTCAATTGCCTTGGTTTTGGTTTTTTTTTCAGATTTTGCCATGAAAACCTTTTCCTTTTTACTAGAATAGTGCATTAGTTTTCCTAAAACCACTTAAAACCATTTCTACCGTGGGGACGGTTCCACTGCTTCCCACGTTTATGGTATTTCTCGTTTGCCAAACACCAGTGAGTGCCGGATCTGTATCTAAATAAATGGATACCACGGGTCGTCCCAACGCTACAGCTAAGTGCGTCAATCCAGTGTCTACCCCAATGATTCCTCTAGCACTCGCCAATACGCCTGCGACCTCCGTTAGGTAAAGACGACGAAGCAAACAGCATGCGTTGGGAATATGCCTAGCCAAACGTTGGGCTCTTTGCTGTTCTATCTCATTTCCCCAAGGAAGAACAAAGTGCCAACCTTGTTTTGCTAAGACCTGTCCTAAGTCAATCCAGTGAGTCTCTGGCCAATGTTTGCTCGTGCGACTAGTCGCGTGAATGAAAATAACATCTCGACTCTTTTTCCCTCCTTCTGAGGTAGAAAGACCAAAATTAGGTTCACCTACTAAATCGTATCCAAATACGCAGGAGGCCAGTAGGCGAGTACGAACAACAGCATGTTGGTTCAAGGCTACTGAACAATGTTTTTGGTAAAAAAGGGAAGCAAGTGGTTCTCGAGCACTAGCCCAATCAAATCCAAAACGAAAACCTCGTCCCAGACGGGTAATGAAAGCACTTTTAAGCAATCCTTGAAAATCTAGGACCGCATCATATTCTACAGAGCGTAGCCTTTCTAAAAAAAAGCTAACCTCTCGTTGTGTCGACGTTGACCATAGTTTTTTCCTCCAGCGGCGTATTGCCACCGGAATTACGTGACGAATGGCAGGATGCAAAGAGGGAAGCTCCGAGAAGGCTTCTTCCACTATCCAATCCACGTGTAAACCTGGAAAATGGCTTGCCAAATCACTGATTGCTGGAAAGGTGTGAACTAAATCCCCGAGGGAACTAGTTTTCACGACCAAGAGACTTTTGGGAGCACACACGGCATGCTATCCTACTCTGAAAGCTTTGGAATATATCTTGTATTATGCAAAAATTTTGGAGTGTGGTTGGTTTGACTTTTTACCTTTTTACAGCAAGGCATGTAATGGCTGTTGGAGAAGAGGCCAAGTGTCGCCAATGGGCTTTAGAAGATGGTGTACCTGCCCAGAAAGTAGCTGCCTACGTGCGGGCATGTGCTGCGGAGATTTCCTCCACAGCTTCCGAGACATCCTTAGATTTTTTGATGCCATCTGTGCCCGCCGAGGAAACTCGCCAAACTTCTCCAGTGATTCCGGTTGAAGAATAACACCCCTTGCCTAGTGCGTGCAACCAAAGAGAGCGATTTGGATGCTTTGTTGCGTTTAGAATCGCTTTTTTCCTCCGATCGATTGAATAAACGTAGTCTTTTGCACCTGTTGAGGCGTGGCCAAGCTGACCTTTGGGTGGCAGAAACAGTAGGAGAAGTTATTGGCCATGGAGTCGTTTTTTATCATTGCAAAAGAACTTCTGCGCGTCTTTATTCACTCATTGTATTGCCTGAAATGCAAGGACAGGGAATTGGGCATCTTTTGCTCGCATTTTCTGAGGATTACGCAAGGGAGAAAGGGAAAAAAGGTATGGTGCTAGAGGTGTGGGAAGACAATGTTCCTGCAATACGTCTTTACAAACGAGCAGGTTATCAAATAAGCAAGCGTCTTCCTGAGTACTACGAAGATGGAACCTCTGCTCTTCGGCACTTCAAAAATTTCTTTGGTTGAGTTCTATGAATTCATTACCGTTAGTACCCAATAATTTGCTTCAAGACCGCGTCATTGTAATCACCGGAGCAGGAAGTGGCTTGGGTCGTGCCACGGCTTTAGCCTGCGCAGCGCACGGTGCCACCGTGGTTTTACTTGGGCGCACCGAAGCAAAACTAGAAGCGGTTTATGACGCCATTGAAACCGCAGGTCATCCTAAGCCTGCACTCGTGCCAGTGAACCTAAAAACTGCCGCTGCAAATGAGTATAAACAACTCACTGAGCATTTAGAGAAAGAATTTGGTCGACTGGATGGCTTGGTACACAATGCTGCGATTTTGGGATTATTGTCTCCGATCGGTCATTACCCTTCAGAAATTTGGGCGGATGTCCTCCAAGTTGATTTGACAGCACCGTTTTTATTGACTCGAGCTTGTTTGCCTTTGTTGACCCGAACACCTAACGCTTCGATTGTTTTTGTTTCTGATGAGGTAGGTAAAAAGGGACGTGCCTATTGGGGAGCCTACGCCGTGGCCAAAGCAGGAATAGAACGTCTCGTCGAAATTTTGGCTGATGAACTAGAAAATACTTCCGTCCGAGTCAACAGTTTTAATCCGGGACGTCTTCGCACTTTGTTACGTACTCGTGCTTACCCAGGGGAGGATCCAAATACGGTACCTTTGCCTGAAAGTGCAGTTCCCGCAATCCTTCAGCTTTTGACGTTATGCGTACAGGATCTAAATTGACATCCTCCCCACCCTAAAGGACGGGGATTCCTACGGATCTACACGCTGGTTTGTGTAGTCTCTTCGGTGGGTTCCTGCTTCACAGAGAGGCCTAACTGCACCTTCTCTCCACAGGCTAACCGGGCGTGTCCCGCCCTTCGGATGCTGATGGTACTAGATTTCAAATTAAATAGGAGTTACGCAGTTGGATTCACAAGTTACTGATTTCGTTAGATTTATTGTTTTTGACGAAAAACAAAATTTTTATAAAAATATTGTACTTTAACCTGAGTTCGACGTAAGAAAAAAAGCTAACTCACTGTATTTGTTTAATTTATAGTAACCTTGGGAAGGATGTCCCAAACATTTTAGAAGTCTAAAAGGAAGCCGTTTCTTGGTATCGGAAGTCCGCTGAGCAGGGAAATGCAAGAGGGCAGTTCTGCCTTGGTGACATGTACAAAAATGGAAAAAGAGTCCCACAAGACTACAAGGAAGCCGTTTCTTGGTGTCCGCTGAGCAGGGGTTTGAATACGGGCAGTTTGCTCTTGGCAACATATACGAAAATGGAAAGGAGTCCCACAAGATTATAAAGAAGCAGTTGTTTGGTATCGCAAGGCCTCCGAACAGGGGCATGAAGAGGCAAAGAAAGCAATAACTAGGATCGGAATCAAAAATTGATCTTTAGGGTAGTACCCCAAAATTGCTCAATACATCACATATCCTCCGAGACCTAGCCCACCTCTGGCACCCCTGCACACAAATGAAAGACCACGAGTGGCTTCCTTTGGTGCCGATTCGCCGCGGGCAGGGGGTTTGGCTAGAAGATTTTGAAGAAAATCGCTATTTAGATGCCATTAGTTCTTGGTGGGTAAACCTTTTTGGGCACTGTAACCCCAAAATCAACGCTGCCATTAAAGATCAACTCGACACGCTAGAACACGTGTTATTGGCGGGCTTCTCCCATGAACCTGCCATTGCCCTCGCAGAACGGCTAACTGCCCTAGCACCACCCGGCCTCAATCGGTGTTTTTACGCCGACAATGGCTCTTCTGCGATTGAAGTGGCACTCAAAATGAGTTACCACTTTTGGCGCAACTCCGGTTTACAAGAAAAGAAAAAATTTATCACATTGAGCAATAGCTACCACGGGGAGACTCTCGGAGCACTGGCCGTAGGGGACGTGGCTTTATACAAGGAAATTTATCGGCCATTGCTCATGGAAGCAATCACGGTGCCTTCTCCAGACTGTTTTTATCGTGCTCCTGGGGAGTCTTGCGAAGACTACAGTAAAAGGCGATTCGCTGACCTAGAAGAGACGTTAGTTCAGCACGCGAACACTGTGTGTGCCGTTTTGGTTGAACCGCTGGTGCAATGCGCTGGTTCTATGCGGATGTACGATCCAGTGTACTTGCAACTTTTGAGGGAAGCCTGCGATCGACATCAAGTGCATCTCATTGCCGACGAAATTGCCGTGGGCTTTGGTCGCACCGGTACTTTATTTGCTTGTGAACAAGCGGATATCCGACCTGATTTCTTGTGCCTTTCCAAGGGGCTGACCGGAGGGTATTTGCCTTTGTCGGCTGTCCTCACGACGGAAGAGATCTACCAGGCATTCTACGACGAATATAAAACACTCCGAGCTTTTCTACACTCACACAGTTACACTGGAAACCCGCTGGGTTGCCGCGCAGCACTAGCCACGTTAGACATTTTTGCACAAGAACCCGTTCTGGAGAACAATCGAAAACTCGCTGCGGTCATGGCGCGGGAAACGGCTGACTTGTCAGACCATCCGCAGGTTGCCGAAGTTAGACAACGAGGAATGATCTTAGCCATAGAAATGGTGCAAGATAAATCGAGTAGAATGCCTTATCCCTGGGAGCAAAGGCGGGGTTTAACCGTCTACCGTCATGCACTTTCACGAGGGGTTCTGTTGCGTCCACTCGGCAATGTGGTGTATTTCATGCCACCTTATGTCATCACAGAAGAAGAAATTGCGCTTTTGGCCAAAGTGGCAGGAGAGGGTATTGATTTGGCAACAGAGCTCTTTTAAGTCATTGGGTTTAGAAAGTGGAGTAGCTCTAATCACTGCTATGCTCATTACGGCATTGGTGAGCTTGGTGGCTTTAGATTTGGTGTCTCGGCAGCAGTTAGACATTCGTCGTACTAGCAACCTTTTGGATCAAGACCAGGCGTGGTTGTATTGTTTAGGAATGGAGGCTTGGAGCAGTCGAATCCTAGCACGTGATGCGACTCGCGGGCCAGTAGACCATTTGCACGAAGAATGGGCAATGCAACTGCCTCCCTTGCCAGTGGAAGGTGGTGGGCTGATTGGAGAGTTGATTGATCAACAGGGGTTATTCAATCTAAACAACCTCCTGCACGGGGGAGCCATTGATCCAGCAGAAATGGCCCGCTTCCAACGATTGCTTATTGGATTAGAAATACCTGCAGATGTTGCAGAAGGATTAGCACACTCGTTAGCAGATTGGCTAGACGCAGACCAAGATAGAAGATTTCCTGGAGGAGCTGAAGACCAGGACTACTTAATGCTTCGTCCTGCTTATCGAGCAGCCAACGCGCCTCTTCGCAGCGTTAGTGAGTTGAGGTTAGTGAAGGGTTTTATTCCGAAGATCTATCGGGCAGTTTTGCCTTTTGTGACTGTGTTGCCAGAAATGACCCAAATCAATATCAATACTGCTCCTATCCCCGTGATTGTTTCTTTGGTGCCTGAGCTACGTCCCATGGAAGCAGCTGCGATCATAGAAGGGCGCGGTGCTCGGGGTTACCAAAATGTGGGTATACTCCAGCAGCATCCAGCATTGGCAGGCAAAGGAGCGTTTTTGTCTCAGGGTGCGGGCATTTCAGTGGCTAGTCGCTGGTTTATGGCGCATGGGCGAGCCACCGTAGGCCGGGTTTCAGTAGAATTCTATTCCCTTTTGTTTCGCAACCAAGGTACGGTCATTCCAGTGCAACGTACCATCGGTGCGTGGTAAAGATAGGACGACCTTTTTCGAAAAAACGAAGCCTTCCCATGACAGCAGAAGTGGAATCTTATCTAAACGAATTGGATAGGTCTCGTCCCTATTTCAAACTTTGGGGTACGCGAGGCTCAACTCCAGTCTCCGGAAGCCGTTTTGTCCGACATGGCGGCAACACGGTTTGCATGGAGGTATGTGTAGGAAGCGATCGAGTGGTTTTCGATGCGGGCACTGGTATCCGAGAATTAGGCATCCAATTGGCTAAAAAACGGGATCCTATTCACCTCTTCATTGGCCACACCCATTGGGATCATATCCAAGGTTTTCCTTTTTTCATTCCTGCTTATATGTCTAAACAGTCTGTTTTTGTTTATGGAGCACCTGCTTTTGGAAAAAATCTTCGGTCTATTTTTCGTGGTCAATTAGATTATGAGTATTTTCCAGTACAACTAGAAGATATGCACGCCTCGTTACATTTTATCAATTTAGTTGAAAAAACAATTTTTATTGGGAGTCTTGCAGTCTCTTGGGAGTATGTTGATCATCCTTGTGATGCGATTTGTTTCAAAATAAAGACACCTACCAAGACTGTTGCTTACATTACGGATAATGAGTTTTTGAAAGGATATCTTGGTCCGCCAAACCTTGAATCCGTTGGGGATCGCATCACGCCGTACAACCGATTGATAGAGTTTCTTCAGGGAGTAGATATTTTAATTGCAGAAGGACAATACTCAAACACAGAATATAAGAAGAAAATAGGCTGGGGACATTCTTCCATTTCCAATGCTTGTTTGCTCTGCAAATTGTCAAAAGTAAAGCGTTGGATCGTCATTCACCATGACCCAATGCATGATGACGAATTTTTAGCTGAAAAACTCGCCATTACTCGATTGATCTTAGAAGAAATCGAGTGCTCCATCCCCGTAGAACATGCTTTTGATGGCTTATCGGAGTTTTTGTGAAATGATAACTTTTCAAATTTTATTTAGGTTTTTCCTATTCTGAAGACGAATATTCTGTACTCGTAGGACCAATGGCATCTAACTGTAAAATGACTTCTTGTTCTCTAGTTTCTGCGTAGTGTGGTGTGGCTTTGGGTTCAGTAAAAAAGCTACCGGCTGGCAACATTTTTAGTTGGCTAACATTAAAAGTTTTTCCAAAAGCATAATAGAGTGTTCCTGAAAGTATCGTGACTCGTCTACCCTCATCTTGATGTGAATGGGGCTGTAATTTAAAATTGGCAGGTATTCTAATTCGTTCTACATATGATTCAGGTAATGTTGGATTTCCGAATAAAATGCTGGTTTGCAGACCATGTAGTTTTGGGTTTTCGTGCCATTCTAGGGTTTCCGGTAGCCATTGAATAATCGGTAGCCCGAAAACGTTCACAGCCAAAAGGTTTATGAAGAAACCACACAGAAACATCCTTTTAGAGCACATTAGTTTTTCCACAATCACAATTAGGAAAACATGCCATTACAGAAATATTTTTAAGAGATGCGAGGAGTTTCTCGTGGATATTCAACTATTTTTACTCTCAGCATTAATTGCTTCCAGAAGATCCCGATAGGCAATAGCCCCCGGACCTGGTTCCGCGACCTGTGCTTTTAATCCACGAATTTGGCCAATTTCACATAGTTGAGTATCCACGGGCACGACACCTTCCCACACACGGCCAGGGGCTCCTTCTTGTGGCACCACTTGCCGACTCTGCAAAATACCTAACGTTTCCCGAGAAACCCGCGCACGCCGTTCGTATAAAGTAGGCGCAATAAAACACGCCAGCGGAGGACGACGCGTCCGATTCAACATCTTTAGGGTGCGGATCATGCGCTCCATGCCGTGCAAAGCCAATGGTTCGGTTTGTACTGGAATGACCAAGCGATCCGAAGCAGCCAAAGCGTTGATCATAAGAATTCCCAACATCGGCGGGCAATCTATTACCACGCGGTCGTATTGCCCAAGAGGGCCTGCCAATGCACGTGTTAGCACTAATCCTGAACCATCCCGCCCACTAAGTTGATGATCTAATGTAGCAAGGGCTGTGGCTGCCGGCAACAAAGATAACCCTGACATACCAGTGGTACGTATGAGCCCAGAGGGAAGATCTCCCCCACGGACTGCAAATTGGAACAAGGTATACCCACTTAGACTTAGACCTTCTGGGTCAAAGCCAAAATAAGAACTGAGAGAACCTTGTGGATCCAAATCAATGAGGAGGACAGATTCTCTTCTTGCAGCAGCCCATGCCGCGAGCATGAGCGCAGTGGTCGTTTTGCCAACGCCTCCCTTTTGATTGGCTACCGTCCAAACGATCATCCCATTCTCCGAGAGGCCATTGGCTTTCGCCGTTTTACTTCACGATCCCGAGAACTTTTCGTGCATCGGAATGCGCAAGAATCTGAAGAACGACCCGACGGTTCTGGTTGCGACCTTCTGGGGTGGAGTTATCCGCAGTAGGTCGATACTCTCCGTACCCAACCGCAGCCATCCGTTCAGGTTTCACACCGAGTTTATTGAACAAATGAACAACGCTCGCCGCACGACCTGCAGATAGCTCCCAATTAGAAGGAAAAATCACAGAATTGATAGGTTTGTCGTCGGTGAACCCTTCAACCTGAATAGGATTTGGAAATTTTTTCAAGATTTCTGCCAAGTTGGTTAGAATGGGTAATGCCTTCTGTTCTAGGGCAGCACTCCCACTCGGAAATAAGATACTCGTTTTAATATCTACTTCTAGCCAAAGTTTGTCGCGGCGTAAAGTGACTAGATCCTTATCTACTAGATCCGAAAAACTATTTTGAATTTCTTGAGAGATTCGATCTAATGCACGCTGTTCCGTAGGATCAGACTCTACTTGATCGCTCGGGTTTTCAGTAGCAGTGAGATCAGGACGAATGGCTGAGGATTTTGGGATCTCTATTTTATTGACACTAAGAGATCGCATAGGTTGTCCGACCTGCACCGGCATAATATCGCTTGGTGGTGCTCGAAAAGCAGCAACCATCGAATCCGACAAAACGCGGTATTTTCCTTCATTTACTGAAGAAATGGCGTACATCACCACAAAAAAAGCAAGCAACAGAGTGATGAAATCTGCATAAGAGACCAACCATCTCTCATGGTTTTCGTGTTCTTCAGTACATTTTTTACGTGTTTTTCTGGACACTGGTTCTGTTTTGGACGTCCTTTGTCTGTGACCTCCGTACCTTGAAACTGGAGCAGCGGTAAACCCGAGGGGTGAGAACTCTTTGGTTTTTCCTAAATCTTCGTCGTCCATAACTATTGGTGTACGTATCCAGTTAATTTGACCTCAATAATCCGCGGGTTTTGACCCTCGGCAATTCCAATGAGTCCTTCTACAATCATCTGACGGATCTCACTTTGTGCATGAACGATCGCTTTAAGTTTATTTGCAATCGGTAAAAATAAGAGGTTAGCACAACCCACACCGTAAATAGTGGCTACAAAGGCAGTGGCAATGCCTGGGCCTAGTGAGCTCGGATCAGAAAGGTTATTCATGACATGAATGAGACCCATCACGGCACCAATGATACCAATGGTAGGGCTGTATCCCCCCATGCTTTCAAAGACCTTGCTTGCCCGAAGATCCCGATCTTCTCTGGTTTCAATTTCAAGTTCTAGCACAGATCGAATGATCGCAGGTTCTATTCCATCTACGAGAAGTTGTAATCCTTTTCGAACAAAAATATCTTTCTCTGACTCGGAGGCCATTTCTAGTTTTAGTAGCCCTTCCTTCCGAGCAATCGCACCCCATTTTACCAGGGTTTCAATCATAGTCTTTTGATGATCGACAGGCCTCTTAAAAACTTGTGGGAGCAAGCGCCATGCACGCAAGAAAACATGCATCGGGGACTGAAGCATGACAGCTCCGCTAGTGCCTCCGAGGACAATAAAGGCGGCAGGAAAGTTGAATAAGTTTCCAATGTGTCCTCCCTCTAAGATTTGCCCCAGCAGGACACCACCGAGCCCGAGTAGAACACCACCTAGACTTAGGTAGTCCATGCAAAGTTACACACCAGCAACCAAAGCAGGTCCCAAGTCTGAAATAGATAATATCTGATCTGCAAGACCCGCTTCTACTACTGCCATAGGCATGCCATACACCACACAAGTTGCCTCGTTTTGGGCCCAAACGGTAGAGCCTCCTTGTTTGAGAGCACGTGCTCCCTCTCGACCATCTGCTCCCATGCCCGTGAGAACCAGAGCTAATACCTGACCTGGAAATGCTTTTGCAGCAGAAGAAAATGCTAAATCAACACAAGGTTTGTAAGAAAGGCTAGGATCTGATTCTCGTACTAAAACCCGAATACCTCGATCATCTAAGATCATTTGTTTGCCGCCGGGCGCGAGCAGTGCCACCCCTTTGCTCAAGAGATCTCCATTCTCTGCTTCCCGGACCTCGATTTGACAAATTTGGTTCAGACGCGCTGCAAAAGCAGAGGTAAATGTACCCGGCATGTGTTGAATCAACAAAATTGGCAACGGAAACGCTTTTGGGAGTCGAGTCAAAATTTCCTGCAGGGCGACAGGCCCTCCGGTGGAAGAACCGATCATTACTAGACGAGGGGCACGACGTAGCTTCGTTGGAGACCACTGAGGTGGCGCAGAAGGCAGCGGCGCAGCTGGCTTACGAAGAGTCCGAATACTACGTGTCCCGAGAATCGCAACCCTTTGCCGCAGTTCATTGAAGACTTGCTCACGATCGGAAGAAATGTCTTCAAATCGTTTGGGCATGAAATCCATGGCCCCAGCTTCGAGTGACTCTAGGGTTGCCTTTGCTCCTCCCGTGGTGACTGAAGAAAACATAAAGATTGGTGTAGGTTTCCGACGCATGATCTCACGCACGGCAGAGATTCCATCCATGATCGGCATTTCTACATCCATTGTGACCACATCAGGTTGCAAAGCAAGCACTTGGTCAATCGCCTCTCGCCCGTTGGAAGCGTTTCCCACCACTTGAATCAGCGGATCCAGTGACAAAATTTCCGTAAGGCGACGGCGAAAAAAAGCAGAGTCGTCTACTATCAAGACACGAACAGGCATGGCCTAAGTTTCCTAATGTAAACGACTATAAGTTTTAATTAAGCTAGGTACGTCAAGGATCAGGGAAATTCGACCATCTCCGGTGATAGTAGCACCAGCCAAACCTTGAATCCCATGAAGCAAGGCTCCCAAAGGTTTGATGACTACTTCCTCTTGGCCTATCAGTTGATCCACTACAAACCCAAAACGTTGGGTTCCCACGTTTACCACGACGACAAACCCTTTTCCAAAATCATATTCCTCATCATTTTGGATTAACCAGCGTCGTAGATAAAACAAAGGAAGTGGTTTATTTCGGACCATCACCACACGTTGACCATCCACTACGTTAGTCTTGGCAAGGTCTAAATGAAAAATCTCACTGACGTTAACCAGTGGAAGCGCAAAGATTTGGCGACGGAGAACCACCATCAAGGTAGGTAAGATCGCGAGCGTGAGTGGTACCTTCATAGACAAGGTAGTCCCAGCACCAAGACGCGAGTTGATTTCGATGCTACCGTTCAGTTGATTCAAGCGAGTTTTGACGACATCCATGCCGACCCCGCGTCCAGAAACGTCAGAGATTTCGCTCTTTGTGGAAAATCCGGGTAAAAAGATCAGCTCAAAACACTCGCGATTATCGAGACGTGCGGCAACCTCAGGATCCATGAGACCTTTTTCTACTACTTTACGCCGCAACACTTCGGCATCCATGCCTGCCCCGTCATCAGCAATGGTCAATAAGATGTGGTCTCCTTCTTGGGCTGCAGATAAAACTACTGTACCTACTTTTGATTTTCCCGATTTTTCCCTTGTCTTAGTGGATTCGATCCCGTGGTCTACGGCATTGCGAACCAAGTGAACAAGGGGATCCGCCAATGCTTCCACAAGGTTTTTGTCTAAATCGGTGTCTTCACCTTCCATGACCAAATTGATTTCCTTGTTTAGCGAACGAGCTAAATCTCGTACTACCCTAGGAAATCTCCCAAAAACCTTTTTGATTGGCTGCATTCGGGTTTTCATGACCTCGTTTTGCAGATTAGCTGTAACCAAATCTAGGTGGCCGACTGCTTTTGATGTCTCGTCGTCTGCACGGCCATTTTGGAGATTAACCAGTCGGTTTCGAACTAAAACCAACTCTCCCACCATGTTCATAATGTTATCGAGAAGGCGGGTATCTACTCGGACAGTGGTTTCGGCACTGACTGCTTTGGGTGTTTCATGTGCATCTGCAGGTGTGGCAGAGGGCGGTGGTGTTGCTGTAGAAGCCGCAGGAGTAGGAGTAATAGGAGCTGCAACTATTGGTGCAGAGCGTTCTACTGGTTTTGGAGCAGGCAAGGAAAGAGGAGAAGTCTCTTTTGGGGAAGACTTGGGTGGTCCACGAAAACGACCTTGGCCATGTAATTGATCTAGAAGGTTTTCGAATTCCGCCTCGGTGATGTCTTCTCCAGTGGCTCCTTCTACCACTACCACTTCCTGCTGGACTGCTGGTGCTGATGAGAGCTCCTCTTGGGCATTTAGGGCGTCAAGGAGTGCTTCAAATTCATCATCCGTAATGTCGTCCGTAGAACCACCTTGTGGCAATACTTTTGGCGGTTCCTTCGGAGCTGAAGGTGGCGGAGGTGGCGGTGCAGCCACAGGAGCAGGAGGAGGCGGGGCCGCTGCAGATACTGGTTGGGTTAAGGCATGAAGCCGTTCTAGGAGGTCTGGATCCGCAGGAGAAGGCATCTCCATTTGTTGGAGTTGCGTAAACATCCCATTTAGGATGTCCACCACCTGCAGTACGGCATCCATCATGCCTGCATCGAGGATACGTTCCCCTTGGCGCAAACAGTTGAAAACGTCTTCTGCACGATGGCAAATTGCTACCATACTATGGAGGTTTAGAAAACCAGCACCTCCTTTGATGGTATGAAAAGCACGGAAGACCGCATTGAGAAGGTCTGCATCTCGGGGGCGCTGTTCTAATTCGACCAGCTGTTCACCCAGATGTTCCAATAACTCTCCTGCTTCCACCATGAAGTCTTGCAGGATTTCATCATCTACGGCGATGCTCATGAAGAAAGGATCTCGTAGTCATGGGTAATCTCGGCAGTTTTGCCAAGCATCACCGAAGCAGAACAGTATTTTTCGGCAGATAACTGGATCGCCCGCGCCACCTGAGCATCCCTTAAACTTCGACCGGAGACTTTGTAATGTACATGAATGCGAGTGAAGACCTTGGGAGGTTGCTCCGCACGTTCTGCAGATAATTCTACGACACAACCGTTCACTTCTTGACGTGCTTTTTCGAGAATTGAAACTACATCCACTGCGGTACAGCCTCCCATGCCTAATAACAGCATTTCCATGGGACGCATCCCAAGGTTTTTTCCTCCACTCTCTGGAGGGCCGTCGATCACGATGGCATGTCCACTACCGGACTCTGCAACAAACATGCTCTTCTCTACCCACTGGACTCGCGCTTTCATCCCAAGTACACACGGCAAAACCTATCATGAAAATAGGAAGCCATGCCCTCCTAAAGGTTGCGTGGTAACTCTTTGATAATAGGAAGTTATTTACAATCGATATCGCTTCTAACTACTATTATAGCGCATTATTACTCTAAAGCAATTCACTAGGAGTTATGTGTGAGAAAGTACTTCGGAACGGATGGGATTCGTGGCAAGGTTGGCCAATCACCTATCACTGCAGAATTTGTGCTCAAACTAGGCTGGGCAGCGGGACATATCCTCGCTCGTGGAGGCAACGTTCTCATCGGGAAGGATACACGAATCTCTGGTTACCTCTTCGAGTCTGCCTTGCAAGCGGGGTTGTCAGCCGCAGGAGTAGATGTCCGGTTGTTGGGGCCCATGCCCACACCAGCTATTGCCTATCTGACCCGAGCATTGCATGCCCGTGCTGGAATTGTCATCAGTGCTTCTCATAATCCTTATTATGATAATGGGATTAAGTTCTTCTCTGCCAAGGGAACTAAATTACCCGATGAGGTAGAAAAGGCCATTGAAGCGGAATTAGAAAAACCAATGAAAACGGTCGACTCTGCGGAACTAGGCAAAGCAGAACGAATCTTAGATGCAGGGGGACGTTATATTGAATTTTGTAAAAATACTGTTTCTGCCGACGATATCTCGCTAGAAGGCATAAAAATAGTCGTAGATTGCGCGCATGGCGCGGGGTACCGGGTGGCTCCAAGTGTTTTCCAAGAGTTAGGAGCCAGAGTCATTCCGATTGCAGTTCAGCCAAATGGTCTCAATATTAACGATGGTTGCGGTTCTACCCATCCTGAAATGCTTCAAAAGGAAGTAATCCAACACGGTGCAGATGTTGGCATCGCTTTAGATGGCGACGGGGATCGCGTTATTCTAGTTGATTCCCGTGGAGAAGTCCTTGATGGGGATCAACTCCTCTACGTCATTGCCAAAGTCAGGTACACCCGAGAGGCATTGCGAGGCAGCGTCGTGGGTACGGTCATGAGCAATTTGGGTTTAGAACAAGCTTTGTCTAAGATTGGTCTTGCACTTGAACGCACAGCAGTAGGAGATCGTTACGTTCTGGAAAGAATGAAATCTGGTGGTTGGATTCTAGGTGGCGAATCTTCTGGGCATCTGCTGTGTTTAGACCGCACAACCACAGGAGATGGTATTGTCTCTGCGCTTCAAGTGTTGGCTGCTATGGTCAAATCTGGAGAATCTTTGCATGTCCTCAAACAAGATATGCAAAAATACCCTCAAAAAATGGTGAACGTTCCGCTCAAAAACAAGCTAGATGCTGCTCTTAAGGCTTCTTTGTCTTCGATTCCCATGATTAAAGCTGCTATTGAGTCTGCAGAAATTGCCCTTGCGGGAAAAGGACGTGTCTTGCTGCGTCCTTCTGGCACTGAAGCATTGATTCGCGTAATGGTCGAAGGGGAATATATCAGCCAAGTGGAAACACTGGCTCAAGACATCGCGGACGAGGTAGCCTCTGCTCTAAAGTAACCAAAATTCTTGTAATCAGGTGCCTCCGATTCGTCGGAGGTTTTCTATGGATACAACAAACTTTTTTCCCAACCACCTTCTTCCTTTTGGTAGAAAGTCCGCTCATGCAAGCGATAGGGAGCGGCTTTCCAGAATTCGAAACGGTCTGGAATTAGACGATAACCAGACCAGTGAGGGGGACGAGGGACACTATTGCCATGGAAACGAGCTTGAAACTCAGAAAAACGCTTTTCTAGGATGGATCGGTGAGCAAGCGGTTGTGACTGTAACGAAGCCCAAGCACCTACTTGGCTGGCGCAGGGACGTGAGTTCCAATAATTATCTGCTACTTCTTTAGAAACAGTAACTATCTCACCTTCGACATGCACCTGTTCCATGAGTTCTTGCCAAAAAAAACACAATGCCCCAAAGGGGTTTTCTGCAAGTTGAGCACCTTTTCGGCTATGTTGGTTAGTAAAAAAAACAAAACCATCCTGATTAAAATCTTTGAGAAGGACAGTTCTAGCGGAAGGACGGCCTTTTGTGTCAGCAGTAGCTAATACTACGGCGGTAGGTTCCGAAACTGGCAACACCAAAGCGCGTGCGTAAACCTCTGAAAAATGGGAAAGGGCTTCTGAATACAATGGCATGGTTAAACCTCTAAAAAATCAAAGTCGTTTTTTGGGTTCATCTATGAACTTCGGAGATTTGATCGCGCTTTTTTCCGCTTGATAATTTCTAGCAAAGGAAGATCGGGTTTCTTTTTAAAACTTTTAACCTGTTTGATCCGAATTTTGCTTCTTAGGTCTGCTTCTACTCGTTCTGAGCAAGAAACCTCTGCAAAACAGTAAAGACCTTTTAATATTTCTCCAGCGACACGTCTTTCGGCCATGTGGCTGCGCTGTTTTGCTCTAGGAATGTTTTTTCTACTAGCCTTTGCATTTTCCCCATAGTAGCTTCGGCAGTCTTTCTCATAACTTTTTTGTTTTTTCTGAATAGGAGATTTTAACTTGCTCATGAAAATGTGGGAAGGTGTTGTGGCCGTAGGCACCCAATCACGTGAGATCATCCAGATTCGCAGAACCAGATCCGGGGCTATTGCCTATCGAGATATTCTGGAAGCAATCGATGCCGAGAGATAGCTTCAGAAAAGACAACAAGTCGAACCGGAACACTATCTTCACGGGGGCCGTAATAGGCACCTCCTCCGTAAAACCCAATAAACCACACATATTCTGGGTTGAATTCGTATTCCGTTACAGTCCACATCCAATCTGGTGTGTTTGGAAAGGTTTCTTGGTCGATGGTTGGGTTCTGAAAATAATTGTTTGAGGACGCTTTGCAGGTTTTACCCCATTCCTTGGTGTTACTACAATACAACAAGGTCTTGGCCTCCTCTAGTGTGGGCACCCGCCATTCGGAGGAGATTGGGAGTTCCTCCCACGAGAATTCCCTAGGTTCTCCAACACAAGCGCAAGTTTCCTTATCCCAGACCATGCCTTCCACACAACGCTTCCAACGCAACCCAGTCACCACGTCAGTAACAGTACCATCCCCGTGATCTTGGTAACGATCTTTCAGATTACCTCACAATTCCCCGAGTGGCTTTCGACAACATGTCGACGAGCGGGTTAATCTCTGGATATTCTTCAGCCATTTCTTGAATCTGTGAAATGGCCTGCTCAAGCGGCAAACCAGAACGGTACAAAATCTTATAGGCTTGTCGAAGGCTTCGAAGAGTTTCAGGAGAAAAACCCCGCCGCCGAAGTCCTTCAGTGTTCAAACCGTGTGGCTTAGCCATATGACCAGAAACCAACACATAGGGAGGAACATCTTGGCCGACGACGCTTCCAAATGCTGTGAAACAATGTGTGCCTAGCGTGCAAAACTGATGTACCAACGTGAATCCGCCCAAAATAGCCCAATCACCTACGCACACGTGGCCTGCAAGGGAAGCAGCGTTGGCAAAAATGGTGTGGTCTCCCACCTGACAATCATGCGCAATATGCACATAAGCCATGATCCAGTTGTCATTGCCGATCCGAGTAACTCCCCCACCCTGCGCCGTGCCACGATTTAAGGTGCAATACTCTCGGATAGTATTTCCGTCGCCAATGTGAAGCTCTGTTGGTTCCCCCTGGTATTTCTTATCCTGAGGATCCTCACCAATGGAAGTGAATTGATAAATGTGGTTGTTCTTTCCAATGCGAGTCGGACCCCGAATGACAGCGTGGGGTCCAATCTTTGTACCAGCCCCAATTTCTACATTTGGGCCGACAATGGCATAAGGACCCACGACTACGTCCGGTGCTAAAACTGCTTCAGGGTCTATGACTGCACGAGAATCAATCATCCCTCCCCCGATCCTTTTGCAACGGGAATCACTGGTTCAATTTCACGCTCAGCGCACATCATTTCTGCGCTAGCTGCTACTTTACCATCAACCTTGGCTTCTCCTCGAAACTTCCAGACTCCACGAATGGTACGCAGCACCTCTACTTCGAGAACCATCTGATCTCCGGGCTCTACTGGAAGCTTAAAGCGTGCGTTGTCGACCCCTACAAAATAATACAAAGACCGCTCGCTTGGAAGAGACCCAGTCGAAAGAAAAGCAAGAATACCAGTCGCCTGAGCCAATGACTCCAGAATCAGCACGCCAGGCATGACCGGTCGGAAAGGAAAGTGTCCTTGGAAGAACGGCTCATTGATGGTGACATTCTTAATTGCACGCAACGATTTGTTTGGCGTGTAATCCAAAACACGATCTACCAACAAAAATGGATACCGATGTGGCAAATGTCTAAGTACTTGGTGAATATCCAGTGTCTTCAAAACGTTATCTGTCATTGAGTTTTTCTCGCAGATCGATTAACTGTTGTTCCAAATCACGAACCCGCCGCGCCAACGTATCTAATTGATGGAATCGAGCCACATTTTTGCGCCACTGATTGTTGGGTTCTGCAGGTAAATTAGAAGAATATACTCCAGGTTTTGTAATAGGTTGAACTACCATGCTCATGGCAGTGATGTGGACGTTGTCACAAACCTCTATGTGTCCTGAAATTCCGGCTGCGCCTGCCACGGTACAATTCCGACCAATTTTTGCACTGCCTGCAATGCCAACACATCCTGCAATTGCAGTGTGAGCACCGATGTAACAGTTATGGGCAATCTGCACTTGATTATCAATGCGTACATCTTCTTCGAGAATAGTATCTTCGAGTACTCCACGGTCTACCGTGGTATTGGCACCGATTTCCACGTCGTCACCGAGAACCACACTACCTACTTGCGGAATCTTGAACCAACGCTCCCCATCCCGGGCCAAACCAAATCCATCACTGCCGATCACTGCACCCGAGTGCAGAATCACCCTTGCGCCGATTTTCACACCATGGCACACAGTCACATTCGAGATAAGTCGACTATCTGTGCCAATAACACTGTTTGCGCCCACTGTGCATCTCGGCCCAACCATGACGCCAGGGCCAATTTTGGCATGAGCCTCCACGACGGAAAGAGGGCCGATCCAAGCACTTTCATCTACTTTGGCACTAGAATCAACGACTGCGGATGGGTGTATCCCTGGAGTTGCTATTACTTCTGGATTTAGTGCAGCTACAGCTTTGGCAAAGGTAAGGTAAGGATTATTACTCACCAAAGCAGCCGTTGCACACTTCTCTAAGTCGTCCGGGCCAAGAATCACCGCGGACGCGCGACTGTTTGGCAACTGGTGTCGGTAGCGCGGATTGGTTAAAAAACTAATATCCCCAGCACCTGCACTGGTCAAGGTGGCAACCCGCCGAATGGAGATTGCAGGGTCTCCTTTCAACCCAGCACCAAGGCAACGTGCTAACTCACCCAATGTCCAATCCATTGCGCCCCCGTGTTTGCCAGCGGTCTTACTTCATTGCTTTTAGTTCTTCGAGAACTCTACCAGTAACATCCACTCGGTCACTAGCGTAAACCACTCCTGCGGTAAAGATTAAATCATATTTTTCCGCACGTGCTAAATCTCGAATAACATCCCCTACCTGACGATTCAAATTGGACAATTCTTCATTTCGACGAATCGTTAAATCTTCCCGAAATTCGTCAGTAGCACGCTTGAGGTCTCGTCGACGGTTCAATACATCTCGTTCAATTTTACCACGCTGGTTATCACCCATAGTGGCTCCATCACGCTCTAATTGATCTTCAAGCCTTTTCAATTCACGTTGGCTGCTAACTAATTCTTTTTCCCGAGGTGAAAACTCTCGTTCAAATTTCTTGCGAAGTGCCTCTAATTGAGGAGCTTCTTCCTCAATTTTAGCCATATTCACGAAACCAATTTTGGTATCAGCATACACTGAAGGCATCGAGAACAAAAAACCTGCACAAACCGGTAATGAAATAAAACGTTTCCAATGAGTGTTCAATTGATCCCCCGCTTATCAAAAGTTAAAATGCAGTACCGATTGTGAATTGGAAAAATTGAGTTTGATCCCCCGGCTGAGCATTCAGTGGTCTTGCAAAACTAAATACCAATGGCCCCAACGGAGAATACCAATTAGCAGAGACACCTGTAGTGTAACGCATTTGTCCAGAATCAAACTTTTCATCAATTCCGTAGACATTTCCGAAGTCTACAAAACCACTTAGTCGCAACTGTTTGTTGTCTTTTGCAAAAGGAGCAGGAAACAAAATATCAGCACCTCCCACAAGACGCAAATCTCCCCCCAATGGACGACCATTCGATATGCTGTTCGGCTCATTCACCTTAGGCCCAAGCGTATTATCTCGGAATCCACGAACAGAGGTAATTCCACCCGCATAAAATCGGTCAAAAAAGGGCAATGAACTCTGGTTTTTTCCAAAACCAGAACCATATCCAACCTCACCACGAGCTAAAAAGGTAAACTTATCGGAAATCGGTTGGTACCAATGTTGACGATATTCTAATTTATAATAATCCAAGGTACTACCTGGTGTTGTAGCTTCGCAAAAAACATATTGCCAAATCCCTTTATCTGGAAAAATAGCTCGATTTCGAGTGTCATGTGCCCAAGAAGCGTTGATTTTAGGATCACTAAAAGTACTTCCGTTTTCTGCTAGGTATTGCTGATAAATCATCGGCGTGCTACTGGTTTGACTAATCTCATATCGATCGTACCCAACGCCAAACCGAACCCCATCAAATTCGTTAATGGGGATACCAAAAGAAACAATGCCTCCGTAGCTATTTGCAGTGTACGCAGCTAAATTAGCTTCGGCGGCGTCCGTGGATCGATTATACAAATTGGTCGTACGACTAATACCATCTGGTGTCCAATATGGATTCGTGTAAGAAACACTATAGACGCGCGTAATTTGGCTATTATTGAACACCGCAGTCATTTGATTTCCAGTCCCTAAGAAATTATCTTGGCTGACACTAGCACTCAGAATCACTCCTTGTGTTTGGCCATATCCGACACCTGCCATAAGATTTCCAGAAGGACGTTCAATCACGGTAAAATTTGCATCCATCAAATCCTGCGTTCCAGAAACCGGTGGTGTCACAAGACTGACGTCTTCAAAAAAGCCAAGACGATCTAAACGTACCTTAGACCTTTTTAATTTGCTAGTATCCACTGGTGCGCCTTCCATCTGGCGCATTTCTCTTCTTAAAACATCATCCGCAGTTTTTGTATTTCCAACGAAATTGATACGACGTACATAAACCCTTTTTCCAGGGTCTACAGAAAAAGTCAATGAGACTTGACGATTATTTTTATCTAATTCTGGTATGGGATTCACATTCGCGAAAGCATACCCAATCTCACCTAAACGATCCGAAATGGCAGTGACGGCATCAGTCACTTTTCGGCGCGAAAAGGTTTCTCCTACTTCTACTTTAAGCAATCCACGCAAGCTTTCTTCTGGTACTACCAAATTGCCATCAAATTTAATGTTCTTAATGGTGTATATGTCACCTTCTGTTAGGTTAATGGTGATATAGACGTCTTTTTTATCTGGTGTGAGGGAAACTTGTGTCGAATCAATGTTAAAATTTAAATAACCGCGATCCATGTACCAAGAACGCAGTGTCTCTAGGTCAGCTGAGAGTTTAGGTTTGGCATACTGATTGTCTTGAGTCAGCCAAGACCAAAACCCTCCCGTGTCCAATTCCATTTGTTTAAGAAGTGTTGCATCGTTGAAAGCTTGGTTACCTACCAAGGCGATTCGATGGATGCGAGCGACGAGGCCTTCTTGAATGACAATGTTAATGGCTACTCGATTCCGTTCAAGAGGCGTTGCTGTGGTTTGAATTTTTACTCCATATTTGCCACGGCTAAAATACTGACGTTTTAGTTCTTGTTCTACACGAGATAAAAGGGACCGATTAAACACCCTCCCTTCTGCTAATCCAATTTCCTTGAGTGCTGGTTTAAGTTTATCGGTCTCTATTTCTCGATTCCCCGAAAATTCAACTTTAGCGACCGCAGGCCGTTCGATCACCGCGACCACGAGCACTTCGCCATCCCGTTCTAAACGAACATCCTGAAAAAAACCAGCTTTGAATAGAGCGCGCAGAGAAGCCGTGGAGGACTCGTCATCCACTTTATCCCCAACCTTTAGGGTAAGATAACTAAAAACGGTTCCGGGGGCAATCCGTTGCAGCCCTTCAATCCGAATGTCTCGAATGACGAAAGGGGAGGCTGCCCATGAGGACAACACCAATCCATTCAAAATTAAGCCCAAAAAACCCTTTCGTACCACGTGCATGATTGAATTAGTACTAGAAAAAACGTTGAAAGTCATTGAAAAAAGCGAGATACATCATACCAAAGAGGATGATTTCCCCGATTTTTTGTCCCCAAAAGACGACCTTGTTTGGCAAGGGTTTTCTTAGGATCGCCTCTATGAGGTAGTGCATCACGTGTCCGCCATCTAATACTGGGATTGGCAGTAAGTTGATTACCCCAAGGTTCAAACTAATTAAACCTAAAAATGCCAAAAAAGGAGCTAATCCGATAGACGCGGCCTTACCTGCAAATTGAGCAATGCTGATCGGGCCAGAAATATCTCCCGTAGAAGCCTCTCCTTCTGCGACTTTTAGGATCATTTTTAGCGTGAGTACTGACATGCCCCAAACTTTTGTTGAAGCGACTCCTAATGCTTCAAAAAATGGGTAACGAAATTCAGCATGCATTGAGTCTTGATACCCGTCGGGTATTTTTACTGAAACACCAACGTAACCACCGTCACTCCTTACTATGGGTGTCACAGATAAGATTTTTCGTTCCCCTGCACGTTCTATCTCGACATGAAGCGTTTGGCCCGGATGGGAGCGTACCACCTCTACCCACTGGCTCCAAAAATCTATGGCTATACCTTCTGAACGAAGGATACGATCTCTTGGAGCAAATCCGGCCTTAGCCGCTGGGCTCCCAGCTTTTACTACTTCTAGCACCGGTTCTAAAGGAGGACTGCCCGGCCGAAATCCAGTTTGATGTAAATTACCTTCGGATTGAGTAATCACCTGACCACTCAATACCCTATGGTGGTATGTACCTTGTGGATCAACGGTCTCTACCCGGACAATCTCTTGATCTACTGATTCTCGTAGGAGAGCAAAAGATACCGCGTCCCAAGTGGGTGTACGACCCTCTTCTACTGAGAAGATTTCCTCTCCTTCGGAGAATCCTGCTTTACCCACTGGAGTTGCTGGATCCACGGTGCCGAGGATTGGCCGCAATCCAGAAATGCCAATGATAAACATCAACCAATAAGCAAGCACTGCGAGCAATAAGTTTGCGAAGGGGCCTGCTAGTACGACGGGGATCCTCCAAATACCTTGCCGATTAAAAGCACGATGTGCTTCGGAGGGATGTATTGATCCTACTCGATCATCCAAGAAACTTACGTACCCGCCAAGGGGAATAAACCCCAGAGCGTACTCAGTCTGATCCACACCCGCTTTGCGCGACCAGATTGGTTTTCCAAACCCCACGGAAAATCGTAGTACCTTGATCCCAAGTTTTTTGGCTACCCAAAAGTGCCCAAATTCATGTACGATCACCAAGATACCCAATGTCACGACGAAAGCGACAAAGGAAGACCCAAAGGATTCAAGTGCAGAGAAGGTCATTTTTCTTTCCCTAGTTTAGAATTTATCCAGAGAATTGCTTGTTCTCGCGCAGATCGATCTGCCTCAAAAATAGCAGGAAGATCCACTGCATCACCGGCAGACACCACAGAAAGTACCGCTTCTACCAAGCGAACGATGTCAGTAAAGCGAATCTTACCGTCCAAAAAGAATTGTACCGCTACTTCGTTCGCTGCGTTCAAGATCGTGGGTGCCGAACCACCGCATTGAAGTGCTTGGTAAGCCAAACTTAAACAGGGGAAGCGATGAAAATCAACAGGTTCAAAAGTAAGAGATTTCATTGTAAAAAAATCAAGGCTGTGTGCTTCGAATGGCATGCGATCTGGCCAGGCCAGTGCGTGGGTAATCGGGATTCTCATGTCAGGATTGCCGAGTTGCGCTAATACTGAACGATCTTCATACTCCACCATGGAGTGGATAATGCTTTGCGGATGGATCAATACCTCAATAAACTCTGGTGCTACTCCAAAGAGCCAATGTGCTTCGATGACTTCGAGTCCTTTGTTCATCATCGTTGCGGAATCCACTGATATTTTTCGTCCCATGACCCAATTTGGATGGGCAACAGCCTGTTCCGGGGTTACTCCTAAAAGAGATTCGACTGGCCAAGTCCGAAAAGGCCCTCCAGACGCGGTCAACAAAATCCGACGAACACTAGCCGAATTTTGATTCGATAAACACTGGAAAATGGCATTGTGCTCGCTGTCGACCGGGAGAATCGTAGCATGGTGAAGTTCTGCTTCCCTCAAAAATAGCCCACCCGCCATCACCAAAGATTCTTTATTGGCCAACAAAACTTTTTTTCCAGCACGTACCGCCACCAGAGTAGAACGCAAACCAGCGGCGCCCACGATTGCAGCCATGATCTGATCGACTTCTGGTAAAGAAGCCACTGCGGCTAGTCCTTCTTCCCCCGATAACACAATAAGATCTGGCAAAATCCGTTTTACCCGACTGGAAAAAACTTCAGCTGCCTTTAGATCTGCTAACACTGCGTAACGTGGCTTAAATTTTTGACATTGCGACAACAATCGATCTGCGGATCGATTTGCTGCCAATGCTATCACTCGAAACCGTTTTGGGTGCCGTGCTAAAACGTCTAAAGTACTTATCCCGATTGAACCAGTCGATCCAAGTATCGCGACGCCTTCGGGGGAATTTTTCACGACCATTTCCCGAGCCAATCCAAACCCAAGACGAAAACTGGAGCAGCAGCTGTTAAACTATCAATCCGATCTAACATTCCGCCGTGACCCGGCAGAAGAGTGCCGCTGTCTTTGGCACCGTGCATCCGTTTAATGACACTTTCTAGCAGGTCTCCTAGCACTGAGGCCATGAGAGTCGCCATGCACAAAATGACAAATAGACCCGAATCCCCAATCCCTAATTCAAAATACCAAGTTCCGAAAAGAGCCATCAAAATTGTTGAAACAGCCGCTCCCCAACATCCTTCCCAAGTTTTGGCTGGACTCACTCTCGGGGCTAAACGCCTTTTCCCCCAACGCCTTCCTGAAAAATAAGCCGCACTGTCTGCTATCCAGATCATGGCGAGTAGGAACAAGGTATATTCTGGACCACGCTCATCACTGGAGACATACCCGGCGTGAAGAGCCACCACGGCACCCCAGCCGGAAACCAATACCCACCATCCGGAAAACACTTGTGCAGGATGAGACTTCCACCAAAGCGGCAGTTTAGGATAACTTAGCACCACGTAGAGAGCCATGCACCAAAATGCCAACCCGAACAGGAGCAGTGTTTGACAACTTTCAGCGTCTTGTAAAAAAAAATATAAAACCCCAAGCAACATGGCAGCAGTGATGGAGACATACAGTGGCCGAAACATGCCCACCAAACCACCCCATTCCCAAGCGGCAACCAGTACTACCCCTCCCATCAATAAAGCTACCCCCAACGTGGGCACGGCCAATACAGTCAACACGACAGGCGGCATGAGAACCAAAGCAGTGCCGATGCGTTTTTTTGGAACACCCCCAGATCGCTTTTCGGCCATTGCCTGCACGACTCCCTAGTAATTTGAAGTTAAAACACCTCAGATTCTATCACAATCGTTCCTTGAAAAACGCGAACCGCAGGGCCAGTCATTCTGACCGAAGAGGAATTATCTGGCCACCACAGGGTTAGACGCCCACCGGGGAGATCCACGAGAACATATCGATCTAGCAAACCTTGTCGGATGCCAACCGCTACTGCCGCACAAGCACCAGTACCACAAGCCAGTGTTTCTCCCGCGCCACGTTCGTACACTCGCAAGCGTATGTGTGTCCGATTAACTACCTCCATAAATCCCACATTTACTCGCTTTGGAAACCGTGGATGAAACTCTAACAACGGTCCAAGGTAGGAGACGGGACTTGTGGCCACCTCTTGAACTTGTAAAACACAATGTGGGTTACCAAAGGAGACAGCACCGCACCTCAACTCTTGCTCTAAAACTTGAATGGAATATGACTCGGACTCAGTATCCGCTAAAAACGGGATTTCGGAAGGCAAAAACCGAGGACGACCCATGTCCACAGTCACTTCCCCATTGTCTTCTAAAAACAACTCAATGGTACCCGCAGCAGTCTCTACTACTATAGGGTTCTTTTCCGAGAGTCTTTCTTCTCGGACAAAGCGCGCAAAACAGCGCGCGCCATTCCCACATTGTTCTACTTCCTCTCCATCTGCGTTGTAAATCCGGTAACGAAAATCGACATCAGGTCGTGTTGGTCTGTCAACCAATAGGACTTGATCGCACCCTACCCCAAAATGTCGATCTGCAAGGAAACGAACTTGTGTTGAATCAAGAGAAACGGAATGCCGAAAAGCATCAATGACCACAAAGTCATTGCCTAACCCGTGCATTTTTGTGAAAGACAATGTTTTGGATCCTGAGCTGAATTTGCAATCAAATGTCATTTGCTCTCCTGGAAAAACGGTGCTAAAATATTTTTTTTTCGAGAGTTTGTTTTTTACCGAAAGTTCATTATAGCTGAATCAACATAAAACGGTTGAATCACATTCCGTGAAACCCCCTCCCGCCTTCGGCGTACTCCCCCTTGGCAGGCTTACAAGGGTATCTTTTTTCGTTTTACGCAGTCCCCATCATCGCTTTGCAGTAAATTTGACAGGTAACAATCTTCGAAAAAACGTAGCACCGACAATGCTATCAAGTCAAACTGACGACTTTCCAAATAATCAGTAGGACTCAGTGATCCCCGCAAATCTAAATTTTGTAACTCACTGTTTTATTTGAAATTTTAAAAAAAGATACCCTTGTAAGCCCTTGGCAGGTGGAGAGTTTTGGCTCATCAAACTCGCCTCCTTGATAAGGAGGGGTGCCTTAAAGAGGCGGGGTGGTTTTTGACTGAGACCCTCAAAAGAAGTGTTTCCGTTTTATGCTGTTCTGTACTTGGTAGGTTCTAAAACAGTTGGCGCACCCGATCTAAATCTTCGGGTGTGTCAACTCCGGGGCCTGGGGTGGCTGTTGCTTCTTCAAGATAAATTCGAAAACCGTGATACAAGATTCTGAGTTGTTCTAGGGATTCTAATTCTTCGATTGGGCTCGGAGAAAGGGTCACGTATTTTCGAATGAAACCCGCACGGTAGGCATAAAGACCAATGTGGCGTTGATGAAGAGACGTTAGCCCTTCGGTGGACGAAGCTGCAAAAGTTGCTCGGTTCCAAGGAATAGGCGCGCGGCTAAAATATAAGGCATAACCTTGAATATCTCGCACTACCTTGACTATGTTGGGATCGAATAGATCCTCAGCATTTAGAAAGGGAGCACACAGGGTAGAAACTTCTGCCGGCTGGTCATGAAGTGCCCTGGCCACTTGCCGAATCAAGACTGCGGGCATCATGGGTTCGTCGCCTTGTAAATTGACCACAATGGAATCGTTTGCTAGGGAGAGGTGATCCACGACTTCTGCGAGCCGTTCGGTTCCAGAACGGTGTTGGGCACTGGTCATCATTGCCTGACCACCAAACCGCTCTACTGCTTTCTTTATCCTTTCGTCATCCGTGGCCACTAATACTTGCTTTGCACCACTTTCCACCGCACGACGATACACATGAACCACCATGGGCAAACCGGCGATTTCTTGCAGTGGTTTCCCAGGCAGTCTAGTAGAAGCATACCGCGCTGGGATGATGACGAAAAACTCCACGAACTAGGTTTCCTGAGTGAGACACCGAGCCTCTTCTACTAATTATCTACAATTGGAGTCCGATCCGAGTGCGCAGTCGAGAATCATCCTTGATTCTCTCTCTAC
>CAUYTX010000076.1:0-5884 GCA_963575665.1 Gammaproteobacteria bacterium | reverse complement strand
CGGTGCGTTTGATTTCGTGCAAGTCGCTTTTTTCTATACAGTTCATAATTTCCCTAACCCTTTGCACACTAACGCTTTACACTTTCAACGTCGCA
Organism: Gammaproteobacteria bacterium; assembly: GCA_963575665.1. GTDB lineage: Bacteria > Pseudomonadota > Gammaproteobacteria > CAIRSR01 > CAIRSR01 > CAUYTX01. The sequence continues at coordinate 5,789 of CAUYTX010000076.1, read as the reverse complement.
TAACATATACTATGTCTAATGAATAATCTTTTTAAGAAACAGTGTAAGTGTCTGACTATCAATACTTTGCGCCTTTGACATTTAAATCATCCTCGCTCACCTGCTTCGCAAGGTCGATCACGGCTTTGACCCTATCTTCACCGGTTAGCTCCTGCATAATGCGCCTCTTTGCTGCGTCCAGGGTTGGTGCCGATGGTGCCCCTGTTACGCTCTCACCGTTGCTGGTAACGTCTATCCGCTTGCTTACAGCGTAACGCTCAGGGTCAATCAGCTCCGCAAGGCGCAGTCTGGTGTCTATCATAAGTTTAGCCCGGGCGACTGCAACGGGGTTTGGCGTATCTTGAGGGGTGCCGTGTTTGTCGATGCGCTGGATTAGGTCTTTACTGGAGTCATTTGCGATCTTAAAACACTGATCAAAAAAAGAGGCGGCTTGGTTTTTCCGCGCGCGAGAGACTTCTAAAGCAAAAGCGGCGTGTTGCGGGGAATCCGGACAATTTTCCGCATCGAAACACCAGTTCCAGAATACCCCAAGCGACAATTTAAAACCGGACTCTTTTGCCGCATCCTCAAAACTCATTCCTTTTTCGACAAGGTTCAAAACAGGGTATGCTTTATCAGGATCAAAAGGAGTCCTGGGCCTGCCTATTACCGCAGGAGTGTCAGCAGGTGCCGCAGTTGCTGGTTTTATGTCAGCTTGTCCGCCTTTCCACTTTGGAATCTCTTTAAACTTTGGAGTAATCAAAGCCATCTATAAACCTTCCCTTTGCACGTTCCGCCGGTCGAAACGATCCTCGCTTTAATGTCCGGCGGCAACTCACTTATGCGCTTGGAATCAGCCCCAGCCGCTCTAAAATCGCTTGAGCGAGTTGTTAGGCCAGATTCCGTGCGAACAATCAGCATACTGACAATCAGCCGTTGTCCGTCGGTCAACCTGCCTAGCAGTCTAAAGCGTTCTGAAATTTCCATAGCCGTACTATGCGAAAAACCGCAACAGGTGTCAAGCCTCTCTACCAAGTACCTCAGAACCGCAACAAACTGCAAGCTATGCGAAGGAATGCAACAGAACGCAAGAAACAGTATTTTGTTGTTTTAGACTCCCTTTGTTTTGACTGGCCGAATGATCCGCCCTTTTCGGCCGCTGAAAACCCCCTCAAAAAGCACCCCTTAAAACCGCCCCTTTTTGACCCCTTCAAAAAAAAAAAAAAAAAAAAAAAAAAAAAAACCGAAAAACCGGTTTCCTGTATAAAATCTCAAATTTAATCCAACATATTTAAAAAAGGCCATTTTTCACAAAACAAAAAATAAGGGCTCTTTTTACCGGTTTTAAGCCGTTTTTTACTTTTGAACCACAAACTTTATATAATTCAAAAGCCCATTTTGATTGATTTTTGATTGCTTTTTGATTGCATATTTGAGAATCATTTCTTCATTTTTTCATCATAATCAACTTCCAGTATAAGCAGTTCAGTTAAAAATTCCTTGGATTTTTGTATTCAGCCTGTTTTAAGGCCTTTTTTTCTGTTTTCAAAAAAACCTTAACAAGATTTTGTAGCGAAAAAGTAGTTTAAAACATATTACATATTACATTTTCCAGTTCTTTCTCCCGCATTATTTTCTTTGTTACTTTTCCGGTGGTGTTTCGAGCGTGTTTTTTGCCCGTCTTTTTAACGCTGATTTTTGCCTAATAAAACCGGCACTATTCTGGCCTGTTTTGAGCCTAAAAAACGCTACCGATTATCGTTTAAAATATATTTGAAACTATATTTGAAAACAGGTTGACAGGATCCCTGAATTAAATAATACTCGTACCTGTCAAATGGGAGCAGGAAACCAAACCAAACCAAAGGAATACAAAGATGAAACGTGTAGAAAACAGAAAAGACGGGAAGTGGCTGATTATAGGTGAGCATGAAATGCCTATCTGTAGGTTTGGCGGACGTTGGACGCTAGCTGATGCTCCCTATAGCCTGATTTTATCAATCGGGCAGGAACAGGCATTCGAAGAAGTAGAAAAAGCAATAAGAGAATTGTGTTAAACCCAAATGAAAGGAAACCATACCATGCAAAAGAACAAAACTAATGAAGTATTGAACCGCATCCTGTCCCTAATAGACTCCAACGAGATTCAAGCCATCTTCCCTGCGGACGAATTAGCCAGCTGGCGGTTAATGGCGGCTGCGGACATCGTACAGCCTCAAAAGGCAACTAAAGGAAAGGGCTCCAAGGCTCAAAAAGCCGTTAATTACCTTTCCATCGTTAAAACCGTTATCGGCGCGCGCTCCGCCCTGCCTATCCTTAACTGCATCGCCGTTAAATCCGGCATAGCGCAAGGAACTAACCTCGAACAGGCTCTAACCTTTCCGGCTCCGGACGGTACAGTGGACGGGATTTATGACATTGTCGGCGGAAAGCTCTTGCTTAATTCCGGCTTAGCCTTGGAAGACTTCCCCCCTACCTACGGGCCATGCCAATGGCTAGCGGACGGGAACCCCGTGGAAACCCTATCGGCTACCGGTTTTAACGGCGTGGAGCTGGCAGAAGCGTTAACGGCTCTATTTCCTATGGTTTCCACGGATGTAACCCGATATAAGTTAAACGGCGTTTATTTTTCCCGTGAAGCTGGGAGCGAGGTTTTCACACTGGTGGCAACGGATGGTCGGCGACTGCATTACCGGACGTTGCAGAGTTCCGGTACCGGCGAGATGAAATTCATTCTACCGTCCCCCGCAATCAAAACCCTTCTAAAAATCAACCCTGCGGAAAAGGTAGAATTTACCCTATCCGCTCCAATGTACCCCAACGAAAAAGGGATCATGGAACGGGGTGAAAACCAATCCGTCCTTATAGACCTACCGGAAGGCGGGGAACTTGTTTCGAAGTGCATTGAGGGGACGTTTCCTAATTATCGGCAAGTGATCCCGCTCCGGGACGGCGATAAAATCCACTTTTCGGTGGATTCTCAGAAATGGGAATTGGTACTAAAAGAACTGCTACCGATTGCAAAGCATTGCGAGCAGGATACCATTAGACTGGATTTCCACAAAGCGGGCAGCGTGACTTTTAAAATCTGCCCGGCTGATTCAGGCATAGGGATCACGGAAAGGGTTATCGAAGGCGCAAGCGTGGATTGCTGGGAAGCTTTTGAAAGCGTTAAAACATTGGCGGAAAACGAGCCGGAAGTTTGGGAAGAAAAGCCTTCTGACACGCTTACAATCTGTTTCAATCTCAAATTCCTGTCGGACATTATCAAAACACAACCGGACATGGTGCGGCTTTCGGACAACCTTTCCCCGGCGTGTTTTTACCGGACGGCTGACGTCGACAACCGTCACGGCGAGAGCATTTTAATGTCTATTCGGATTCGCTAAAGAAGGAAACCAAACCCGTCCGGCAGCGGGAAAAAGACTGCCGGAAACATAAAACAAAAAGAAGGAAAAGGAGAATAACCATGCAAATACTGAACAAATGGACAACTACAGCGGGACCGCGGCAAACCAAGGCCGTCGAACAGGCAATTAAACAGGTTTCACGTGCCGGTGAAGGCTCGCTAGTGATCGACAATTACGGTGAGGCTATTCTGTGGAGTCCTTTCAGCTTGTCGGACGCTGAAAAAGCACACAAGGAAAAGCAAAACACCATCTTGGAAGCTATCCACGCAAAATATGCCGGACTTATCACGGCTGAAAATTATCGGCAAATTGAGGCGGACTGCCTTGCAGAATGTCCGGCTTTGGAAGCGGCGCGGCCTGTTAGGGCCGAACGGACAAGCGAACAGGAACAGGCTGAAAAGCGGGCCAGATTCGCGGCGGCGGAGCAAGTCCGCAAGCTCGAACAGGCGGAAAGGGAAAAGGCCCGCGCACTAGAAGCGGATCGGCTTCTAGTTGAGTTTTCGCACCTTGAAAGGGTTAAGCCGGGAGAATACGCCTCGCAAACCCTTGCGGCCCGGAACATCCGGACGGAACTGAAACGAGCCTTTCCGGGCCATAAATTCAGCGTTACTAGTGAAAGTTTTTCAATGGGCGATTCCGTTGACATTAGCTGGGTCGACGGCCCAACGGTCAAAGCAGTAGAAGCTATCACAAACCGTTATTCTAAGGGGCACTTTGACGGCATGGAGGATATCTACAACTACAACACGACCGCCTTCACGGATACCTTCGGCGGCTCAAAATACGTCCATACTCACCGGCAAGTCACCTGTTATGACACAGTAAAGGCGGCAATCATGGAAACATTCGGCCCGTCATTTGGCGAGGGCTGGGAAAAAGAGCAACACGCCGACCGCATGGCCCGCAACGAGCTGGCGGAAACCGACCTTACCGGCAAGGGCGCGTTTCTCCGGCGCGACTATAACGAGGAAACGTATAAATGGACGCTTGTCTTTGAGGAGCTAACCCCAGCCCCGGCCCAGTCTCCGGCAACTATCACGGCGGACGGCTACCGGATCGAAGAGCATACACACACAAAGAAAGGGTTTCAAATGTGGATCGTTGTCCTTTGCAACCGGACGGACGCGGAAACCTTTAAGAGCCTGACGGAAAAAGCCAAGCTGGCGGGCGGCTGGTACTCACGGCAATGGGGCCCGACTCCCGGCGGATTCGCGTTTAAGGAAAAGGGCGCGGCGGAGTCTTTTGCGGCGGGAATAGCAGGAAACCCTCCCCCGGAACCGGACGGAACGGACGCGCCCAGTGCAACCCCGGCAACCCCTCCGGCGGCCCCTACAGGTAAAGCGGAGCGGCTGCGGGCTATGGCTGACGGCCTGGCCGTGCAGATTGCCGACAAGCGGCGGGAAATGACTCAGAACGCAACCCCGAAACGCTCTCTTCAATACCGTGCGCGGATATTGGAGGCGGACGATCTGGAACGGGCGCAGACTGCGCTTTACAGACTGGCGGACGGACTGCAAGCCGGGACGCTCCCGGCTATCCTCCACGGGTACAGCTCAAAGGCGGCAATTTTAGATGCCGTGACAACCCGCAAGGACACAAGCGGCGGTTATTATTCAATAACTTGTACCGGAAAATTCCGCGACACGTCCGCCCGTCCTTGGCCCTGCAAGCCTTAATAGCCGCGCAGACTCCGGAGCAGGCGGAAGAGGCTGAGAAGCGTAAGCGGGCGCAGTTGATAAAGGATAAAGAATTAAACCTTGTGGGGTGCCGCATTCCCGGCTTTTTCCCTACGCCTCCGGCAGTCATTAGCCTAATGCTGGAAGAGGCCAACATTCAGCCCGGCGATCAGATTTTAGAGCCTTCGGCAGGCACCGGCAATCTGGCGGACGCGGCACGGGACGCGGGCGGGGAAGTGGTTTGTGTGGAATGCCAATACAGCCTTGCTGAGATTCTGGAACTGAAAGGCCATAACACCCGGCGGGCAGACTTCCTGACGGAAAATTTTTGGCCGCTTCCCGGCTTTGATAAAATCCTTATGAACCCGCCTTTTGAAAAGGGGCAGGACGCGGAACACGTCCGGCGGGCCTTCGGGTTTCTGAAACCCGGCGGGCGGCTAGTGGCCATTATGAGCGAGGGGACTTTCTTCCGGTCAGACTCTCAGGCGGAAGAGTTCCGGGCATGGCTGAGGGACGTGGAAGGCCGTAGCGAGAGACTGCCGGAAGGCTCTTTTAAGAATACCGGAGAAGTCTCTCAGACCGGAACGGCGGCTCGTATCGTGGTAATAAGCAAGTAAAACCAAACAACCCGGCGAGGGAGTATCCTCGCCGGAACTCAACTAAAGGGAAAGGGAAATTATGAACTGTATAGAAAAAAGCGACTTGCACGAAATCAAACGCACCG
>CAUYTX010000075.1:0-5885 GCA_963575665.1 Gammaproteobacteria bacterium | reverse complement strand
CTGCAACTACTGGCACAACATCTGTAACTGTAAAATCTGCAGTAAGAGTTACTGTTATAGGGGTGTTAGTGATTTGTGGACATAATGGCATCTGCTACCCCCTAGATTGTAATTGAATATGGGTTGATGGCTGAAGTTGTGTAAGACACAAGCCAATTGTTTTGGGTAATAGTGTGACCCATTCCTTCAACTACAAGGTTCCATTGAATAGTGCGGCCATCATAGGTTGTGCGTACAACGCTCACCTGATCGGCCAATTCTGTTGCTAGAAAATCAGGGTAAAGTAACCCATAAGTACCAACTGCCAAAGCGTTAAAATCAATGCGCTCCACATAAGTATCAGGTGTTGCATTTTTGCGTGACTCGTACAAAGCTAAATTCTGAGCATTTGAATCGGTAGCAACAGGTGCATCAAGAACATTTTTAGCAATGCCATAAGCGCTAACACTAGGGTTATACCTTGATGTGTATTGTTTTGCTTCGCCACGGTCAACAATTGCCTGATTCACCACATAATAAGTACCAGGATTTGTATAAAGTTGGCTATAAGGTACTGTGTTAGTTGCCTGATTGTCGGTAAAAAGTAACTGAGTTGGGCGGCTAAACTTATTGGCCAACGGCACCAATGTTGCCACACCTGAGCGTGAGATATAAAAACGCCCAGCAATGGCATCAACTGCCTGATAGATCAGCGCCATACAAGAGCGATTTTGAGTTGTTGCCAGCATCCCAACAGTTCCAGTAAGGCTGGTTGAGCCTGTCCATCCTGCATAAGTCAACATACGGCCAACGCGTGTGGCTGCGGTTTCGGCAAAGGCACTTGTTGCCAGTGCTGGTGCTTGGGCATCGGCAATGTATGCAATGCCATCAACAAAGGTCATTGTGGCGCTAGGTGCCTCACCCTGGTTAACTTTGGTTTCTTCAAGAAAGCCGTAATAAAGATAATAAGGTGTTCCACCAATTGTTGCCACAATGCGCATTTGCAAACCATCGCGCAAGATATTGATGCCTGAAACTACCCACGGGTTTGAACCGCTAGTGTTATCAGGGTCATAGTAACCGCTGGTGTTATTGAAAACGATAACTGAAAGCCCAGCCTGATCGCGCTCACTTTGGCGTGTTCGACCACGGCGAATATCAATTTGAATTAAGTCAGTTGTTGTAACTGAAGTCCAAGTTCCGCTTTTTAGAAACTGAACTGCAATTGCAGGTGTGGTTACTCCGTCAAAAGATGGCATTAGAGAATTGCCACTCTATCAAACGCTCCAACAGTTCCGAAGCTACGGCGGGTTGTGCGTTCAATTCCGTTAACAATGCTTGTAACTAAATCTTCTTGAGTTGAAACCGAACCTGCAACATTGACTACTACATTTGTTCCCTTGTTGCCATAAGAAAGTGAACCTGAACCGCCAATTGCAATGGTAGATGAACCTGAAAGTCTTGCTTGGCGTGCAAGGTTTTGGCGTACCGCTTCAGCGTTGATTTTATCTTGCATTGTTTTAGCAGTTTTAAGTGATTTATTGCCAGCGTTAAGTGACTCAATAAACTTTTGCAATGCAGCAGTAGTGCTATCAACAGTTGTTACAACAACTGGTGGCTTGGCTCCAAAGTTATTTGGAAAACCTAACGCTGCTGCACTTCCCTTTGCTGCTCCACTTGCACCTAATTTTGGCAATGGATTCCCTGTTGATGGCAATGTTTTACCGCCTGAGCCACCTGAAGTTGAACTAGGTGCCATTACTCCAATACCTACTGCTGCAACGATTCCTGCAACCGCTGCTGCACCTGCTGCTGCGCTTACTCCACCTGTTGCAAAGGCTGATGCGATTGCTGCCCCTGCTGCGGTGGCGCGAAGCGTTGCCATTGCAGCGGTGACTTGTCCAAGCATAATAATAAAAGCCGAAGCACGACCAACGGCAAACATTCCAACAATGATCGCTGCCATTGTCTTTACAAGCCCCATATTGTTTGAAACCCAATCGCCAAATGAAATGGAGATTGCAAGCAACTTAACTGCAGCATCTGCAGCGATTTGGAAACTAGCCGCTAACTTGTCTTTGTTAAGCGCAACAAATGCTTCAATTTGTGGCAAAACTTTTGTTGAGATTGTGGTTGCAAACTTTTCAATAACTGGCAAAAGCGCATAACCAAGAGTTTCAAGGATTTCACCAAAGGCAATCTTTAACCCAGCAAGGCGATATTCAAGAGTTTGTGAACGCTTAGATGCAGCACCTGATGTTTGTTTATTGACTTCTTCAAGAGCCTTAGCAAAATCTTTAGACTTAACAGTTGCATTGCTCAAGCCTGGTACAAGTGTTTTTAATGCCTTAAATTGACCACTTGTTGCCTTAATAATTGCGCCAACTGCAGTTTCTAAATCGGCACCTGAAGATGCGCTTACATCTAAGGCAGTTTGCATCAATCCTTGTGCTGCCGTAATTGAACCCGTGGCTGCAGTTAGTCGAGCCATCGCAGGGCGCAAATCATCATCTACAACAGAAAATTGCTTTTGTAGCGAAGTTATATAATTTTCAACACCGCTAATTGCTTCATTGCTGGCACCTGCAGTATTACGCAAGGCATTAGCAAGAAGAACCTGAGATTTCTGATCTGCAATTGCAGCTTGAACTGCATCTTTGCCAATCTTAAATGCAAGCGCGGCTGATGCTGCTGCAGCAATTCCAAAAGCGCGTGATGATTTCTTTGCAAATCCATCAATGTTTTTGCCAAGTTTTGAAATGTCTTTTTGAGCAGCCTTTGAACCTTTATCAGAATACTGGGTGAGGATGCGGGCTACAACTGCGCCAACTGCCATTTGTTATGCTCGCTCTCTGTTCAAATGTTTTTGCAAATCTGTCTTTGCTTGCTCCAAAGCACGATTTACATTTGCTTCAATTTTGTTTCTATCTTTATCTACAACACGCCATACTACACGCGAAGCCTTACCGAATCTGTTGCCAATTGTGCGCAAGAATTGCCCACTTGAGGATTGAGCAGTCATTCGTTTAGTTCCTGATGCAACACGACCAGCAACTTCAAAGATTGAACCCGCTGCTGATTTATTGAGCAAAGCACCAGCACTTGTTGTGTAATCGCCACGAACTTTACCCTGGGCTTTAGTCTTAGTGATCTTTGATTTGATTTCTCCAGCGTTCCACCCAGGCCAGCCTGCACCGCCGCGAGTTTTACCCTTGATTGGGTCGGTTTTACGCCAACCACTCATAGGTGGGTCCTCGCTGATTAAGTTTCTTGCATCACGCTCTGCGCCTTTAAGTTCAGTATTGATAACTTTATTGAAGCGTTTAACCGCATCTTTATCAAACTCTTTTAGCGCATCCAAAGTTTCTTTGATACCTGTAAGAACAATTACTTCATCAGCCATTGGCTTTAGCTCGTTCCTTCATATAAATCGTGATTGCTTCAAGTATTCCTTCAGGTGCATCTAATAAATCACTTGTAGGAATACCTGTTTCAACCGCAATAGCCGCAATCGTATAAGTTAGGCTGTTGCGGTGGATTCGAAAGAACTATCACTGTCCAATTCGGCTGAAATGATAGTGTCTAAAAATTCGGGTCCAAAAAGTTTTACTACAACTCCATTAACCTGCATTGCTTTCCAAGCAAGCCAATAGATGTATTCAACTTTTTGTTGTTCCCCCAACAATTTAGGCATACCAGCGCCAAAGTTTTGTTCAAATGCAACGATAATGCGAGGTGTCAATTTATACGACACCTCAACACCATCAGTTGTTTTTACCTTGATTGCTAATCCGTCCATCTTTTCCCCCTTAGTAGATTATGAAATTGCTTTTGTGATAACGCCTGAGATTGGCCAAGTTGCACTTACGCTAACCAACTCACCAACGGCGCCTGATAGTGGCTGCCATTCTGAGATCAATGCGTTAAATGTGTATTTTGGATTGCTTGCGCTAACAGTTGTATTTACTGGGCGAATTTCCATCGCTACAGTTGTTCCAACAGTTGTTGTTGCAAGTGATGTGCCATTGATAAGTTCTTCAAGGGCATTGTCTGCGAAATCCTGATTAAATTCCAAAGTAATCTGATTATCAAATAGCCCACCAACGCGTGTGCGAGCTGACGAACCTAGACCCGTGGTTTCAATAACATCTACGCTTGTTGAAAGGCTAACTGATGTTACATATTGCGAAATGTCGTTGCTTGCAAATACGACATAAGCATTTGTAAGAACTAAACGCGCCATTTATGCAACCGCCTTTGTGATGTTTCCTGAGATTGGCCAAGTTGCAGAAATTGTGGCTAACTCGCCCACTGCACCTGATAGTGGCTGCCATTCTGCAACAACGGCTGAAAATGTGTAACTAGGATTGCTTGCAGATACTGCCGCTGATGTTGGCTTTACAACGCAAGTTGTAACTGTTCCAACAAGTGATGAACCAACTGCGTTGATTGTCACTTCAGGTGCTGATGTTGCAAAATCTTGGTTAAATTCAAGAGTAACTGAGTTATCAGCAAGCCCACCAACACGGGTACGCGCTCCGCCTGAACCCATACCTGTTGTTTCAACAACATCATCTGATGTTGAAAGTGCCACGCTCGTAATAAACTCACTGAGATTGATGCCGTTGATTACAACTGAAGCATCTGTTAGGACAATACGGGCCATTATTTTGTTTCCTCTACTGTTGCTGGTTTGATTGTTGCTGATTTCTTTATGTGTTCGCCTGCAACTAGGGCATCTGCGTTAAGTCCTAGATCAAGCAATTCTTTATCGGTGATTGTTTCGCCTTTTTTCTTCGCCTCGAAATTGTCCGAGGTAACTGTGTAGCTCATTTTTCTCCTTATCCCCAAACGGTGAGACGGTAACGGTATGAAAGAAACTCAATATCGCCTGCTGCGTAAGTTCCCGCTTCGGCTGATGTGACACGCAAAGTATTGCAAGCCCCACCAAGAGTTAGATCAGATTCAATTGCTGCCTTGATTGAGAAATCCCCGCTACCTGCAAGGTACTTATCAAGTTCGTTTTGGCCTGAACGCTCACTAAAGCGCTGAACCAAAACAACAACATCTAGGTTTGCCTGGTCAAGTCCACGGGCATTATTCAAATCAAATGTAAAATCCAACTGGCCAACAATGGCTGCAGGGGCAACTGGCACGCTAGGAACCAACTCATAGGTACGCATACCCTTAATCGCCTCTAGGTTGGCTTTTAAGCCGTTTCTAACGGCACTTGGTAACATTACTTAGCCAACCCATTATTCTTGCGCAATGGGCGCAGCAAAGCCTCAACATCGGCATCTAGCTTTGCAGCCAAACGCACTGTTCCCAAATCTGTATTACCAGCAATGCCAAATGGTGACTGGTTACGAAGGAACAGGCGAGAGGCTTGAATCTTTGCTGCGGTCTTTACTTCGTATGGCACCGCTGACCATCCAAAAACACCTCTAACCCGCACTGATTGTGGCAGGTTCCAGGGAAACACATAAGCGCCAACTGCCAAAATGCGAGACATTGGCCAACCGCGTGAAGGGTTGTTGACTGGTTCAAACATTGAATCGTCAGCGGTCCATACGGTTGCATACAAACGATCAAAGTTATCATCGGTTGCAATTTGGCTAATGCTTACAAAATCATCTGTCGGCAAAATCCAGTAATCCGTTGGGGTGTAATAACGGGTGGCAGGTAGCAATTCGGTGCCATCCTTGTAAAAGAAACGGCCACAATAATCATCAATTTGGCGTGAAGCGGTTGCAATCGCAACTTCAAGGGCTGCATTGTCAATTGAATCCTCAAGATTCAAAGCATCCTTAACTTCATTCAGGGTTACATACCCGTTAGTTATCGCCACGCTTTATTCTCGTTTCTACTTTGGGAAGCATTGCGCGTTCCAGTTGCGGAACGGCGGT
>CAUYTX010000074.1:0-5956 GCA_963575665.1 Gammaproteobacteria bacterium | reverse complement strand
GGGTGGCGTTATCCCCATCATCACTGGTAAGGTCAACTAAGGTTCCTGCAGTTTCTCCTGCGGCGTGATGGCTGGTAGCTGCATGATGACTAGTAGCTTCGTGGTGGCTCGTTGCTGCATGATGTGAGGTAGTAGAACCCGCATCACTAGTTACTTCTATGACAGTAGCCACAGGGTTGGACGGAATCTCTCCACCGCCTCCGCCACCGCCTCCGCCACCGCCCAGACCCGCAAGACCTAGGAGACCTACGAGCCCCAGCCCCCAACCCCCAATACCGAGCGAGCTAGCAGTAGTTGCATTCACTACCATTGCATTCAGTTCTTTGAAGGCACCAATCTGCGCGGCCTGAGCAGCAGCAGGCATTCCCACGCTTACAGTACCGTCCCCAGCCACTGCCATCGTTTCTCCAGAGGGAAGACTCACCGTCTGGCCCGAGGGTGCTGTGACCTGGATATTCCCTTCCGTCACCTGAGTAAAGTTCGATCCACCCATGTTAGAGACCATGAAAGCCGTTCCACGGACACCGATGTATCCACCTGCAGATCTATATCTCACGTTCTCCGGTGCCGCCTTGCTTATTTCGCCACTGACTACCTTCATACCCCCTTTGAGGAGCGTAAAAATTATTTGACCGCTGAAGGGAGATTTTTTACTCGCTAGATATTTGGTAATCTCAAAAGTACTCTTGCTGGGAATTCCGATTCCCTCTCCATCGTCAAACCGGAGGATGGCCTGACTCTCTACCTCGGTGGTTATTTGAGCTCCACCATCAACTGATTGACCAACATAAGCTGCCCTCCCATTGATCGTTACATTTCCATGCATCGACTCTATCTTGCCAACACTGGCAGCAATACAGGCACTCGGAACTCCTAGTATAATTCCGAGAAAAGCAAACATGACAGACTTTCTGAGACCCATAAAAACCCCCAAGCCATAACCAAAATACAATGAATCTGTTAATCTACACGCTTGTATCTTTTTCTGCAACCATCATTTTTGAGGAATTGCTACACCTTGACCTTCCCTGGTACGCCGAAGAATTTTTGTGTAACTTCTTGGAATACTTTAAGATTTCTCTAAAAAATTAAATGGCGAGAAGGCCAAAGAACTCATTCACTATGCACTACTTTTTCCTATTAGGGATCTTCCTGTTTGCTTCTTTTACTTCCAGACAAGCAAGTGCCGTTAGTCCAAAGCCTGCTGCCTCTATGAACGGCCAGACTGGCATCATCAACATGCCAGACGCTAGAATAGATGATGACGGTGTCTGGCGAATGGGCATCGATAGGAGCTCCCCTTATGCGGCAATGTGGTCAAGTATCTCCATTTTGCCTTGGCTAGAAGTGTCTGGACGAATTACACGTATCCAAGGGATACCAGCACTGACCAAAAACTATGGTTCTTATAAGGATAAAGCTTTTGATCTAAAGGCAGTGCTTTTACCGGAATCTTATTATTTCCCACAAGTAGCGTTGGGTATACAAGACTATTTCGGCACTAGGCTTTTCGGCGCGGAATATCTTTCTTTTAGTCGGCATTACGGTCCTTTAGATTTGACTACAGGGTATGGTCAAGGACGTATTGGTGGGCTCTTTTACGGGGGTAAATATGCTCTGCCATGGGAAAATTTTTCATTGATCATGGAATCAGACGCGAACCGATACAAGAAGGATCCATTTTCTCATCGATCAGGCGCAGACGAGCGTGACGAAAAACTGGGATACGGTTTGGAGTATCGGTCACAGCTTTCCGGATTACAACTAACACGTCAGGGCGGAAAGTTAGGTTTTAATACTTATATTTCTCTACCCCTCATGGCAAAAGATTTTGTTCAAAAAATTAATGAACCTCCTCCCTACACAGTTCAAGAAATTCCTGTTTCCCTAGACGAATGGCTAACTAATCTCGCAAGTCGTCAAACTCTGAGAAGTGCTTTTCACGAAGAAGGATTTAAAAACGTCCGGATGCACGTAGAAGGAAAAACCTTTCAAGTAAGTCTTACTCACACTCGCATTTCGATTGTTGGGCGAGCGGTGGGTCGCGCAGCTCGGATCATAGCATTGGCCGGTCCTCGGGATATCGATCGGATTGAGATTACTTATACCCTTGACGATATGCCAATACTCTCGTACCAGTTTCGGAGCCCGTCTGCGTTGCGTCGCTATTTTACTGGCAGAACCAGTCTGGGTAGTCTCAAAAACTCCGTGAGTGTATTTTACACATCACCAGAATATGCAGAACGTTTTTCTGCAGAAGCTGAACCAGACATGGAGGAGTCATTGGTAGGTATAACCCGCATACTAGGCTGGGGAGAAGAAGGGGAGATCGGAGCAGTTAAAAAAGAAGGTGCAGATCTTGGACATTTCCGGTTTAGCCCAGTTCAATTAGGAACCGTCTTGAATGACCCGAGTGGTTTCTTCCATTACGACATTTACAGCCAAGCCAGCTACTACTACCAATTTGACCGAGGCTTATTCTTCGAAGCCACTGGACGCTACAGTCTTGCGGAAGACATTAGTAAAATTTCTCAAAAATCAAATAGCCGACTTCCCCACGTTCGAAGCGATATCGTTGTATACAAGCAATCGGGTCCAGCACGCGTTAGCAATTTATCAGTCAGTCGCTACAAACAAATCGGAAAAGAACTCTACAGCCGGGCCATGGCCGGGTACTATGAAGACATGTTTGCAGGAACAGGAGGACAAATCCTTTATTACCCAGAACAACACAACTGGGCAGTAGACGTTGCCATGGATGCGGTTCAACAAAGGAAACCCGAATCTCAATTCGGATTACGTCCTTATCGCACAGTAACCACCATTACTTCTTTCCATTATCGGTTTCCACGTTATGGTGTAACTACGACTATGCGAGTTGGTCGGTTTTTAGCCCAAGACGAAGGAGTTAGTTTTGAGTTAATCCGTCGCTTTCGATCCGGTGTTGAAGTGGGTGCTTGGTACACTTGGACAAATGGTAATGACATTACTACGCCGGGTGCTCCAGGCAATCCTTACCATGATAAAGGGGTGTATTTTTCGATTCCGCTTGCTTCTTTCCTTGTTAAAGACACTCAAGTGCGAGGGAACTATGCATTCGCTCCTTGGAGTCGAGATGTTGGCCAAATGCTAGATACACCTGATTTATATCGAATACTAGATAGTACCCTCTTAAAGAATCAATCTGAAATCGATACCTTGTCTGGACTTGGAAATTAAATGTCCCCAATTAACCTTCGTGAAGATAGGCTCTTAATCCTAGATTTTGGATCTCAATACACTCAGTTGATTGCCCGTCGAGTTCGGGAATCCGGAGTGTATTGTGAGATTCTTCCTTACGATGTTTCTGATGCAGAAGTACTCGCTTTTTCGCCTAAAGGGATCCTACTTTCAGGAGGCCCGGAGTCTGTCACTGTGGAAGGCGGGCCCCGTGCTCCTCAGATCGTGTTCACGTTGGGTGTTCCTGTGCTTGGTATTTGCTATGGCTTACAAACTATGGCTGCGCAACTCGGAGGAGAAGTCGAACCCTCTGTAAAACGCGAATATGGCTACGCTCAAGTGCGCAGATGTAGTACATCGCGTTTGTTGCCAGAAGATGACTTTTTAGAAGTTTGGATGAGCCATGGCGACCGTGTTCGTTCGTTACCTTCTGGTTTTCAAGTCATTGCAGCAACGGACCACGCGCCACTGGCTGGCATTGCTGACGAATCTCGTCGTTTGTACGGTCTTCAGTTTCATCCGGAGGTAACCCACACTCCCCAAGGCGTGCAAATCTTGTCTCGTTTTGTTCACGAAATTTGTGGATGCGCCAACCACTGGACATCCTCAAAAATTATTGAAGATAGTATTGTAAAAATCCAAGACCAAGTGGGAAATGAAGAAGTCCTGCTAGCATTGTCAGGTGGGGTCGATTCTGCCGTTGTGGCTGCCTTGCTCCAGCGTGCCATTGGGGATCGGTTAACCTGTATTTTTGTAGACAACGGATTGCTACGTTTGAGTGAGGGTGACCAAGTTATGGCGACGTTTGCTCGCTATCTTGGTGTCCGAGTCATTCGCGTTCAGGCTAAAGATCGTTTTTTTGATGCTCTCACTGGGGTTTCCGATCCAGAAAAAAAAAGAAAAACCATCGGAAACCTTTTCATTGAGGTTTTCGAAGAAGAAGCAGCACGATTACCCAAAGTCCGTTGGCTCGCACAAGGTACCATTTATCCTGACGTGATTGAATCCGCTGGTGCTAGAACTGGAAAAGCACATGTCATCAAATCACATCACAATGTGGGTGGGCTTCCAGAGCGGATGAAACTCCAACTTATAGAACCACTCCGAGACTTGTTCAAAGACGAAGTTCGTAAGATTGGTCTCGAATTAGGTCTACCACGTGATTTGGTTTACCGTCATCCCTTTCCTGGCCCAGGATTGGGGGTTCGGATCCTTGGGGAAGTAAAACGTGAATATGCCGAGATCCTACGCGCTGCAGACCACATTTACCTAGAAGAGCTTAGAAAATCGAATCTTTACGATGAGGTTTCTCAAGGGTTTGCTGTGTTTTTGCCAATCAAAAGTGTTGGTGTGCTCGGAGACGCTCGTCATTATGATTATGTCATCGCCCTCCGAGCTGTTCAGACTGTGGATTTCATGACGGCAAAATGGGCACGCTTGCCACACGAGTTTTTAGATCGAGTATCAAACCGCATTATTAACGAACTCTCTGGGGTGTCTCGAGTGGTGTACGACATTTCTGGAAAACCACCTGCTACCATCGAATGGGAGTAAGCAATATTGATTGGATGCGATGTGCTCTTAAATTGGCGCATCGAGCAGCAGAACAGGGGGAGGTACCAGTAGGAGCGGTTATTGTCCAAAAAGGGGAAATTATAGGGGAAGGTTGGAATCAACCCATCGCTTTGCATGATCCCACTGCCCACGCCGAGATCCAAGCACTGCGAGCCGCCGCCTCGTTCCAAAAAAACTACAGATTGCCTAACGCGACCCTTTACTGCACTTTAGAGCCTTGCGTGATGTGTGCAGGTGCCATGATGCATGCCAGAATTGAACGCCTCATTTTCGGTGCTTATGACATTCGATATGGTGCTGCGGTCAGTCAATTCGGCCTGCTAAACACGCCAACTCTCAATCACCATGTTGCATGGGAAGCAGGAGTGTTGCAAGAAGAATGTACTTCTTTGCTTCAGACGTTTTTTCGTGCTCGCAGGGCTCTTACTTCTGCTGGCAAGAGAATTGAGGCCGCAACCCTTCAAACACTAATGTCCGAGCATCCGCTTGTTCAGCAGTGTGTGTTCCAACATATTGAATGATCTTTTGCATCAGGGGCATGATCGGAACATTTTTAGGAATGCAAAGTGCAGTTCCATCTAGGGCATCCAAAACACCTCGAACGTAGCCGAAAAACATTCCCGCTTTGGCCGGGTTTTCGGAGTATCCATTTTGAGTGTTTAGATACTCTTCTAAGTAGCCTTGTAACTCTCGACCTGGAGTAGGCTCAAGTGCCACTGTTAACCCGTGGGTTAGTGCGAGGCAAGTGAAAACTAAATATTTTTTATACCAGGGATAACTGGGATAACACATGTTATAGCTAGTCCATTACAAAAGATCATAGAGCAAAAACTACACTAACAATATGACACCATTATAGCTAGTCCACTGCAATTGGGTTAATTCGAGCGGTCATTACTTTTATCCAAGAAAGTCAAATCCGTCTAGTGTGGACGTCAGTTTAGTTTTTGATTCACTTACTTTCATCATTCGTTCTGCTAGGACGGCTTTTATTTTTCCTAACACTACCTATGCATCATCTTTTGGCTTCAAGAACACCACCATATCACCCGCATATAGATAAATTATTATAACCTGAGTTCGACGTAAGAAAAAAGTCTAACTCATTGTATTTATTTGATTTATAGCAATCCTAGAAAGAAGGTTTCAAACATTTTGGATA
>CAUYTX010000073.1:0-5960 GCA_963575665.1 Gammaproteobacteria bacterium | reverse complement strand
TTTTGATGGTTCTACATTAGGTTTTACAGAAACCTTATCTGTTTCTAAAGTATTAGTATTAACAAAAATATTTGGATGTTGAAATCCATTATCCGTTGTTTTTACAAATCCATTACTTAAAACAAAAGCATTATAAGAAGATCTTTTATCAAATTTAAATTCCTTTCCATTTATTATCATTGAAATAGTTACAGGTAACTTATCATTTAAATAATCAAGATTAATACTATAGTTTTTGTTATTCGTTGCCCAATTTATAAAATTATTAATATTCTCTTTATTTTCATTTCTCCATTTTAAATATTCTACTTCATCATTTAATATTTGATCTGAAGGCAACAATATAATTTGTTCTCCATAATGTAATGCAAGACCTTCATCTACATTCATTATATGAAGTATCTTATTTGTTAAAAAAGGATTTTTATCAGCGGCATTCATCGTATTTATTCCTTGATGAACTAATAAATCCAATAATTCCTGAATAGTTATTTCAGCAGATACATTATATTTTCTGGCAATTGATCCTATTAATCCTGTTTTATTCTTAGATATAATTTCCTTTTTATCATATATAGATTTAACTATCATTAAATCAAATACCAATCCCGCAAATGAAGTACTTAATTTCTGTGGTTGTAATTGAGTAGGAAAAATATTACCAGCAATAGTTTTTATTTTCATAAATATATTACCTGCTGATATAGGTTTCTTTGTTTTTGTTACAAATTCCTTTTTTCTATTAAATTCTAAATTTGTTTTTTTACCTGTCTTTAATTCACCAGAATTATCCGATACTGCTAAAACTATATCTTCATGATTTGTAAAATCTGATCTTTCCGATATTAACATTGGTTCAGTATATTCTAATATTCCATTACCATCATATTCTACTGTACCATATACTCTCTGTCCAGATTCTAATGTTTTTATAATTTTATCTCTAAATATTCTAGATTCTTGTATTGCATTTGATATATTAGGATTATCTGGTCTACGTAAATATAAAGGTATTTTAAACATAGAACTACCATCTTCATTCAAAAATAAAACACCTATCCACTTATTATCATTTTCTTTATCCTTACCAACTATAATATATTCAATTTTAGTACCTGTAGTTTTACCTGTCATTAAAAATTCATACTGTTTATTTCTTTCTTCATTATATTGTTGAACAGTATTAATTCCATTTGGTATACGATTATCTTTTGATAATTTTTCAAATTCATTTTCTGTTATAGGTTTTAATTTACCATCTTCAGTATCTCCAAAGGTTAGTATATTAACATTGTTTCCATCAACTTCTTTTTTATCTAATAAT
Source organism: Gammaproteobacteria bacterium (assembly GCA_963575665.1). Taxonomy (GTDB): domain Bacteria; phylum Pseudomonadota; class Gammaproteobacteria; order CAIRSR01; family CAIRSR01; genus CAUYTX01. The sequence goes on along the minus strand of CAUYTX010000073.1, from coordinate 4,636 downwards.
TTATCTTCTTTATATCCCTCTATTTCTTGTACAGTTTCAACTTCTAAATTAATTATCTTTTCTGGAATAGATTTTAATATAGGTTTCTTTTCTGTTTTCGTATTGGTATCGTGTGCTTTTGGGTGTCTCTTTCCGTTTCCTTTTGTTGTTTCTGGGGGTTGTGCTTGGTGTGTTTTTGTTTCTCCTTTTTTGTTGGTGTGTTCGTGTTCGGTTGTGTCTGCTGTAGAATCACCTGGTTTTTTGTCTTTGTTGTTGGATGTAGATTCTGTGGTGGTTTCTTCGTTGTCTGGGCTTGTTTTTTTGGTGTTTTTTTGTGTTGCTTGGTTTTCGGTTTTTGGTATTGTTGAAATAATAGGTTCTGTAGTTTCAGTTTTTGATATTGTTTCATCTTTATAAAGAGGATCAGGAGTATTTATTACCTGTTGTTTAACTTTTATAATTTCTTCTAATATTTTTGGATCACCTATACCTTTATTTAACCATGATAATAAATTAGTATATTGATGTGTTCTATATTTTAATTTAGTTATATCCGATACTAATTCATGTATAGTATCTGCCTGAACAGGATTATTCTTTTCCCATTGTTTAATTTTATTTATATGTTCTTTTTGTTCTTCTTCATTAGTTATTCCTTTTAATTGATTTAAAGTATTATAAAAATTTGTTTTATTCTTATCTGATAAACTTTTTCTACTTAAAACAAAATCTATTTTATTATTAAGAATATCTTCATTATTTAAATCAATAACTCCATTAGAAATATTTGATATTTTATCACGTAAATTTTCTATTCTTTTTTTTGCATTTAAACTTGTTACTCCTGACAAAACATATAAATCTCTAAAAGCTTGATTCTTTTTTCCATATTTTAAAGTAAATCCATCATGTGCTTCTTTTACTTGTTTTACAGTAGTTAATATTTCACTTACTATTTTATCTGCTTTCTGACTATCCATTTTTTCATCAATAGCAAGACCTATAGTTTGTTTAAATGTTTCTGGATCACTTGTGGCAACTTCTTTGACAGATTCTAATCTATCTATTAATACTTCATAACTATCTGTATTAATGGCTGTAGATGCCATATTAATTATATCATCATTCTTTGCATTTTCTGCAACAAAAGCATCATTATTTTCTAAAGCTGTTTTATATTCTTCATCATTAGATAATTGAACAATAGTATTATTAATTCTATTTTTTATAATTGTCAAATCACTAACTTTATTCTTATTAAGTGCTTCTACTATTCTTTCTGCACGTTTATCTTTTGCTGCCAAAATATTAAATTCTTGTATAAAACCACCTTGTATTGCAGGTAATAAATATGTTTTACCATTCTTAAATTTCTTTGGTGCTAATGAAGGTACTCCAAGAAATCCAGTTAAAAATCCTATAGTACCCTGTTCCCATCCTTCTTCACTACCATAACTATCTTGTAATCCTTTACCAAAACTTGTAATATAACTTCCTGCATCTTTAATACTATTTCCATTCCATCGTTTTGAATGATAATCATATAATGCTCTTTCTGTTGCATATTGCATCATTTCTTCCCATGGACCTTCTGCTAAACCATTAGTTAATATTCTACTTGTTGCGTTTAATGTTTTATTAAGACTTGTTCCTGGAACAACTATTGCTGTATATTTTAATTTTTCAGCAGCTGTTAATGTTTTCCAACCCTTACCTGTTTCTTTAGTAATAATATTATTAAATCCTTTTTCAGTTCCCTCCATAGACGCCAATATAGCCCTTCTACCAGATGAAAAATTCCTACCTAATGCTTTTCCAAATTGTATAACATTACTAGCTAATAAAATAGGAAAATTTATAGCATATTGTGTATTCATTAATGCCACTTTTTCTTTTCGTATTTGTTCTATTATTTCAGAAGGAGGTACCTGATCGGGATCTATTATCTTATTTTCTGTTCTCCATTTCTGAATAGCCCATTTTTCATAATTATCTCCTCCTTGATGTGCTTCTATACCAGCTTCAACACTTGTACCAGCTATCATTGCTTGACTATTATTTATCCATTTTAAAGTTTTTAATCTTGTACTTGCTTTAAGAACATCATCAGTTAATGATATACCTTTAGCTGTAGCATTTAATGCCTGTATACCTTCTTCTCCTGCAGTTACTATCTTTCCTATATTACTAGTTACTTCTGCTGTCCTTAAACCTCTTAAACCTAATGCCCATCCACCTAATCCTTCTGTTACAATAATAGCTGCTACTGCTCCTTGTGTAAATCCCATATTTTTCATAAACCCATCAAACCAGAAATTTGCACTTCCTTTTATACCGGGTAACATTTTTTTATAAAATGAAGTATTATCCTCATACCTTGTTGTATAAGTAGGTAGCCATTTCTCGGTATTATCATTCCATGTTTTAAATAATTCACTTGCTGGATTTTCTATAAATGACGCTCCTGCTTCTTTTGTAGTTTCCCATAAATTTTTACCTTCTATAATATTTTTTGCAGTTACACCTATTGCATATGGAATTCCTACTGCTAAATCAGTAAATGTATTTAAAAAAGTTGTTGTACCAAGAGACATCATTTTTAAATAATTATTACTAAATTTATCCAAAACTGATTGATGTTCTCCCCTAAATTCTTTAATATCATAAAGATCAGCAACACCCATTTGTTTATCATACTGACTATCTGTTTCAAATAAGTTACCTACAGGTTGTATTGCTGGTGTTTGTATATTAGATAAATTCCAATTATCTACAATTAATTTTCTTTGTTCATTTACATCTATTTTTGGTTGATTTAGATATTTTCCAAATTCGCCATTAATCATCGAACGTTCAATATCAACTGAAGTTAAATTATCTATTGACTTCATTTCTTCATTAGCTGGTAATTTACCCATTACTTAAATATTATATTATTTTAAAATTCCTCTTCTGAATTATAATTTTCAAATGAATTATCTTGTTGTAAAGTTGATTTATATGAATAAACCTTATTTCCTTTTGCTTCTGGATTAAATAAATATTCATATTCAGTTGCTTTATTTAATATATATTGATCATAAGGTACAGAAAATCCTTCATTTATAATATTATTTGTTGATTTGACATTTTCTTTTGGATTTTTAATATAATACTCATATACCATTCCATTTGCATTTACCATTGTTACTTTATATCCTACATTACCATTTGGTGTTTTACTTAATTTATTATCTATTATTGGATCAGATAAATGTTTAGAATAACGATTTATATAAGCATTAGTTACTTTTGTTGTATAATCTGAAAATTCTCTAATATGTACAGGTAATGTATTTTCATTTAACTTATATCTTTCTCCAGCGTTATCATATATCCATACCTCAAATTTATTTGTAGAAGGATTTGTTAATATTTGAGCAGATGTATTTTTATCTATTGTTCCATCTGATGCAAATAATGTAGAATATGTTTTATCTTCTTTGTTTATTATATTTCCAGTTTCATCAATTTTATCTAATTTAAATTTTCCTGGTTCAAATCCTGTCATTGATATGATACCATTTAAAAATCCAATATTCCAATCTTTTGTTGATGGACTATAAACTGTATATAGATTTTTAGCATCATTTGTTTCTATTAATTCTACTGTATTAAGAAACATATGTGTTTGTGCTTGATCCCAAGTCATTCCATTTTTTGTTTTAGCATTCTGCCTCCATTTAGTTTGTTCTTTTACAGTTAATCCCTGTGGCATACCTATAGCATTATCTGCTTGTAATCTTATTTGTTGATCAAGAACTGCATATTTGGTTCTTAATTTAGTTATTTCTTCTTGTTGTTCTTTAGATGCAGATCCACTAACTGCCATGTTACTTTCATCATATCCATATATATTACCAGTAACAGTCTTTAAATCATTAAATTTAGTTTTTACATCTTCTATTTTGCCATCTATAAAATTTTGATGTATAGTCAATGGTAATGAATATGTTTCTTGTTCTTTTTTCCATTTATATCCTTGATCAAATGTTTTACTTCCAGTTGATAATGTATGTGCAAATTGTTCTCCTAAAGTAAATAAATTTTGCACTCTCTTTCCTGCTTCTTGTTGTTTTGTTTCTTCACTCCATCCTTGTATATATCCTAAGTAATCTACCTCCATATTAATATCTCTCATTATATCAGGATGATTTGATAAGGCTAAACCAACAGCATTTTGTAATCTTGGATCACCAGTAACACGTTCTCCTTTTGAATTAATATAATAATTCTGTCCTACACCTTTCGAAGATGTTCTTACCATATATCCTAGTTGATCTATATAACCAGGATTTAATATATATTGTGTATCAGGTATTTTAGATGCTACTTCTATAACTAATTTTGTTCTATCTGTAGGATCAGTTATATCCATAATCCCTAATTCATTTTCCCCAGAAAGGTATTTATTACCAGTTTCTAAAAAAGATTTATATAACCATGGATTTGTACCAAAGTTTTTCATTTTCTCTTTCCATGTCTTTTGTCTTTCTTCTTCTGTCTTTGCTTCAACTTCTAATTTACCTAATACCCCATTAGGACTGTATGCATTTGTTAAAACATTTATATCCTTGATCAAATGTTTTACTTCCAGTTGATAATGTATGTGCAAATT
>CAUYTX010000072.1:0-5981 GCA_963575665.1 Gammaproteobacteria bacterium | reverse complement strand
GATATTGGTGGTTTTATTTGGGCAGTTAAAACAGCAGGGTTTAGTCGTGAGTCTATGGACGTTATATTTTCTACTGACGAAATGGCTATTGTAGGTTCTATCATTGGTTTTTATTTTGGTGCGAGAACTTGGGAAAAAAAATAAGTGAATGTATCAAAAGCTGGCATCGCTCTTATCAAACATCACGAGGGTGTGCGTAGTCGTCCCTATCGTTGCCCTGCAAACTTGTGGACTATTGGTGTTGGTCATCTTATCGGGAACGGCAAATTGTTGCCTGATTCTTATAACAGAACTTTTACGAAAGAAGAAATAGATGCGCTCCTTATACGGGATCTCAATAGATTTGAACGTGGAATATCTAAGATGTTACCTAACGTGCTTCTTAGACAATGTGAATTTGATTGCTTGGTATCTTTTGCCTTTAATCTTGGTTTGGGTACATTTCAGAGATCAACACTCCGTCAAGCGCTGCTTCGTGGCAATAAAACGCAAGCTATGGAATCGTTAGTTAAATATTGTCGTGCAGGTGGTAAAATACTCAAAGGTCTGCAAACTCGTAGACTAGATGAAAAAGCACTCTTTGAAAGTTAAGCATGCCACTAAGTAAACTAGTCTTTAAACCAGGTGTTAATCGAGATCAGACTAATTATGCGTCTGAGGGCTCTTGGTATGACATGAATAAAGTACGCTTCCGTTCAGGCTTCCCTGAAAAGATTGGCGGCTGGATAGTACAAAATCAAACCGCTTATGTAGGTGTTGCACGTAGTATTTTTAATTGGTCTACAACAGATACTAGTGACCTCACAGGTATTGGTACCAATGTTAAGATGTATGTGGTTGCTGGCACTCAAATTACCGATATTACCCCTATACGTCAAACCTTTACAACACCTGCTACAGATAACTGCTTTGGCACAACCATAAACTCTACTACCGTTTTAGTCACTATTGCAAGTCATGGCGCAATAGATGGCGCTTATGTTACTTTCTCTGGTGCGGTAGCTGTCGGTGGTGTTACTGCGGCTAATTTAAATAAAGAATTCGTTATTACTTATGTATCAACTAGTACCTTTACTATTACGGTAGCTTCAGCGGCAACTTCTACAGTGGCTTCTGGTGGAGGAACAGGTATTACTGCCGCGTTCCAAATTAACCCAGGTTATGCTTATAATACAGCAGGTTATGGCTGGGGTGCTGGCGCTTGGGGACGTAATGCATGGAATCAAAGTTCTACAATACCTGTTTATTATCCACCTCGTTTAATCTTCCAAGATAAATTTAATAATGACTTAGTATTTAATATACAAGCTGCTGATATTTATTATTGGGTTTATACAAGCTCTTTTAATACCCGTGCTGTTTTATTATCAAGTATTACAGGTGCTGTTGCTGTACCCCAACAAGTCACTAAAATATTATTCTCTCCACAAGGTTTCTTGCTTGCTTTAGGTTGTACTAACTACGATGCTAGTGCTTTAGCGCCTAATTACCTAGGTACTTTTGATCCCCTACTTGTCCGCTGGTCTAACGTTGATGCTGATATAGGACCTGAACCTGAAAATTGGCAACCTACATTAACTAATACAGCAGGGTTCTTAAGACTACAAGCAGGTTCACACATTGTAGCTGGGATCTCTACTAAACAAGAAGTACTTATATTTACTGATACATCACTTACATCGCTTCAATATTTGGGTACTTCAGAAGTATTTAGCCAACAACTCGTTTCTCAAAGCATTTCTATTGCAGGTTCTAATACTGTTGTTGCTGTAAATAACATTGTTTACTGGATGGGCTACGATAAATTTTATGCTTACTCAGGACGCGTAGATACCTTACCTTGTACGCTCCGTCAATATGTATTTAATAATTATAATAAAGCTCAACGTGAAATATTTTTTGCAGGCTCTAATGCTCAGTTTAACGAAGTTATTTGGTTCTATTGCTCAACAACTTCTACTGAAATTGATCGTTATGTCATATATAACTATATTGAAAACATTTGGTACTTTGGTGCTATTGAAAGAACTACATGGATTGACGCAGGTATTGTAAGTTACCCTCTTGCTACAGACAACGGCTATTTATATCAACATGAAAATGGTCACGATAATGGTCAACCTTTAAATGCCGCACCCGTTGCTATTGACGCTTATATTCAGTCTGCTGACGTTGACATTGAAGATGGTGAAAAATATATGCTTATACGCCGTGTCATTCCTGATGTTAATTTTAATTCTTCAGACACAGTTAATTCTGTTACCGGAGCCCCACTCGTACCCGCAGTTACCATGACCGTAGGTGTACGTAATTTCCCAGGCGCTGCAAGTTCTACTACAAACGCTGAAGGCGAAACAACCACACAATCAGTGACTACAGAAGCTACAGTAGACTTATATACTAACCAAGTCTTTATACGTGCACGTGGCAGACAAATGAATTTTAAAATAGCATCTACTGGAGTAGGGGTTCAATGGCAACTTGGGTTACCTCGTGTCGACGCGCGTCCTGATGGACTAAGAAGCTAACATGGCTTTACAATTATTTACAGCGCCAACACTGCCCTTAGCGCCTAGGGATTATGATGCTGAATATTTTAATCAGTTAGTACGAGCACTAAATACGTATTTTAGGCAAACGGGTTCTACTACACCTATAGTTATAGATCAGTTAACATTGTTAGCCCTACCTACAAGCCCCATAGGTCAACGTGTAGGTACCGTTTATAACGATGCTGGGTATTTAAAGATTGTCTTAGCAGGCACAGTTAATACAGTAGTAGGCTCAGTTAACTTAGTGGGTATTGCCCCTACTATAACAAACACAACAGTAGCTATAACGCCCGCAGTACTAGCAGTAGCAATAACAGGCATAGCGCCTACAATTACAATAGCATAAAAGCTTAGAAACATGATATTATTAGACAAATTTAAGGACTTCTACTTATGAACTACCCACAACAATCAGCACAAGGTTTAGCATCATTAGGTCGTAATGGCGACTCAGTTTTAGTTCACATGAACCCCACAGAAGTAGCAGGATTACAAAGTCTAGCTATGGCTCAAGGCGGATCATTAACTATAAACCCAGATACAGGACTTCCTGAAGCGTTTAGTTTAGGTAATTTCTTTAAATCATTGCTTCCTATGATTGCTGGTGCTGCTATGCCAGCTTCTGCCGGTTTATGGGCGGGAATTGCTGCAGGTGCTGCAACAGGAGCACTTACTAATAAAGACAAATTAATGGGCGCTATAACCGGAGGTCTTGGTGGATATGGTGGTTTTAATATAGGTCAAGGTTTACGTGCAGCGGCGGGTAATGCAGCCGGTAATGTAGCCAGTAATATTGTGCCACAAGGCGTTGCAGAATCTACAGTAGGTGGAGCAGGTAATTTAGGTATGTTTAGTGGTACAACAGCCGACTCAACTATGGCTGGTGTAGGTGATTTATCTCAATTTGGTTCAGCTGGTCAATATGGTTCACAAGCAGCTACTACTATAACTGATCCTACTATTCTTAATTCACAAAATGCAGCTCAAACTATGAGGGCTGCGGGGGCTGGTCCTGGTTCATCTATATTAAATTCCGCAGCTTCACCAGCAGAACAAGCATTGTCTAATTTTGGCAGTAATGCATCTCAATTAAAACAAGGTTTTGGTAATGTATTTTCAGGCGATCAAGCAGCTATTGATGCATATACAAAAGGTATAGGAGCTAAAACAGGTACAGGCGCTTTGATTCAAACTGCTATGCCTATAGGTGGTGCTGCGTTAGGTGGAGTAGAACCTTCTGATTTATATGGCAACCCTATTAATATGGACGAAGCAAAAAAGAAACAAGCTTATGATCCATATTCATCATTAAATTTATCAGGTGATACAGGATTAAGACTTTATGCAATAGGTGGTCCTATTGAAGCTACTGCAGGTTCTAGTGTATATGGTAATCCTGATGGTACTATAGCTCAACAAACACCAAAAGATGATTATGGTATTGGACGTCTTAATAATTTGGCAAGGCAACAATCACAAACTCAAGCACAAACTTATGGTTATGCTATGGGCGGTCCAGTAAGCTTTGCAGATGGTGGCGACTCTAATAAAGAAGATGCGATGGGATTACCAAGTTTATCTCCAGACATGTCAATAAATCCAAATACAGGACCTAATAACTCAGCGATGTTACAAAGTATTATGGGAGCTATGCAGCCAATGCAAGGTATGCAAGGAAGCACGACGGCACAAAGTCAAATGCCAGATCAAAGTAATGATAGCCTAATTGCTAAAGTCACTGCTAATCTAAAAGCTGATCCTAATTATCAACCTACAAATCCTATTGAAGCATCTATTGTTAAACAAATTAAAGGTACTGACCAGATGCAACAAGGTCAACCAAGCCAACAAGGTTTAGGTTCATTAACACCTAGTCAACCTATGACACCAAGTTATAATCCATCAGTAGCTATGGGTCCAACTTATTTTGCTGGTATAAATGCTCCTCGTGGTATGGCTCGTGGTGGTTATTTAGATGGTCAAGGTGATGGTATGTCTGACTCAATCCCTGCTACAATAGAAGGCAAACAACCCGCTCGTTTAGCAGACGGAGAATTTGTAGTGCCTGCAGATGTTGTAAGTCATATTGGTAATGGTTCTTCTAAAGCAGGATCAAAGAGATTATATGCAATGTTAAATAAAGTAAGACAAGCAAGAACAGGACGCGTTAAACAAGGTAAACAAATTAACCCCAATAAATACATGCCTGCATGAAATCTGTACAACTAGTAGCGCCCGGTCATATACTTGGTTTATGGAAAACTGTATGGCCAATGTTAAATGTAGCTTTTATTAACTATGAATATGGTGATTACGATATAGAACAACTTAAAGTTCTATTAATGAAAGAGTTTCAATTGTTGTTTGTAGTAGTTGAAGATAATAAAATTATTGGTTGCTTTACCGTAGAAATTATTAATTTTCCTAATCACCGAGTAGCACATACTACAACCATGGGTGGTAAAGGTGTATTTGATAAAAACACAGTAAAGCAATATGAAGAGTGGTGTAGAGCACAAGGTATTACAAAAATAAGAGCATTTGCTCAAGATGCACAAGCAAGACTTTTTAAAATGAAATTAGGGCTTAATGCGGTAACGCACGTAGTGGAGAAAACTTTATGATTAATATATTTAACTGGGTAGAAAGCTTAGTAAGCTTCTTTACATTTAATTTGGGCGGTGGGGGTTCTGGCGGTGGTGCGCCTAGTAATTCTACATCATATTCTACTAACTTACCTGAATACGCTAAGCCATTCTACGAAGAACTTTTAAAACAAACAGGTAAACAAACTTATACAACGGATGCTTCTGGTACTGTAACAGGTGTTAAACCGATGCCTACTTATACAGGCGACAGAATTGCAGGGTTTACTCCAGGACAACAAGCAGTACAATCACAAGTAGCGGGTATGACACAACCGGGTGGTTTTGGTACGGCGGCTACAGGATTAGATACTGGACAAGCTTTAGGTTTTGGTGCTGCAGGTAAAGGGTTAACTCAAGCTCTTAATTATAATCCTAGTAATACTCCAGTGTTTGGACAATCGGCTGCTAATTACTACATGAGTCCATATCAACAAAGTGTAACCGATACTGCATTAAGAGAAGCCAGACAACAAGGTGACATTCAAAAACAACAAGGTGCTTTAGGCTCTATTGGTCGAGGTACATTTGGTGGTGCACGTCAAGCTTTAATGCAAGCTGAACAAGGTAGAAATTTAAATAAAAAACTATCTGATATTCAAGCAAAAGGAAAAAAAAAAGTTAACTAAAATAATTAAACCATAAAACAAAAATCCATAAATAAAAAAATCAATAACCTATTGTCTAGGGAAAAAAAAACTATGCAGGGGACGAAGATTCAGGTGATAAAGAAGAAGCTGGTAGAACAGAAAGAACTGCTAATCAAATTATTGAAGGTTTTTCA
>CAUYTX010000071.1:0-5989 GCA_963575665.1 Gammaproteobacteria bacterium | reverse complement strand
ATGAGTATTCATTTTCGCTAAAGATAGCAACACGATTAAGCGTACACTAATCCTGTAGTATAAACTAGGCTAGATGGTGCAATGGATCGGGAGGTTCAAAACTCACCCATGGGAAATTTATTTCAAGATTGGCAAGAAAAAGTACGCCAAATACTAGAACCCGCTAGAAATCGATTCATTTTATACGCAACGCTTAGCTATTTCTTGTTTTCTACGCTTTGGTTTCTGTTGTCAGACCAAATCTTTATTGGGGTTGCCGATCTTACTACTACTCTGTGGTTAAACCAAGTAAACGACTTAGCCTTTGTCGCGGTTACTGCGATGCTGTTGTTCCTTGCGCTCAAGGCAGTACCAGTCTCTGGATCACCTTCCGGAGCAGAATTGCAGGGACGTCCTTGGTCTTTGCTTTCCGTCCTGCTCGTCCTGACAATTACGATTGCATTGGTTGGATCGATGGCTTTTCACAGTTTATCAACAGCGTTGCGCGTTCGAGAGTTCGATGGCCTTGGAGCCATTGCCCGACTGAAGGTCAGCGCACTTTCCGCGTGGTTAGAGGAACGACGCACAGATGCCGAAACATTAGCACGGAGCCCTACTTTGCGCACTGCACTGAGTGGCTGGTTGAAATATGCCGACAATGCAGAAAAAGATCAAATCCTAGCTCTTTTAGAAGGTGTGCGTGGTGCTTCTAGCTACACCAACGTAGCTCTTTTAGACGAGGCAGGCAGGTTGCTCCTCGGTGCTGGTCCTGGTTTGACGATTTCTGAACGCTTGACCACTTCTGCAGTTGAGGCTTTGCGCACGGGAACCATTACTTTAGTTGATTTGCATCGCCGCCCCGGAGAAAACAGCATTCAAATGGGATATCTAGTGCCAGTAGCTACTGCAGGTGGTGGGCACTTGCCTGTAGTAGTGTTTTTGGAAATGCGTCCAAATAGTTATTTATTCCCATTCATTCAATCTTGGCCTTTGCCGAGTGCCAGCGGTGAGACATTACTAGTTCGCCGAGAAGGAGAGGAGATCGTTTATCTCAATGAGTTGCGACTGCGGCAGGGAAGTGCTCTGACCTTGCGCCAGCCTCTGGAAACTTTTGATTCCACGGCTGCGTTGGCATTACGTGTTCAGGAAGGCCCAATAGAAGGTCGAGATTATCGACAAGTGCGGGTACTGGGCGTAGCTTTGCCTGTGGCAGATACTCCTTGGACGTTAATCGCCAAAGTGGACGAAGAAGAGGCACTGGCTAGCGTTCGGAATTTAGCTTGGGTTACTGGAGGACTGACCCTAGCCGCTTTAATCGTCGCTACTGCTTTCATTGGGATGCTTTGGCAGCAACAGAGGCTACGCTTGGCACTCGGAGAACTCGGACAAGTCCGCGCTCTTGAGACCGCGGAGAGGCGTTTTCGTTCTACCTTTGAGCAAGTGGCGGTTGGGTTGGCGCATCTAACACCAGATGGACATTGGATGAGGATCAACCAAAGACTTTGTGAGATCGTGGGCTATAGCCGGATGGAGCTCATGGAACTCACATTTCGTGACTTGATTCCCTCAGGGGAACGAGGACAAGACGTAGTAGCCATGGAAAAACTGTTATCAGGTACGGTTCCCCATGACCATTGGGAACAACTTTGCAGGCGTCAAGATGGTGCTGATGTCTGGATTGCCGTCACGGCTTCTCTAGTGAGAGATGCTGCTGGACGTCCTGACTATTTTATCACGGTCATCGAAGACATTTCAGCTCGCAAAGCTGCAGAAGAACGAGTGACGCGCATAACAAAAATCTACAGAACACTGATTGAAACTAATCAGACTATCGTTCGTGTTAAGACTCGAGAAGGCATCTTTTCGGAGATTTGTCGCGTTGCCGTCGAACATGGAGGATTCGTACTTGCCTGTATTCTTTGTGTCGATGAGGATGTGCCAAGAAAAGCAGTGTTAAGCGATTATGGTCCCGAAAGAGACCTTTTGGAACAACCAGAGTTCCAAGATTGGCGACCTATTCTGCGACAGATCATGATGGTGATTCGAGAGGGCAGGCATTACCTCTGCACCGATACCTTAGAAAGTCAGCTTATCTCCCCTTGGAGTAGCTTATTCCGTAGCCACGGCATTCACTCTTTTGCCATGTTCCCACTGATCGAAGAAGAGGAAGTAAGTTACGCCCTAGTAGTCTATGCTTCTAGTGTTAATTATTTTGATTCAGACATGACGCAACTTTTGGACGAAATGGCACTGGATATTTCTTTTGGTTTAGAAAACCTTGTACAAGGTCGTGCTTTGGAAGAAGCCCGTACTCCACAATTTTGTCTACTGCCTACTTCTAGCCCGATCTGAGTAAGCAATTTGTAGTTTGTAGAGCATCAATATATAATGACCGCGGTTTTCGGTGTGCCTTGAACAGTGGCCACGGGTGGGCAGGCTCGAGAGTAATGGGCACGGCAGGGCAACACCAATCGCGATTTCCTGAATGACTGCAAACCGATGGCTAGGTTTTTTGCTCTTGTGGCTACCTTCTATCGCAGATACGAGCGGTTTCGATGTCCAGGTAGCTTACTCCACTCTAGTAAACAGCGTTTATCAACTGCACGCACGGTTGTCACTAGATTTAGGAGAAGAAGCTACAAAAGCACTGAGAAGTGGAATTCCCCTTACCTTAGTGTTGGATGTTGAATTAGGAAGAAAACGACATCACCTTCCCTGGAAAGAGAACATCACCTCTCGATCCAAACGATATCGACTCGAATACTATTCCCTTACTGAGCAATACCGCGTTACCTATTTAGACACTGGAGTCCAAGGAGTACATTCCACCTTAGACCTGGCACTGCGTGCCATCTCCACGCTTAACGGAATCCCGCTGGTAGAACAAAGAAAACTCTTACACCAAGAGCGGTACGAAATAGATCTTCGTATACGATTAGATGTGGAAGCATTGCCTGCTCCTTTGAGAGTTTTAGCTTATTTCTCCTCGGGGTGGCGCGTTATCAGCCCTTGGTATTCCTTTCCTCTAATCCTAAAATGAACGGATCCTTAGTTCCCCTTCCTTCTACTCAAACTATCTTACCCATGGTAGCTCTCTCCGGGCTAATGCTCGGAGCGTTGTATCTTCTTTCCACTGCCACGCAAGACACCGCAGAATTCGGACGCCTCTATTCCTGGCTCCTCATTCTCAACGCTGTATTGTTCATTGTTTTAGTCATTTTAATTGGGAGCAACGTCTACCAGCTCGTATCCCAATACCGAGAAGGTGTAGTAGGTTCTCGGATGACCTTACACTTAGCGATCGTGTTCATGGTCTTGTCTTTGGTACCCACCAGCACAGTCTACTACTTTGCACAGGGTTTCCTAGATCGCGCCATTGATAGTTGGTTTGATGCACGCATTGGCAAAACATTAGATGAGAGTCTCGATCTGGGAAGGACTGCTTTGGATTCGGCCATGCGAGAGCGTCTCAAACAAGTACGTCGGATAGCCTCCGAGCTTTCTGATGCACAGGGAAGAATCACTGCCCTAGCCCTAGATGATGTACGCGCTCGAAGTGGTGCTACTGAATTAACTATTCTTTCTCCTACTGGGGAATCCCTGATAGCCAGCCACGCAGATCCCACCGTAGTGTTACCCAAACGACTCGGAGAGGCGATCCTACAAAGGGTACGTCAAGATGATGTTTACGTTGGACTAGATCCAGAGACTGGCGAGGTTGGGATGCAGGTCCGAGTGGCAGTCAAAGTGTTAAGTGCTAGTCCAGTGTTGGGGAATACAACAGTAATTCTGCATGCATTGTTTCCCATTGCCGAGCGACTTTCTGCCCTGGCCACTAGCGTTCAAGAGGCCTATGACCAGTACCGGGAATTATCCTATTTAAGACAACCCCTCAAGTTCAGTTTTTCCCTGACATTGGCATTGGTGTTGGTACTTTCGTTGGCGATGTCGGTTTGGGCAGCCTTCTTCTCGGCGAGGAGACTAGCAGCTCCAGTTTCTAATTTAGCGCGAGCCAGCCGCGCCGTAGCAGCAGGAGACTACGATGTTCGTTTACCTGCACCTACTAATGATGAATTGGGATTATTAGTTGCGTCGTTTAACGACATGATTGAAAAAATTGCTTTAGCTCGTGATTCTGCTCGTAGAAGCCAGGCAGAAGTAGAAGGACAACGTGCCTACCTAGAAGCCATTCTGGCGCACCTCTCCTCTGGAGTCCTGACCTTCGATGTCAAACGTGCTTTGCGGGGGGAAAATCGAGCAGCAGGGCAGATTTTAAGCGTAGACCTAGATCATGGTATCGAAATAGAGCCTTTAGCCTTAGATCGACCTTATCTGATGCCATTGTTGGAAGTGTTAGAAAAACACTTAGTGGCAGGAAGTACAGATTGGCGTCAAGAAGTAACTTTATCTCGTGCTGGCGTAGGTCGACAGGTGTTGATGTGCTACGGAACAAAATTAACCGATCTAGCAGATAAAGAACCTGGACAAGTGGTTATTGTTGACGATATAACGACGCTGTTACAAGCACAACGTGCTTTAGCTTGGGGGGAGGTGGCTCGTCGTTTGGCGCATGAAATTAAAAATCCTCTAACCCCCATCCAATTATCTGCAGAGCGATTAAGGCATAAATATTTAAAACGCATGAGCCAAGAGGATGCAGACACTCTAAATCGTTTAACTCATACTATCATTCAACAAGTCGAAGTCATGAAGGAGATGGTTAACGCCTTTTCCGAATATGCACGAACGCCTAAAATGGAACCCTACCCGTTGCAAATCAACACAGTCGTGAATGAGGTACTTGACCTCTATCGAGGACAAGAGAGCCCCATTTTCAAAATGGATTTGGCCACGGAACTTCCTTTTGTGGAAGCAGACTTAGGGCGATTACGTCAACTGCTTCACAACCTCGTTAAAAATGCGTTAGAGGCCACGGCAGGAGGGCTTTTACAACCCGAAATTATTATTCGAACAAACTCGTCTTCTCAAGAAAACAGACATTTTGTAGAACTTCGTGTAGAAGACAATGGCCCGGGCATTCCAGAGAAAATCTTGGACCGTCTTTTTGAACCTTACGTAACGACCAAGGCCCGTGGTACGGGTCTTGGTCTCGCTATTGTAAAACGCATTATCGAAGAGCATGGAGGCTGGATCTGGGCGGAAAACCCACCAAGCGGAGGGGCTGCTCTGGTGGTACGGTTAGTGGCTTTAACAGAGCCGATACCTGAAACCTAAAAAAGTTGTTTGACAAGCTCTAAATCAAGCTGATCTAAAACTAGTTTTGCCCCTGTGAAATCATCGTTGCACGTGTATTCCGTGAAGGTTACCACCACGGGCAATCCTGCCCCTCGAGCAGCCTGCACACCAACACCCGAGTCTTCAAAAGCAAGGCACTCTTGAGGGGTCACACCAAGTTGTTCCATGACGTACAGATAGATATCTGGAGCAGGTTTTTTCCGAGGCACGATGTCCCCCGCACCGATGCAGGCAAACCAACCCCAAGCTTCTTCTCCTAAATTAGATTCGAGTAGGGCTCTTACGTTGTGGGGGCTCGTGGTAGTAGCAATGCCTAGACGTAAGCCTGCTGCTTTAGCATCGCGAAGCAATTTTTCAACTCCGGGGCGTAATGGAATTGCACCAGAACGTACTAATTCGCCAAAAAATCCAGTTTTTATTGCGTATAAATTGGCAATCAACTGATCTAATTCAGCACCTACTACCCAATCCGTGCGGTATTTTTCAACATAAAACCGCATTCGTTCTTTGCCACCTGTTACTTGTAATAGCTCTCCGTAAAGGGGAATAGACCATACCCAATCCAAGCCTGCTTCCTTAAAAGCGCGGTTGTATGCCACACGGTGGCCATCGCGCTCTGTGTCTGCTAATGTCCCATCTACGTCAAAAAGGAGTGTGATCATACTAGAGCGTTTCTCGATTAAGTATACGTGCGACTTGCACCGCATACGGCTCCCGATGATATCGGCTTCTGACTAAGATTGATTTCGATCTC
>CAUYTX010000070.1:0-6003 GCA_963575665.1 Gammaproteobacteria bacterium | reverse complement strand
TAATAATATTGTTATTGCTGATGGTAGTGGAAATATTAGATTTAGAGATAATAATGTAAATACTATATTACCTAGATTAGCTGGTAGTGGTAATAGAATGGTTATTGCTGGACCTAATGGTGAATTATCATCAACAACAATTTTTGATACATTTGTAACTGGTGGAACTTATTCTGCTGGAACAGCTGTGTTTAATAATAACGCAGGTGGAACGTTTAGTGTAACTGGTTTTAGCACATCAAATGGGGTTACATTTACTGGTGGTACTGTATCTGGTGCAACTATATTTACAAATGGATTAACTGCAAATACATTTAGTGCCGCAACATATTTAAATTTACCAAATACGTCACCAATTAGTGTTATTAGTGGAAGTAGTTTATTTTCAACTGGATTATTTGAAACTGGTTTAAATGCAAGCGGTGTAACAAGTTCAAATTTCTTCGGTTCTAATGCTGGTAATGGGGCAACCAACGCTTATAATTCAAATTTCATTGGGGAGAGTGCTGGTCATGAAGCAATAAATGCACATCAATCAAACTTCATAGGTAATGAAGCTGGTGCTAATGCTGATAATGCTGATTTTTCAAATTTCATGGGTCAATTGGCTGGTGGGTTTGCAATTAATGCAGGACATTCAAATTTTATAGGTCAAAATGCTGGTTATCAAGCAACAGATGCAAGTTATTCAAACTTTTTAGGATATAATGCTGGTAATGGTGGTGTTTTAGGTAGCTTAGGTCCAAACAATATAATAATAGGTACAAATATATCGTTATCCGCTGGAACAATAGATAGTATTAACTTAGGTGGTGTTTTATTTGGTATTGGAACTTATTCAGATATAACAGGTAATCCTAGTATCGTAGCACAAACAGGTGGTAAAATTGGTATTAATGTGGTTAATCCATTGGAGGCATTGCATGTTAATGGCAATACACTTGTTGATGGTAATTTAACAACAAATACTATATCAGCAACAACATATTATAATTTACCGTTGGATGTTAAAGTTACAGGAAGTAGTTTTAATAATTCAACATATGATTTAACTTTAACTAGAAATGATGGTGTTACAATTACAAGTAATTTAAGTATTCTTTCTAGTGATATGCTTGTTACTGGTGGTACATATAATATAAACACAGGTGTAGTTACATTTACTAACAATAGTGGTGGTACATTTAATGTAACTGGATTCACAAGTGGTATGACAGATACATTTACCACTGGAGGTACTTATGCTGATGGAACAACAATATTCACTAAAACCAACGGTGAAACATATAGCATTAGTGGTTATACAACACCATTTACTGGAGGAACTGTTTCTGGTTCAACAACATTTACTAATGGATTAACTACAAACACATTTAGTGCAACAACATATCTAGGTTTACCTACTGATATTAGAGTTACTGGTGGTACATATGGTTCTGGAACAACAGTATTTAGAAATAATACGGGTGGTACATTTAATATTAGTGGTTATACTTATATTCCACATTTACAATATAATAATTTAAATTCAACTATTTGGAATTATGGTTATGGTAATCTTAGTGATAACATATCTTTTGGTAAAAATGCTTTGGTTTCAACAACAAACGGTAATAATAATACAGCTTTTGGTAGTGAATCACTTAGTGCTAATACAACTGGTAATTTTAATACAGGTATTGGTTCTGGAAGTTTAACATATAATACTTCTGGGGTACAAAATTTTGGAATTGGGTCATATGCTTTGTATTATAATACAACTGGTAGTTATAATACAGGTATTGGTACAGCTGCCTTGCAAAATAACACTGTTGCTGAAAGAAATGTTGCAATAGGTGGTTTTTCTTTATATAATAATACTGGTTCTAGAAATATCGCAATAGGTTTTTATGCTGGTTCAGCAACAAAAGGTAGCGATAATATATTATTGGGTGCTAATGCTGTTAATAGTACAGATGGTGTAGTTTCAGGTTCAAATAATACAATAATTGGTACCTTGTTATCAGGTGTAATAAATGGTTCAAATAACACTATTTTTGGTAAACCAACTGGTTTATCTTCAACCACAACTAATAATATTGTTATTGCTGATGGTAGTGGAAATATTAGATTTAGAGATAATAATGTAAATACTATATTACCTAGATTAGCTGGTAGTGGTAATAGAATGGTTATTGCTGGACCTAATGGTGAATTATCATCAACAACAATTTTTGATACATTTGTAACTGGTGGAACTTATTCTGCTGGAACAGCTGTGTTTAATAATAACGCAGGTGGAACGTTTAGTGTAACTGGTTTTAGCACATCAAATGGGGTTACATTTACTGGTGGTACTGTATCTGGTGCAACTATATTTACAAATGGATTAACTGCAAATACATTTAGTGCCGCAACATATTTAAATTTACCAAATACGTCACCAATTAGTGTTATTAGTGGAAGTAGTTTATTTTCAACTGGATTATTTGAAACTGGTTTAAATGCAAGCGGTGTAACAAGTTCAAATTTCTTCGGTTCTAATGCTGGTTTTAAAGCAACAGGTGCTAGTCAATCAAATTTCTTTGGTCCTCAAGCTGGTTATAATGCAACAAATGCCGCTGGTTCAAATTTCTTTGGTACTCAAGCTGGTAAAAATGCAACAGGTGCTACTCAATCAAATTTCTTTGGTACTTATGCTGGTAATGAAGCAACGGGTGCTACTCAATCAAACTTTATTGGTTATTTTGCTGGTTATAATGCAATAAATGCATATTATTCAAATTTCATGGGTCAAAATGCTGGTTATCAAGCAACAAATGCTAGTAGTTCAAATTTCTTTGGTATTAGTGCTGGTTATGCTGCAACAAGTGCTGGGTCTTCAAATTTCATGGGTATTAGTGCTGGTAATGCCGCAACAAACGCATCTAACTCAAATTTCTTCGGTCCTTATGCTGGTCAAGGTGCAACAAATGCTAATGATTCAAACTTCATGGGTTATTATGCTGGTCAAGGTGCAACAGGTGCTTCTAATTCAACACTTATTGGATATAATGTTGGTAGAGGTGATGTTTTAGGTAGTATAGGTTCAAATAAGGACCGAAGAAATTTGAGTTAGATGCGTTTGTTGCGGCATTACCAGCACTAATACCCATGAAATTTGAAGACCCAGCACTTGTTGCAGCATAACCAGCACTAATACCAAAGAAATTTGAACTACTAGCATTTGTTGCTTGATAACCAGCATTTTGACCCATGAAATTTGAATAATATGCATTTATTGCATTATAACCAGCAAAATAACCAATAAAGTTTGATTGAGTAGCACCCGTTGCTTCATTACCAGCATAAGTACCAAAGAAATTTGATTGAGTAGCACCTGTTGCATTTTTACCAGCTTGAGTACCAAAGAAATTTGAACCAGCGGCATTTGTTGCATTATAACCAGCTTGAGGACCAAAGAAATTTGATTGACTAGCACCTGTTGCTTTAAAACCAGCATTAGAACCGAAGAAATTTGAACTTGTTACACCGCTTGCATTTAAACCAGTTTCAAATAATCCAGTTGAAAATAAACTACTTCCACTAATAACACTAATTGGTGACGTATTTGGTAAATTTAAATATGTTGCGGCACTAAATGTATTTGCAGTTAATCCATTTGTAAATATAGTTGCACCAGATACAGTACCACCAGTAAATGTAACCCCATTTGATGTGCTAAAACCAGTTACACTAAACGTTCCACCTGCGTTATTATTAAACACAGCTGTTCCAGCAGAATAAGTTCCACCAGTTACAAATGTATCAAAAATTGTTGTTGATGATAATTCACCATTAGGTCCAGCAATAACCATTCTATTACCACTACCAGCTAATCTAGGTAATATAGTATTTACATTATTATCTCTAAATCTAATATTTCCACTACCATCAGCAATAACAATATTATTAGTTGTGGTTGAAGATAAACCAGTTGGTTTACCAAAAATAGTGTTATTTGAACCATTTATTACACCTGATAACAAGGTACCAATTATTGTATTATTTGAACCTGAAACTACACCATCTGTACTATTAACAGCATTAGCACCCAATAATATATTATCGCTACCTTTTGTTGCTGAACCAGCATAAAAACCTATTGCGATATTTCTAGAACCAGTATTATTATATAAAGAAAAACCACCTATTGCAACATTTCTTTCAGCAACAGTGTTATTTTGCAAGGCAGCTGTACCAATACCTGTATTATAACTACCAGTTGTATTATAATACAAAGCATATGACCCAATTCCAAAATTTTGTACCCCAGAAGTATTATATGTTAAACTTCCAGAACCAATACCTGTATTAAAATTACCAGTTGTATTAGCACTAAGTGATTCACTACCAAAAGCTGTATTATTATTACCGTTTGTTGTTGAAACCAAAGCATTTTTACCAAAAGATATGTTATCACTAAGATTACCATAACCATAATTCCAAATAGTTGAATTTAAATTATTATATTGTAAATGTGGAATATAAGTATAACCACTAATATTAAATGTACCACCCGTATTATTTCTAAATACTGTTGTTCCAGAACCATATGTACCACCAGTAACTCTAATATCAGTAGGTAAACCTAGATATGTTGTTGCACTAAATGTGTTTGTAGTTAATCCATTAGTAAATGTTGTTGAACCAGAAACAGTTCCTCCAGTAAATGGTGTTGTATAACCACTAATGCTATATGTTTCACCGTTGGTTTTAGTGAATATTGTTGTTCCATCAGCATAAGTACCTCCAGTGGTAAATGTATCTGTCATACCACTTGTGAATCCAGTTACATTAAATGTACCACCACTATTGTTAGTAAATGTAACTACACCTGTGTTTATATTATATGTACCACCAGTAACAAGCATATCACTAGAAAGAATACTTAAATTACTTGTAATTGTAACACCATCATTTCTAGTTAAAGTTAAATCATATGTTGAATTATTAAAACTACTTCCTGTAACTTTAACATCCAACGGTAAATTATAATATGTTGTTGCTGATATAGTATTTGTTGTTAAATTACCATCAACAAGTGTATTGCCATTAACATGCAATGCCTCCAATGGATTAACCACATTAATACCAATTTTACCACCTGTTTGTGCTACGATACTAGGATTACCTGTTATATCTGAATAAGTTCCAATACCAAATAAAACACCACCTAAGTTAATACTATCTATTGTTCCAGCGGATAACGATATATTTGTACCTATTATTATATTGTTTGGACCTAAGCTACCTAAAACACCACCATTACCAGCATTATATCCTAAAAAGTTTGAATAACTTGCATCTGTTGCTTGATAACCAGCATTTTGACCTATAAAATTTGAATGTCCTGCATTAATTGCAAACCCACCAGCCAATTGACCCATGAAATTTGAAAAATCAGCATTATCAGCATTAGCACCAGCTTCATTACCTATGAAGTTTGATTGATGTGCATTTATTGCTTCATGACCAGCACTCTCCCCAATGAAATTTGAATTATAAGCGTTGGTTGCCCCATTACCAGCATTAGAACCGAAGAAATTTGAACTTGTTACACCGCTTGCATTTAAACCAGTTTCAAATAATCCAGTTGAAAATAAACTACTTCCACTAATAACACTAATTGGTGACGTATTTGGTAAATTTAAATATGTTGCGGCACTAAATGTATTTGCAGTTAATCCATTTGTAAATATAGTTGCACCAGATACAGTACCACCAGTAAATGTAACCCCATTTGATGTGCTAAAACCAGTTACACTAAACGTTCCACCTGCGTTATTATTAAACACAGCTGTTCCAGCAGAATAAGTTCCACCAGTTACAAATGTATCAAAAATTGTTGTTGATGATAATTCACCATTAGGTCCAGCAATAACCATTCTATTACCACTACCAGCTAATCTAGGTAATATAGTATTTACATTATTATCTCTAAATCTAATATTTCCACTACCATCAGCAATAACAATATTATTA
>CAUYTX010000069.1:0-6102 GCA_963575665.1 Gammaproteobacteria bacterium | reverse complement strand
GGATTGTAAACTAAATCAAGTTCTTTAGCTCTTTTAGGTATTAACTTCCTTGCAGCAGCTTTTTGAAACTCCTTCATATTTGCTACATGGTCGAATAAAGAAACTAAAGCTTCTGACGTTTGGCAATCATTCAATTTAGTTTCAAATTCTGCCATTTCTTGTTGAGCTTTTATTTGATCTTCGCTTTGCGCTCTGATAGAAGTTTTAACTTTTGCTATAATGTCAGCCATGAACGTTTTAAACTCGGGTGCATTCTCGTCTGGTATCTCAATTTGAGGAATGCGAGCGACATTTTTCCCGATATGCGTATCGTCTGGCTCAAATGAAATGACACGTTTTTTGTTTACAATAGAAACGAATCCTACTTGGTCGGCAATACGCAAAATAAGGTCTTTGGATTGTCCTGTTACGTCTGGGTGGTAAGCTGTAACATCGCCCTCTTTTTCTGATTTGGCGTGAGCTATGATTACTATATCCATGCTTTCAGAACGTCTACGGTTAATGAACTGTTTAAACTGTTCCCCTATCTCACCGTATGCCTTTAGCTTGTTTTTTCCAAGTCTTGAATCTGTTTCTACTACGTGTGTCATCAAGTAGTCGTCAAGGATAGACTTAGCAGTATCAAACACTCCAGTTTTGTAATCTTTGAAAGCTCCCTCTTCTGCTAAAACATCTTTCCACTTAGTAGCAATGATTGTATCAACTCTATTACACGCTCGGTCTGCACCTCTATCGCAATCGGTTAAGATTACTTTTTCAGCCGTGTTTGCAATACTTGTTTTACCTGCTCCTGGCATTCCGTACAAAACAATGATAACTGGTCTTTCTGGAAACGATTCTTCTTTTCTAATAATTGGCATAATTTTCTATTTTAAAAATTCATTTGTAATAAGTCTTATTATCTCAAATTCTTGAAAGGTGCAAGGGGTGGCAGTGTTGCCGATTTCACCGAATGCGTACCTATGTATAGAGCTGTTTGGATAAATGCAAATACGTTCACCACTTTCATAAACTTTAGAAACACACATGACAGTTAACCCATCATCGTGCATTTCTTTGTAGTACTTACATTGATCCATATCCGTGGCTATTTTCAAAACGTTCATTGCTCTTTTTTTCTCTCTCTATTTCTTCAACACAATCACAACAAAACTCTTCATTTGCCATGTCTTGTGGTAGTATCCATTTACCGCACTTTTCGCATTCTGTACACTCGGTGCAAGCTTCACATAAACCATCTGGTTTTATGTCTGATTCTGATAGGTGGTCTGATAGACAACAAGGGCAAACAATGTTATGGTCGTCATCATCGCACTCCGTAACGTGGGTAAAACCGCTTAGTAGTTTCATTTAGTTTTTTATTTAGTTAATTACTTCCACAAAGATAGGTTAAACACTACTAAGGTAAAACTTTTATGTTAAAGATATAAGTTTTCTTATTAGTAGTTAAGTTATTTTTAGAAATTAGAATAAAATAGGATTCGTTTTACTTAATTCTGTTTTTGAATATCCTAAAGTTCGTATTTCTTCTTCTCTGATTCCATTTACTTCAAGTAATCGTGTAGCATCTTTAAAAAAGTTCTTTTTAATTTCAAAACCATATCCTTTTCGATTACAGTTTTGAGTTGCAATTAATGTGCTGCCACTTCCTGCGCATGGGTCAATCACTACTTCTCCTTCATCTGTAAAAATTTTGATAAGCTTTTCAAGTAATTCAACTGGCTTTTGAGTTGGATGTATCTTTTCTGTTTTAGTATCTTTCGTCCAATCAATACAATTCATTATCATTTTACCATGATTATTGAATTTTGGAAGCTTATCCCTATAAAGCAAAACAGCATATTCACAATTACCGACTACTTTCATATTTGCCTTTAGAACTTGGGCAGAAAAGTTTTTTCTAAATACTAAATTAATATAGTTAGGAAATCCGTATTTCTTTGCCTTTTCAATAATTTCAAATTGCTGCTCAAATTCACAAAAAACAATCATACATCCAGCCTTTCCCTTTTCTTTAGGTTCAGGTTTCAATAGCTTTGAGCAAAAGTGCAAAAATTCAGTAATACGAAAATCTTTATCTGTATCGAAAAATTCAGTATTTGCAAGCTTGCTTTCACCGTTTTTATTATCCCCATCTTCATACCAACTTGGATTTGATGCATAGGCTTTATTTCCTAAATTATATGGAATATCAGCAATCACAAGTTGCGCCTTAGGTATTTGATACTGTTTAAAGTTCTGAAAGTGGTCATTTATCAATATGCTTTTATTACTCATCTTACTAATAATTTTTCAATCCGTTCAATAATTTCTTTTTCACTTAGCCCAGTCGGTACTTCTACATAAATGTTTGGTTTATCTTTGAAGTACGTTTGCGATTTTACCCACTTTTTAGGCTGTTTTATCCTACTTTTGTGTTCAGTTAGTACTTTCTTCGCCTTACTTACTTTTGATCGGTCTGTAAGGTCGTGTATGTTTTCTTCTTGGGTTAGTTTTTTAGCCATTATCTTAATTCTATTATATTATAAAACGCATTATTTATTTCTGAAATGTAATACCATCTATTTATTTTTTCGTATGGTATATTTTCAAGTTCGTCGCTATCATTGTCAAATGGGTTGTTATTTTCAATAAATGATTTTAATATACGATTGAACTTTTCAATCCATTTCTTTGCTTTATTTTCGTCATTAGTTACGAATACATTTACAGTATAATGGTCTTCATACTGTCCAGTACTGTAAGATACTAAGTAATATAGTTCTTTTTTCATGTAAATAATTTATATGATTCGCAATAAGTATAGAAACCGCCTATGTATTTATTTGCAGGCTTAGGTATTTGGTATCTAACTTGTTTACCTAACTTACATTTGCACACTCTATCTATATATTCAGCCCGAATAAAGTTTTCGCAAAATTCGCAGTCGTTTCGTTGTTTTTTCATAGATTAGTTTTGTTTATGCCACATGAATTTTGTACCTGCTTTTTGCTTAGTTTTTATTTTGGACTTCTTAACTCGATTTGCTCTATGACGAATAAATTTTTGTTCGTAAAGTTCAATTTGTCTATTAATGCTTATTGGTTCATAATCGTAATTATAACTATTACCTTTACATTCATAGGTATATGTAACATTTTCACTAACAACTTTTGAACTTACAGTCATAGTTCCAGTAGTTTTAAAAGCTGTTCCATCGTGGAAATAACCTATTATTGCTACTTTCATAACTCCATCACTATTTTTAAGTGTTTAAGCTCATTTTCAAGCATACTTCTATACAATTCAATACCACGCTCACAATCTTTTATTAACTCCAATTTTGCAGCATCGTATGTGTCTACAACTTTGTAATATCCACCGTACCGACTAACCTTTTCGCCACTTTCCAAAGTGTGATTATGTGCTGTTTCTTTGACTACTTTTACAATCGTAATTTCATGAATCCGGAAGTCTGCTTTGAATTTTGTTGTGGTCATCGTATTAATTCAATTTGTGATTGTAACCGTTGAGCAGTTATGTACTGGGTACTGCTTGGCTCAATATGTTTTGTTGCATCGGGAGTATTACTGAAAATATCAGCAATAACTAAGTAATAAGCTTTGAATAAATTTTTTCTTTGTTCTAATTTATAAGCACTTACTTGTGCAATTCTGTTTTCTACTATTACATTCATGATTTATTTTTTTTAAGTTAATACCACAAAAGTACGCCATTACACATACTTTTGCGGTATCTGTTAATTATTTTTGTTAATTGTTAGGATTTGTTTTACTTTATCGCAGAACGCTTGGCATTCTTGTTCGGTTCGAAAGTAGTTACCTGACTTGAAAAACATATTATCTGTATCTTCGTGTTCATCAATTCTACGCTTTGTAATCAATTCAAAATTCATAAGAAAATAAGGGTTTGCAATCTCAGCCCTCCACCGCAATTCTTTCAACACCTTATTATCAAAATCAAATACTTTCCCATGCTTTGCGAGTTCGGATTGCATTTCTTCACGGGTGATTTTGGTAAAAGTTCGATTAGCATCAACGAATTGAGGCATATAAATCATTCCATCACTAATAACAACATAGCAAAATGATTGCTCTTTACATATTGAAAAATGTTCTTTGCCATCTTCATCTATCGATAAGTAACAATCTAACTCTTTAAATATAATTTCTCTTTCAACGAAAGTAGTTACTATTGTATTATTAATTAGTTCAATCTGCACATTGCAGTTTTCTGGCACTTCAAATATTTGTTTCATCTCTTTTAAAATTTGGGTTTATTTCTCTTTGTTTTATTTTATAAATTGCCATGTCGACAAGTTCTCGTATATTGGTATCATAAATTCCGATTAAGGAAATAAGTACAAATAGGCAGTCGGATAGTTCGTCTTTTACTTCGTCAATAGTAGCACTATCACATGAGTGGTCTATTATTACTGAAAATAATTCTTTAATCTCTTCATCTAATTTTGCTACTCTATCCAGTGGTCGTATTCCATACAATCGTTCTGATAATTCCTGAACTCGTGCCTCTGTTATTGTTCTGTTATGTTTGCTCATTTTTTATCTAATTGAATTAATTGATAAATAATATTACTAATCATACTTAAAGCTACTGACAGGATAATATATCCAACTCTATCGCTTTCTTGCCATAGAGCAAAATTTAATTCTAATTTAACAAAACTAAACATAGAATAAAGTGAAATAAAGCTGATAATTATAATGGCTGAGATTGATTGTATTGTTTTCATATTTACGGATTTTATTAATTTATAACCATGATATTAAAAATCCTCTTTGTCCTAAATCTCCTCTTTGTTCTGATATTTTAAATCCCAATTTCGCTAAATCGCAAATTGTATCTATTGCAATATAATTGAAAATAAGCCATTCAACATACCCCTGTTTAGCTTGATTCTCGCATTGCTTTAATATATTTTCTATCGTAATTTGATTTTGTCTTGAAATCTCATATAATTCTTTTGCATCCATGGTTTTTGTTATTTATACGGGTTTATTTTTTTTGGTTCATTGCATTATCCCTATCAGCTTTCATTTTATCTTTGATATGTTGAGGAAGTGCGTCTTGCGCTGATTTGTCAAAAGTTATACATTTCATATTTTTACTTTTCTAATAAATTTTCGTCAATTAATTTATTTAACTCATCCAATTTTTGCCAAAATGCAATAGTATCACTTGGTGCTGCTTTAGAATAAATATCGTGTAATTCTTGAAGTGAATCAATGGCTCTATTTAGCTTATTTCTTATCAAATGATAAATAGCTTTATCATGTTCAATTGCGTGTTCTTTGAAGTCTTTAAGTGCTATTAATTCAACACTACCAACTAACATAGTTTTTGTAATGTGGTAGCTGCTGACTGTTTTTGCATCATCTTTGGTCATAACCTATCAATCTTAAATTTTAATAACTCCTTACTTTCTTTAATCTCTTTTTCAATTTGCATGAAGTCCAGGATGTCGTAAACTCCTATTGCAGCCAAATTCATATCATATCTTTGTCTAATTAAATAAACTAAATTATATGATTCTTTTATAAACGTTCTTTGTTCTGATGTCATAATAATTCACTTAACTTGTAAAAGATCATAAATACTGTAAATGCGGCACAAAATAAAAAAGCAATCTTAACAAATAGAAAAAACCGTACTTTTATCCACTTATCGCACTCATCGGAAAACATCCAATTGAAAAACTCATATAAAGACTTTGTAACGTCTTTTATATCGCTTTGATACTTTTGTACTAATACTACCTCGTTAGGTTTTAAAACGTGCTTTTCTTCATCTTCTAAGCGCATTGCACCGATATTTCCATTTGGTAAAATTTCTAATACTTGAAATAGTTTATTGTCGTATCTGATAATGTCTTTTGTTTTCATAATTACTTTGTAAAAAATGATTTAAAACTATTATGACCATATTCGTTTTTAGTCATTTCAATTACCTCACTAATAGAGTACTCCTTTTTCTTTTTTGGCATACGATTTGAAACATAATCTTTAGTACCGAATGAACACGCACCTGTTATTACACGATAACATTCAATTGCTTTTTCAAATGATAATTTACTTTCTAAAG
>CAUYTX010000068.1:0-6221 GCA_963575665.1 Gammaproteobacteria bacterium | reverse complement strand
AGATCCGCTTGATCCAGAAGTTCCAGATGAACCGCTAGATCCACTTTTACCACTAGATCCAGAAGATCCGCTTGATCCAGAAGATCCGCTTGATCCGCTTGATCCAGAAGATCCACTTGTTCCAGAAGATCCACTTGTGCCTGAAGATCCGTTTTCGGTCCATGACACTACAACTAAATCATCTTGTTGAAAAGGAGTGTTACTAGATAATAGTATTGGATTTGAATATACAGTAAAACCACTAAACGGAGTAGCCCATTCATTACCTGATTTTATACCAGTAGAAGCAATTTCTCCAAGAGTAAATTCACTAGAATCGCCATATTTGCTAACTCTTAAATATCCATTCGAACCTGATATAGATGTCCACCATTGAGTTACATCAAGATTATACTCATCTCTATACTCAAAATTTATAATACCATTTGTATAATTTAATACATAAACCATATCTCCAGCAAAATCTGGCGTGTAATCTGAAGATTGCCCAACAACTTTATTTTTGTATAACAAAGAATTACCGCCAAAATTACCTATTATTCCACTTGATCCAGAAGTTCCAGAAGAACCGCTTGAACCACTTGATCCAGAACTACCGCTTGATCCACTTTCACCTTTATCGCCTGTTCTAGAAAAACTTACAGCTAACAATGCCCCATTACTAGGCGTAGTACCCGATATAGGGGCCACTGGTATTCTATAATATCCAGTTTGAACTGAAACGTTTCCGGTAACCTGAAGTAGATTGACAACCGTACCAGTATCTCTGCTATACACGGTTATTACTCCTCTTGATGCCACTGTGGTGCTATCATCCCAAGTATCATACCAAGCTGTTTGATTGTTACCTAGCTGATCTAGGTTATTGATATAAATAAATTCTATATTTGGGAAAGTTGCATTGTCATATTTAAATATTCCATTGCCCGGATCCGTTGCGGTTGTGTCAGTTGAGAAGTTGTATCTTACTCCACCGGCAACTCCACTTGATCCGCTTATTCCAGAAGAACCACTTGATCCAGAAGATCCGCTTGATCCAGAAGATCCAGAAGATCCGCTTGATCCAGAAGTTCCAGATGAACCGCTAGATCCACTTTTACCACTACTTCCAGAAGATCCACTACTTCCAGAAGAACCAGACGAACCACTTGTTCCACTGCTTCCAGAACCACCACCACCAGTTTGTCTTTTTAATATATTATCTTCAATAACTAAAAAATCTGTTGCAGTTGTTGTTAAAACTGGTAATTCACTAAAATTTAAATTATTAAATTCATCATAAAATAAAGTCCCAGTAGTAATACTATCAGTTCCATCGAACTTAGCAAGATATCCTAAAACGCCAGTTCCTTCAATTAAATTTAAATCTTTTACCGCTGTTGTAGCATATTGAATTCCTGTAGCAGAAAATAATAAAGAGTTAGAATAATCAGTGTAAGAATTTTGATTTATAAAACCTCTAGCCGAAACTAAAAAGTCTCCAGAATTTTTAATTGGTATGAATAAATAAGGTTCAACATCCGAAACGACAACAGATGTTAATGGATAATCAAAATCAAATCTTTGAGCTATTAAAATTCCAGTAAGATTGGAAATATTTAATATACCATCGCCATCACCACTAATATAAGGTTTTTCATTGGCTGCACCAGTCCCACCAGTTCCCGTTATATTATACAAACCAGAAGCGTAACCCCCTTCATATGGAAAATATTTGAAAATATTATCATTAATATCAAAAGAATAAGATAAATATAATTGCCTACTATCTAACGAACCAGAAGAAAAAGCTATTTCATATAACGAATTAATCGCATCCGCAGTATACAAACCAGAAGGAAAAGAACCCTTATTATCAACTACGATGGTATGCTCTTTCCACTGAATACCATTTTCTCCTGATGGACTAAAAATGGATTCGAAATTAATACCAGAATAAAATGGATTAATATCTAATTGACTGTAACTTAATTTATTTTCTCCAGTACCTTGAGTTATAAAACTAATGTTTTCTATTTTTGGCGCATTTAAATAATAAAAATCTGATGGTCTATTTTGACCAGTTGTTTCGACAAATATTTCGTAATCAATTGGAGTATTACTAAAATTCGTTGCCCACTTAACGAATAATCTTCTATCAAACGTCTTATTTTTTGAATCGTAATCAATTTTTATAGCTCCTGAAATATTTTTTGGATATTGATCATAAATACTGTTGGGAATATTATTTAATTTTAATTGACCAATAAAATAAGACTCTCCAGTGTTATAAAAATCTGTAGAACTCAAACGATAAAAAAGTTTATCATTTCCATCGTTGTTTATAAAAATACTAGCTGAAGCATCGTTTATCGCCTCATTTAATATAGTAGAAAAATCATTTTCCTGAGAACTTTGAAGAAAAACATCTTTCGCAAAATCTATATTAGATAATTGATAATTAACAAAAATTCCATTTGAAACAGTAGAAGTTACATTTGAAAATGTTGAAATTGGAAAGTTTAAAACAAATACAGCTTGCGAAGTTTTGTTATCAAACGTAAAAGAAGTTATTCTTATTCTTATCTCTCTTAAAAAATTAACATCACCGTATAAAGAACTAGATAAAGAAGATAAAAAATTAGCACTTAAATTGTAAAAATTATATTTTAAATCGCTATCAAGAATCTGGATTGAATTGTTATCTACGTCTAACAGTTCAACTAAAAAACTAGAAAAATTAGGATTACTAAAATTAGATATTTGGTTTGTTTTAGGGTCAATTACTTCCCATTCTAATCTTGTTACCGTCAAGTTTACTGAACCTTCAGCCATTACAATCAACGGCAAACCATTAAAGTCAGGATCAGAATCGGCTAAAAAACCGTAATTATTCTGATTTTCTATATTCGACAATAATATATTCGATTTAAGATTTACTATCTTAAAAGGTTTATTACTAATATTTTGAACTTGAGTAAACATTTTATAAAAAATTATCTGTTTCGCCGAGAGCATACGCTCTAATAAATTCAAAAGTCGTTTCAGCTTCTAAATTAGGAGTAACTATTGTAAAGAAATTTTTATCTCCTAATCTCCAATTTATACTTACTTTTTTAGAGTTTAATACGTATTCTATTAATAATCCTTTTATTAAAGGTTGACTATATTTTGATACAGCTATTTCAAAAATAGCTTTAACATTAATAGTTGTTACACTAAATAAACCAGCTATTTGGTCATCACTATAATCTATTCCAGAAAATATAAAATCATATTGATTGTCAAAATTAAAATTGTTTTCTGTTTTTAAAACGATCCCATCATCACCTTGAACGTCTTTTGTAGTTTGACCTGCTAATATATCTGTTGGAATTTTAATGGTTTGATTGTCTTGTTCAGGAGAGTATAATAATTTAGCAGCAAGATTATCTCTGTTATCGATATAAGAGAATTTTGTTTTGACATATTCTATAGCAGTTATATCAAATTCTACTGGATTGACTTCTTTAATACCTACTATTCTATACTGTTTAGAATATAAAGTAGTTATATGTTGAGAATCTTGTTCATAAATCCATAAAGTTGATGGATTTATTGTGTAAACATTTTCTTCAGCCGCAACATCATTACTAGTTCCAGTAGTTTTTAAAGTTATCTTAGTTCTAAAACTTCCATCCATTCCTACGCTTAAAACTTTATATTTATAAATATATGTGGAATTTAATTGATTAAGTTGAGCTTCTGTAACTTGATTTGCAGCCAAGGCTTCAGCATTTAATTGATCAATTGATGAGCTTTTCTTTGGAACAATGAAACTTATTATATCATTGACTTTTATATAATCATATTTATCATCTAAGACTATTTCATCATTAACGACTTCAATTACTCTTCCTCCATATCGATTCGTTAACTTTAAAGCGTCACTAATTGTAACTACATTACCTGGAGATAATAATAAACATTCAGGCCCTGCTTGAAAATTCACTATTTCTTGTTCTACTTGATTTGTTACTAAAAACCATTCACCAGTTCTTTTAGCTTGAGATTTTGATGTTACACCAAATCCTAAAAGTTCTTTTTCTACATAACCATATTTTTTTATATTGATTTGATCTTCAATATACACAGCTTTGTCTTTATATCCGTCTGAAGCGTCCGCGTAAGTTACTTTAACGACTGTGAAACGAGTGTCTTTAGAAGAGCCTGAATAACTAAAAACACCATCTTTTACATTAGAGTTATTAAAAATATAAGAAGAAGGCTTTGGCGAATCATTATCAAATTGAACATAATTATTTGACCAATAAACAATACCTTTAAAAATAGAACTTATATTGTTTATTAAATTTACCACATCTGTTTCTGATTTTAAATAAATATTGGAAGTGAATCTTGGTTCTACTAAATCCGGAAAAGCATCAAACTTTTGAGCAGCAGATCCAGAGCTTGATATATAATTTTCAGCATCTTCTTCGGAAAACACTTGTTGACCTAAAATATAATTTTTAAAATCAACTATTTGTTGAGGAGAATCGTTAATTAATTCTGAAATTAAAATACCAATAGCTTGATTTGATGTTTTTGCTTTCTTTTCTTCCACAAACTTTTTAACAGAAGAAAATCGAGAACAAGATTTGTGCAATCCAAACGGATTAAATAATCTTAATCGCACTACTCCACCAAAAATAGGATTAACATTAATCGTTACTGTTCTAATTATCTTTTTAAAAGATTTATAAACTATACTTGGCTGGCCGTCTTCATCTATTTCTGTGAATTGTAAATTAAAAAGGTGCAACTCTTGCCCTTTTTGAAACATATCCTCAGTTATAACTGTACCGGCTGGCACTGCTAATTCTACATAATCATAAGCGTTATTAACTTGTATAACTAAAATTTTTAACGCTGGAAATTTAGAATTACTAAAAGTTGGAACTAGTTCGTCACAATATTTTCCTATATTAAATATAGACCATTTATCAGCCAAACTTTCCGGAAAATTAAATTTCCCCAGTCCGTATCTATTATTAGTTATAATATCATATAAAATCCAAGCTGGATTATCAGTCCATCGTAAAAGCGGGTCAAATTCGCCGCCCCAAATGCCATTGTATTCTTTTACATCTGCATCGTAATTTTCTGGGACTTTAATTTGAAGCAATTTTAAATTATACTGGCGATTTGGAATTCCTCCCCCAAAACCTCTTGCATCTATTCCGGTTATGAAATAAGCTGAATTTGGGTATTTAAATTTTGAATCTATAATTTCAGTTATAGTAGAAACTGCAACGCTATTATATTTTTTTGTTTCTGTAACTCCTGGGGCGCTACTAAAATTAAAAATTTTAACATAAGGTATTAAATTTTTATTGAAATCTTTTATATTAAGAACTAAATCAAACTGATAAGGCGAAGAAGCTATACCATTTACTGAATGATATATATAAATATTTTTATCTGGATTCTGTTTGTAACCTAATTGCACACCAAATCGAGCCGTATTATTTCCCATACTACCACCGTCATCTATTATGTATAAAGAATTTATTTTAAGAGTTATAACCAAAAAATCGGTATTTGGATCTTTTACTTCGTGATACATCCCAAAACACTCCTCAAATACAAGATCGTTATAAATTGACGTATTAAACTTCGGGGGCGCTGCTCCTGCTGTAGTTTTAAAACTAACATCTAAAGGCTCTATAAATATTTCTTTTGAATCAACAGCTAAACATAAAAATGTATTATGGACTTTGGTATCCCCAAAGCTGACCGGCGAACCAACGATATTTTTTATTAAACCGTATAATGTTTTATTGTATGAATAAACGACACCTGGACTTGCGTAAGAAAACAGCCCTTTCTGTCTGTCTAATGGTATAGACGATTGAAATTCTGATCCTATTTTTCCATAAACTTCTACTTTGCTGTAATTATAAGAATTATTTCTAGAGTTTTTTACTGGATAATCATTCAAGTACAAGCCTTTTAAATTTTCATTATTATTTTCTGCATTATCAAATAAAATTAAATCATTACCTAAATCGTCTACCAAACCAAAAATTGGTCCTTCACATATTAAATCTTGTAAAAATATTTTATTAGCTGATTGTAATTTTGAGGTTTGAAGAACGAAAGGCGCTAAAGACTTATTTTCTGTATAGTAATTGACTAAACTTGATCCCTCTGTTAAATTATCGATACCAATATTAGCACCTGCCTCGTAAACTTGCGCT
>CAUYTX010000067.1:0-6258 GCA_963575665.1 Gammaproteobacteria bacterium | reverse complement strand
ACCCTAGGTTATATGCCTGCTTTGTTAGACATTTTCACTAGGAACGAATCGCACTCATTCTAGCTATAAAATTTTTTAGAAACATGACACCCAACACCAAACTGCTTTTTCGGGTTGGGTAATCCTACCTTATTCAACAAATCCGATTTCAAATAGGCTAACAGATTTTTTTGTTAAATCACCGATGAGGCGACGTTTGGGTTTAGGGTGCTCACGAATTAGGGTCGGAATAGCAAGGATCTTATGTTCGCGCGCTTGTTTCGGCTGTTTAAGAATGTCGATGATTTCTAAAACGTAGTCCCCAGGAGCTTGAGTTTCACAGAGTTGCTTCAAATTCTTAATTGCTTGATCTGCATACACTGTCTGGCCAGCGATATAAAGCTTGAAATGATGATGAGTGTCCACTGATCTCTCCATCCCATTGCCAATCATTCCTAAATTCTACTTGAACTACTCAAACATTTTTTCAAAGCGGTCTGAATCCCTCATTGGGGTCACTGAAGCAACACCAAGCATAATATTCTGAACATTCTGAAAGGGTTCCCCAACGTGCATACCATCTCCGTCGATAGTAAATTCCCGAATACGCTTATCATGTTGCGAACCCCGCATCTTGATAACTGCAATTCCTCGGCGGAGGATTCCATTAATTTCTACGTAGCGTAGCAAGGCAATGACGTCAGTAATAGTTGAGATATGAGTCTCAGTAACTGATTCCCCACCAGAAAGCTGCGGAGTAGTGCTGGTAAACATACTGCAAACACGTTCCTGCTTCATAAAAGATGTCAAACCAATCACAAATTCGCGGAAATTTCGGACACTAGCCACCCGTTCCATTGCAGAAACACTGTCCATGATAAGACGTCTTGGTTTGAAAACTAAGATTTCGCGGCGAATGACTAACAGGTGGTCTTCGAGGCCCATCGCCTCTGGATATTGACAGACAATGCGTAACAATCCTTCCTTTTCCCACTTAGAAAAATTGATCCCCCAAGAAGATGCATTGCGTAGCAACTGCTCACGGGATTCTTCATAAGCCAACAGTAGTACTTTTTCGCCGGTGCGACAGCCCTCGGCCGCGAACATGGCAGACATTAAAGTCTTACCACCACCGGTTGGTCCACTGACTAAAAAGATTGAATCACGGAAGATGCCGCCATTGGTCATTAAGTCTAGGTCATGGTTACCAGTGCCGATGCGATCATTAGAAGACTCCTGGGTAAGTTCCATGGCCGACAATGGCAATATCGTGATCCCAGTACTGGAAATCGTAAAGGGGTATTCACCCTTGCAATGTACATCT
Source organism: Gammaproteobacteria bacterium (assembly GCA_963575665.1). GTDB lineage: Bacteria > Pseudomonadota > Gammaproteobacteria > CAIRSR01 > CAIRSR01 > CAUYTX01. The sequence continues at coordinate 4,955 of CAUYTX010000067.1, read as the reverse complement.
CCACGCATCTTCAGTACTTGAATAGTACGGCGGCACTTTTCTTCGGCTAAGACATTACGGAGAACAATAACATTGTCTGAGATAAATTCTTCTACGCCATGCCGAGAAATATGGCCGTACTCGTCTAAACGCTCAGCAGTCATTAGGGTTGTTACACCGAGTTCTCTCATTACCTCAGTAATGCGAAAAATTTCTAGCCGTACTTTAGAAGTATCAGAAAATTGGTGGAACAACGAGCCGATGGAATCGATGACCACAAAATCGGCATGAGTCTGTAAAATAGCTTGACGTATTTGAAAAATCAACCCTTCGAGATTGTAATTACCAACTTCTTCTGCTGGAATAGGATCTGGAGAACCATCCACGAAAGCCAATTTTTTGAGGTGCACGAGATCCATTAGATCCCAACCCACACGCTTAACGTTTCGCATAATTTCGATTGGCTTTTCTTCAAGCGTCACGAAAATTCCAGAATGACCGTGTTGCATAATTCCACGGTAAAGAAATTCGACAGCAAAAATTGTTTTTCCTGACCCAGACGTACCTACTAATAGAGTAGTACGACCTTGTGGCAGTCCACCCATTGACAAATGTTCAAAACCCTCAATACCTGTTGGAATCTTAACTGGTGCTCGAATAACGATGTTTAAATTTTCCACTTTTGATTTCCTTTTTGCCTATTGAACCTCTTGAGCTCTGCTAAACCATTCATTCAGACATAGACACAAACTGATTTCGTCCTTGTGCCTTAGCTCTGTACAAACATGAATCTGCTTTTCCGATTAGCAAATATGGTGAAACTTCTTCAGAAGGCATGATAGTCGCACCTCCTAGGCTAATCGTAACATATTTTGCAACTCTGGAAAACTCATGAGGAATTGATAGTTCAGATACACTATTCTTTAACTGATTTCCTATAGAAATTAGGCTCGAAGAATCTGTATTTGGTAGGATACATGCAAACTCCTCTCCACCATAACGCGCTACCAAATCAGAGGCTCGAATCAAGGATGTTTTTAATGTCCTAGCAATCGTTCTTAAGCAGTCATCACCGGCAATATATCCGTAGTTTTCATTAAAGAGCTTAAAATGATCAATATCAATTACAATCATTGAGAGTGGCACTCTATCGTTCAATGAAAAATGCCATTCTCGTATTAAGTACTCATCAAACCTTCGTCGATTTGGGATTGCGGTTAAGCCATCTAAAGAAGAAAGATCTTCTAATATTCTGTTGAGCTCTGATAACTTTTCATTTTTTAATTGTAAGGCTACCCTAGCTTCTTCTAAGGCTATTTCTGCGCATCTGCGCCCCGTAATGTCTTTTACACCTACTAGTGCATGGTATTTTTCTTTGTAGTAAATGGGAAGTGCCCAGTAAAGACCTACCCATCTCTTTCCCGTATCTTGGCGTGTTACACATAATTCAAGTTCGCCAATCACTTCTCCCCTTAGGGCGCACGCCGTAGGCCATTCCTCTGATGTTATAACGCGACCCTTGGCGTCGGTAAATTTGAAAAATCGCTCAAAATCCTCCCGTTTTGGCAAAGAATGGTTGTACGGGATCTCATATAAGTCATACGTTGCAGGATTTGCCAAAACAATTTGGCCATCGGTATCGACCAATACTAATGAATCGGGGATGGCATCTAAAACAATTTCTAAAAATCCTTCACTTTCTTTAAGTTTTTCTTCAAACTGTTTACGCTCACTAACGTCTCGAATGGAACAAAAGAAAACATCTTGTACAGAAGTCATACCTACTTCGACATTTATGATCTCTCCATCCTTTCTCCGCCAGTTAGTTGCGAAAATACTTTTTCCAAAAATCATGTTTCTAGCTATGTACTCATTAACTTCATTAGGAGACCAGTCTGAAAAAAAGTCAGAAAAACAAAAAGTAGTTATTTCTTCCTCGCTGTAACCAATCATCTTGGCTAAAGAAGCGTTTCCTTCAAGAATTTTGCCAGCCTGGTCTAAAATTAAGTAGCTGTCAGCCGACATCTTAAACGCAAGACTATATCTTTTGAGAAGGGTAACCTGATTAGCAAGCAGTACTAACAATCTTTTATTCGATAATAATTTAAAGAGAGCTATAACAAGAAACAATAAAAGGACTGTCGATACGTCCATTTCAATTCCTATTTGGAGCAATGATTTCTTTAGCTTCTTATTTAATAACCCTTCCGTGTTTTCCTCTCTTTTCAGGAAAGAGGGATAGGAGAATGAGGTTATTTTTTTTATGTAGTTAATACAAAACCAATTAAAGACTGAAGAACTCAATTATACCCGCTTATCTAAAAAATCTCAGAAATTTCTGAAAATCCTCTTCCTTTCCTGACAATTTTCGTGTCTTCATTTCTGGAAAGCTCTCATGATAGGGAGTAAAATCTCTAAAAACAACTGTTCGGCCAAGACTGCCATGCGCTACGCCACTGATGATCTACGCATTCAATCCATTCAAGAGCTGATCTCTCCAGAGCAGCTGCATCAAGAGTATCCCATTTCAGATCAGGCCTCTACGACCATCTACCAAACTCGTCAGGCGATCCACAAAATTTTAGAAGGCACGGATGACCGATTAGTAGTCGTCACGGGGCCTTGTTCTATCCACGACACTAAAGCAGCTCGGGAGTACGCCGGTCGGTTGTCTAAATACATTGCGTCTCTTGAAAAAGATTTGCTCATCATCATGCGAGTCTATTTCGAGAAACCAAGGACTACCGTAGGTTGGAAAGGGCTAATCAATGATCCTTACCTAGATGGTAGCTTTCGGATCAATGAAGGGTTGCGTTTTGCGCGTAGTTTGTTGCTCGATTTGGCAGAACAAGGAGTTCCAGCGGGCACAGAGTATTTAGACCTCATTAGTCCGCAATATGTTGCAGATTTAATCAGTTGGGGTGCCATTGGCGCCAGAACCACAGAAAGCCAAGTACATCGCGAGTTAGCTTCTGGCTTATCTTGTCCAGTGGGTTTCAAAAATGGAACAGAGGGAGGATTACAAATCGCCATAGATGCCATTTGTTCTGCTTCCCATCCACATTCGTTCCTCTCTCTCACCAAAGCTGGGCATTCTGCCATTTTTTCGACCGCGGGCAATCCAGATTGCCACTTAATTCTTCGTGGAGGCAAGCAACCCAACTGTGACCCCGCAAGCATTCGACAAGCTATCGAAGGATTGCGGAAGATTGGCCTAGAAGAACGGCTAATGGTCGATTGCAGCCATGCCAACAGTTCCAAAAAACCAAAACGCCAAAAGGAAGTTTGTCAAGAAATAGCCGATCAAGTAGCGAGTGGAAACGAGCACATCCTAGGGATCATGTTGGAAAGCCACTTAGTAGAAGGCCGCCAAGATCCAAAACATGGCCAGCCGCTCACCTATGGTCAGAGCATCACCGATGCGTGCCTCGGCTGGGAGGATACTGAAGTGTTATTGGAAACATTGGCCAGCGCGGTTCGCAGTCGGCGTGCTTCCAAACTTGGTTAGTGCTTTCGGTGTGGAAAGCGAATGACGTGATCTACCAACAAAAGGTGTAACTCTCGGCTGCGGCGGTTCACAGTGTCTAGTATTAGCCCGGTAGTAATCAGTAGGAAACCAATAGTACCCAGTGCTGCCGAGAGCAACGCCGTTGAGGGGTGGGTCATGCGTCCGGTAGTCGTAAATTCATGCAACACAAAAGAACCGAACCCAAGACCACTCAAAATCGAAAATAACCCTAATCCTCCAAAAAAGAGCAATGGTCGATAATCCTTAAAGACCCAAAGAAGTGTTTTGAGGACACGGAAGCCATCTCGGACTGTGTTTAATTTTGAGGTGCTACCCTCGGGACGTTCTCCGTAGGGAATTTCGATTTCTTGGATCAGGAAACCTTGATCTAAGGCATACAAGGTCATTTCCGTTTCGATCTCGAATCCCTTGCTCAAAACTGGCATAGTCTTGACGAAACGCTTACTAAAACAACGATAGCCGGATAACACATCTACTAGGTTGGCTCGAAACAATATGTTTAGGATATCGCGAACCAAGTGATTACCAAATTGGTGCATTCTGGGAAAGGATCCTGCAGCGTGTTGTTGCAGGCGAGTACCTACTACCATGTCCACACGTCCTTCTAGGACAGGTTGAATTAGCTCTCTGGCTCGATCCGCAGGGTAAGTACCATCCCCATCTGCCATTAAATATACATCGGCATCAACTTCTCGAAACATACTACGAACCACGGCACCTTTACCTATATGTGGCTCGAAATATATTTCAGCTCCGGCAGCCAATGCCTCTTCTCTAGTTCTATCAGTACTACAGTTGTCGAAAACACATACCCTTGCTTCCGGTAAAACTCGCCTAAAATCTTCTACGACCGCGCGGATAGTTTTTTCTTCGTTTCGGCAGGGAAGCAGTACTGCAATTTTAAGAGACATACTCAATTCATTTGGGTTGACAAAAAGGAGAACAAGCTTAGTCTTCGCGACCCGCCAAAGATCAATGCACCAGCAATCAACCCAAAGTCATTGTCCTACGACAGCTTTAAGATGCTTTGCTCTGCACTTGCCATAAAAGGGTTAGCAAAGACAAACCACATTGCAATAGCCAACGCAATAAAGGGGAAGGACTCCATGAGACCACCTGTAATGAACATTTGGACGCGTAAATTCGACGTCAACTCAGGTTGTCTAGCAATACTCTCCATGTACTTTGATCCAATGAGTGCCCACCCTAGTGCGGATCCGAACCCAGCTGCAGAAACCATAAAACCAACCGCAGCACTAGTAGACGATTGGATAACGGTAATCAGGTTAATCATGTGTCCATCAATCATAAGTTCTCTCACGCTAAAAGGTTAAAGTGTACAGAAACCATACAGATAAAAGAAGGCCATTTTGGAGTCCGATCCGAGTGCGCAGTCGATCGTCATCCATGACGCTCTCTACGCACGTAAAATCGGTTCACGGTTGGC
>CAUYTX010000066.1:0-27228 GCA_963575665.1 Gammaproteobacteria bacterium | reverse complement strand
CAATAAACGTGGATTTATACCTAAAGCAGTAGTATTTGATAGTTGGTATAGTAGTTTGGATAACTTGAAATTTATCAAAGGTTTAGGGTGGGTATGGTTAACGAGATTAAGATCTAACCGGCAGGTTGATCCTGATAGAACTGGGAATCGAGCTATAAGCGAACTTATTTTTACTGAAGAAGAGATCGTGGTACATCTGAAAGGATATGGCATGATTAAAATATTTCAGATCGTTGCTAAAAACGGTGACATGGAATATTGGGCTACTAACGACCTTTCAATGTCAGACCTAACCCGTCAAACTTTATCAGAATGCGGGTGGATGATTGAAATTTATCATCGTGACCTAAAGCAGACTTGTGGCGTAGAGCGTTGTCAATCTCGTTCATTATTTTTTACGTCGAACTCAGGTTAGTTTAGCTTGTGGAGAAGCAGTCAGTCCTCTCTGTAAAGTGGGAACCTGCCCCGAAGAAACTACACAATTCAGCGTGTAGATTCGTAGGAATCACTGCCCTTCAGAATAGGGAAAATGTCAACTCAGGTGCTCCAAATTTTGCTCAATCTGCTGGGCTGTGAGCAAGAACACACCGCCACCGCCATGCTCAAAATCTAGCCACAGAAAGGGTACCTTCGGCAACGCTTTTTCCAAAGCAGCTACAGAATTTCCCACTTCCACGACCAAGATGCCCTTTGGTCTGAGGTATTTTGGTGCATCCCGTAAAATGCGTAAAACAATGTCTATTCCCTCCTTGCCTGCTGCTAGACCAAGTGCTGGTTCCTGCTGGTATTCTGGGGGCAACGCAGGCACTTCTTCATTAGGCACATAGGGAGGATTGCTTACGATTAAATCGTACTGATGATCCCCTAATTTCTCATAAAGGTCAGATTGGAACAGATGAACACGCTCTTCGACTTCGTAATGCTTCACATTAACTTGTGCTACTTCTAATGCTTCTTTAGAAATATCTATTGCGTCTACTTGAGCCTCAGGAAATGCTAAAGCACAAGCAACCGCAATGCAACCGGATCCAGTGCCAATGTCTAGTATGCTTGTCGTTTTTGTCAGCCACGGAGAGAACGATTTTTCAATCAATTCTGCAATCGGAGACCTAGGGATAAGTACTCGCTCATCCACATAAAAAGGCAAACCAGCAAACCAAGCTTCTTTGGTTAAGTAGGCAACAGGTCTTCGTTCCAAAACGCGATGACGAAATAGCCGGACAACCACTCTCCTCTCAAGCGTAGTGAGCCTAGCATTGCCAATTCGGTCTGTGGTGTCGTGAGGTAAGTGCAAAGCGTGCAAGACTAGATGGGTCGCCTCATCCCACGGATTATCAAATCCGTGTCCGTGGGCTAAATTAGCCTCTGCAAAATGACTAGCACCCCAACGAACAAGATCAATGATCGTTCGCAATTCTTGGACTGCCTCGTTTCCCCATTTTTCGATTGCCATCTAAGCCTCGTACTTGAAAAATTTTTGTAATATCCCAATATCTTTAAACATGCAGTGCTAAACCCCATAAACCTTAAGTGAAGAGGTGCATCATGGCCGTTATTCGTCGATACCCCTGGTTTGCCTTACAACAGCTCCAGGAAGAGATGAATCGTTTGTTTAATCAGGCGTCTTCTTCGGAAACAGAAAATGGCAGCGTAGCCACGGCAGAGTGGGTTCCCGCAGTCGACATTAAAGAGGAGGAGGATCGCTTTGTACTCCTAGCAGACATTCCTGCAGTAGATCCGAAACACATTGAGATCACGATGGAAAAAGGCGTTCTAAGCATTCGCGGGGTGCGCCAAACGGAAGAAGGGGATGACGCTTTCAAACGAATCGAGCGTCCCCGCGGACTGTTCCACCGCCGCTTCGTACTTCCCGAGACTGCAGATCCAGAGAAAATTTCTGCGAAAGGCAACAACGGCGTATTGGAAGTGACTATTCCTAAGCAAGAACGCCCACAACCCCGTCGTATTCAGGTAGGCACCTAAAAGCCCTGCCCCGGATCGATCAAAAGATTCGGGGCATCTTTGCCCAAAAAATGAATGCTACTGTATCACCAAATTGGTAAAGTAGAGGGCATCAATCGGGGCTAATCCTACTTCTTTCAAGGCTTTGTTGATGGTTTCCTCTGCATCCTTGCGAAGTTTTTCCCGAACTTCCCGAGAAGTGGCCACATCTGCAGTCTGGTTGGTAAAAAGCAAAATCAAATTGTTTCGAATCAAAGGGGCGTGTACTGAAATTCCTTTGAGGGTTTCCTCATTTTTGGCAGAAACCGCAACAGTCACCTGCATGAACCGTGATCTTTTGGAATCCGGCATGTTGACCACGAAGGGAGGTGTGATCTCCAAGTAGTTGCCATTCGCCCCTCCTCCTTTTCCCCCTCCACCGTCCCCACTCGCAATGGTACCATGGGAAAAGATCAAACCAACAAACGCAAGGAAAATAGGTACTACCTTCTTCATAACTCTTCCTCTTTAGTGACTACACGAGTATTTTGCCTACTGATTCTGCGGGCTGCAACCGTTTCCAAATTATTGTTTTTAGCCTATCCTTTTTTTTGATCTGAATTAGGACGGACTAGGTTGGCCAATCCTTCTTGTTCTAAGACATTATCAAGGTACTTCTGCGCTAAGACACAATCCCCAAAACTGAGGACATCCTGCAAAATCTCTTTAGCACGCTCCAATGAAAAGTGCCGAAGAGTTTTTTTCACGCGTGGGAGACAGCCTGAATTCATGCTTAAGCTATCCATGCCCATGGCGACTAGCAACAAAGCAAGCATGGGATCTCCTGCCATTTCTCCGCACACTCCCACTGGAATCCGATGATCTCTCGCAGTCTGGGCGATCTGCACCAACACCCGAAGAACCGCCGGATGCAAGTGATTATACAGACCTGCCACGCGTTCGTTGTTTCGATCAACCGCTAAAAGGTATTGGGTAAGATCATTGGTGCCTACTGAAAGAAAGTCAACCTGACGAGAGAAAAGCCCGATTTGATAAATGGCTGCAGGAATTTCAATCATCACTCCCACTTTTGGCAGGGGGATCTGACGCCCTTCTTCTATTAGTTCCCGATGAGCACGATGTAGTAAAACTAACGCTTCCTCTACTTCGCTTATACAATACACCATTGGGAAAAGAATCTGGAGATTATCCAGTCCTTCACTAGCTCGAAGCATGGCACGCAGGTGTATGTGGAAAATTTCTGGATGATCGAGAGTGATGCGGATCCCACGCCATCCTAAAAAGGGATTCGCCTCTTGAATTGGGAAATAAGGAAGAGATTTGTCTCCTCCTACGTCTAGGGTGCGCATGGTCACCGAATGAGGAGAAAAAGCACGTAATACTTGTCGGAAAATGGATGCTTGCTCCTCCTCCCCGGGAAAGCGATCCCTAACCATGAAAGGAATTTCAGTACGATAAAGACCTATCCCTTCTGCTCCGCTGTTGCGCGCTTGTTCCATGTCGGCAACTAGACCCGTGTTGGCATACAAGGGAACACGGTGTCCATCTGTGGTGATCGCAGGCAGATCCCGAATCTCGGCTAGATCTGCTGTGAGCTTGGCATCCTCTCTAGCCAGTCGATTAAATTCTGATCGAACTACCGAAGAGGGAGCTAAATAAATGTGGCCACGGTAGCCGTCTACTACCACTTCATGACCATCGATCTGACCCAATGGCAAATCAGACAAACCCATGACGGCGGGCAATCCCAACGCCCGGGCCAAAATGGCCGCATGGGAATAACGAGAACCACGGGTTGAGATTACAGCTACTAACCGATTCAGTGGAGCTTCTGCAATCATAGTGGCAGACACTTCTTCAGCTACCAAGACCGTTCGTTTTGGATACCGGAAAACCCGCCGTCCCTTTTCTTGCAGTTGTAAAAGGATACGACGTCCCAAGTCAATGATGTCGGTAGCACGCTCTCGCAGTAAAGGGTCTTCCATTGCACGAAAAACGCGAACATGTTCCATTACGGTTTGGCGCAAAGCTCCGGGTGCCCAATTTCCTGCCTTAATTCTTTCGATCGTTTTCCCGATTAAGCTATCACTGCTCAACATTAAAAGGTACGCATCAAAAAGCGTGCTCTCCTCGGTAGACAATGCTTGACTGAGTCCTTCTCCAAGCTCGCGAATGTTGGCTTGAACTGCTTCTACTGCCGTGATAAAAGCAAGTTCTTCTGCAGCAGGGTCATTGGCATGTCGATCTGGGACTAAATCAAAATCAATCGAGTGGGTAACCAATAGAGCTTTGCCAATGGATACGCCAGGAGCCGCCGCCAATCCTTCAAAACGTCGATTGTTGCCAGATTGCGAAGAGGGTTTTAATCCTCCGCTGGCCTCTGCATGGCTGATGGCACCCCCTAAGGTTGCTGCGACCGTGACTTGAAAAGCCACTTGATCTTCGCTACAACGTTCGGCTTGACGCCGTTGGGTGACTAAGACCCCGACCACTTTTCGGTGGTTTAGGATGGGGACCCCTAGAAATGATTGATAGGGCTCTTCATTGGTTTCTGGGAGGAATAAAAAACGAGGGTGAGAGGGAGCATTATCTAAGTTTACAGGTTCTGCGCGTTCGGCAACTAAGGTGACGATGCCATGTCCTAGAGGCATTCGGACTTTTTTCACTGCGTCCTGATTGAGGCCCTGCGTGGCCATGAGTACCAAACAATTATCTGACGGATCTACTAGATAAACGGAACATACGTCAGACTCCATGGCTTCTCGGACGCGCGTGACAATAGTCGCCAAGGCTTCGTCTAAATCCCCGGCAAAATTAACCTCCTGAACGATACGCCTCAGCAAACTGAGCATAGGATAGATAAAAACTCCAGTTTGTAATAATGTATTATACAAGTCAACATACGAAAGATCAATCTAAAATCATGCAAACAAAAATTACTTATTTACGAGACTATGCTCCTCCAACCTACCGAATTGAGACCATCCATCTGAAATTTGATTTAGAGGAAGATCGCACGATCGTACATTCACGCCTTGGTTTGAAACGCCAGGTTCCAAAACCAACACCACTGATATTAGATGGTCAGAACCTCACTTTGCTTTCTCTAGTGATCAATGGTCGCGTACTGACGGAAAAAGAGTATTCCGTGGGGGAAGAATCACTGACGATTGACCACGTGCCAGAAATTTTTACTCTAGAGGTAAAAACTGCTATTCAGCCCAAAGAAAATACAGCACTAGAAGGTTTATACGCCTCCAGTGGAAATCTTTGCACACAATGTGAGCCAGAAGGATTTAGACGGATTACCTATTACTTAGATCGGCCAGATGTCATGGCAATGTTTACGGTGACATTAGAGGCAGATCGCACCCGTTACCCTGTGCTGTTATCAAATGGCAATCCTGCGGAAAAAGGAGAACTTCCCGGGGGACGTCATTACGCTCGTTGGGTAGATCCATTTCCAAAACCAAGCTATTTATTTGCTTTAGTTGCCGGAGATTTGGCTTGCTTATCTAGTCATTACGTGACAACTTCTGGCCGAAATATAGACCTTCGTATTTATGTGCAACACCAAAACCGAGACCAATGTGAACACGCCTTGGCATCCTTGAAAAAGGCAATGCGCTGGGATGAAGAAGTGTATGGTCGCGAGTATGACCTAGACGTGTATCAGATTGTTGCAGTCGATGATTTCAATATGGGAGCCATGGAAAACAAAGGCTTAAACATTTTTAACTCTCGATACGTCTTAGCACACCCAGAAAGTGCCACGGATGATGATTTTGAAGGTGTAGAAGCTGTCATTGCCCACGAATATTTCCATAATTGGTCGGGAAACCGCGTCACCTGCCGAGATTGGTTTCAGCTCTCATTAAAAGAGGGGTTTACGGTATTTCGGGATCAAGAATTTACTGCGGACATGACCTCACGAGCAGTCAAGCGAATCAAAGATGCACAACGCTTGCGAACTGCACAATTTCGAGAGGATGCAGGCCCCCTAGCGCACCCAGTGCGACCAGAGGCCTACGTAGAGATCAACAATTTTTATACAGTGACTATTTACGAAAAGGGAGCCGAGGTGGTTCGGATGGCACGAAACCTCTTGGGTGCAGAGACATTCCGTCGTGCTACTGATCTTTATTTTTCGAGACATGATGGTCAAGCAGTCACTACAGATGATTTTGTGCAAGCACTGATTGATGTCTCTGGAAGGGATCTCTCTCAATTTCAGCGTTGGTACTCACAGGCAGGAACCCCAATCTTGAAATGCCATGGGGAGTATGACCCAAAAGGTCATGCTTACACGTTGACAATCGACCAAAGTTGCCAGCCTACTCCCGGACAGCCTGAAAAAAACCCCTTTCACATTCCTTTTGCCGTTGGGTTGTTAAATGCCAAAGGATATGACTTGTCTCTTAGGTTATCGGGAGAACTTGCTACTACTCCAATGACCACTCGCGTGCTTGAAATCCGAAAATCCCGTGAAGTTTTTCAGTTTTTAGACGTACTAGAACCTCCGATTCCTTCTTTTTTACGCGGGTTCTCAGCACCAGTGCTCATCGAAGCAGAATACTCGGATGCCGATCTTGCATTCTTAATGGCGCAAGATTCTGATCTTTTTAACCGTTGGGATGCAGGTCAACAATGGATGGTGCGTCTAATTAAGGGATTGCTGCAAGACTACGCAGCTGGCCAAATCCTCAAAATGCCCCCTCTGTTGGTGCAATCTGTAGGTAAATTACTAGAAAAATGGTTGGAAACTCCAGATGCCGAGGATCGGCGACTTTTGGCAGAAGCGATCTCTTTACCCTCAGAAGCTTACTTAGCACAACGGATAGACCCAATAGATCCTAAAGCAATTCACGAAGTACGAAAATTTTTGCGAATTTCTTTAGCACGTTCACTCAGAACATCATTTTTAGCAGTGCAAAAGACCAATACTGCAAGCTCTAGCGAAATGACAGCAGAAGCCATTGGAAAACGTCGCCTCAAAAATGTCAGTCTTGGATACCTAATGGAGCTCGAAGACGATGAGATATACGCTTTATGTACCTCTCAGTTTCAGAATACGACGAACATGACTGATGCCATGGCCGCTCTTGGGTTCTTAACGAATTCTAATTGCCAAGAACGCTTGCCTGCGTTAGCACGGTTTTACGGTCGGTGGCGCGGAAATGCGTTAGTAGTTGACAAATGGTTTTCACTGCAGGCAACTTCTCGTTTGCCTAACACGTTGGAATCAGTGAAAGGTCTTTTGCACCACCCTGACTTTAGACACACTAACCCCAACAAAGTCCGCGCTTTAATTGGGGCTTTTTGTCATGCCAACCCGTTGAACTTCCACGCACCTGATGGATCGGGCTATGAGTTTCTTTCAGAACAAGTACTTGGCCTAGATTCTATTAACCCTCAAGTGGCTTCTAGGCTAATTAGCGCAATGAGCGATTGGCGTCGCTATGAACCAAACCGAAGGGAGAAGATGCGAGAGACATTAGAAGAGATTTCACGCGCTTCCCTATCTAAAGATACTTACGAAATCGTGAACAAGAGCCTTTAGGCAACTGCACTATCGTCTGGGCGACGCCGATTGACAAAAGCCCAGACTCGCGCAGGAGGAAGATTTCCCAATACCAATCGAGAAGAAATTGCGGCAAACCGCTGAGATAAGCTGGGCTGCAGTCGCATGTGGTAGGTAAACTGGATAAATAAACCGCCCGGGTCTAACACTTCAGATACTTCTCGGATAATCGTTGCAACCACGCGAGGAGGCAAAGACCTCAAAGGTAATCCGGAAACTACTGCTGCGATCCCACCTACATCTCGTAATAACTCTGTGAGGTACATGGCATCCCCTTCTACGACTTGCACTCGAGGAAACCGAGTACGCAATATCGCTGCTAAGGCAGGTGCCCGTTCTATCACGATTAATCGATCCGGGGGGATACCACGTGCTAAAAGGGCTTCCGTGATCGTGCCGGTACCTCCTCCTAGTTCTACGATTTTTCCTCGTCGATCGCAAGGCACTGACTGTGCAATACGACGGGCCAACTGACGCGAACTTGGCCAAACAGCCCCCATTTCGCGGGGGTGTGTAACCAATTCACGTAAAAAAGTGGCAGCAGGCGAATGGGATGCAACGTAAAGAGCACGTTTGATCCCACGCTCGGGATGTTGACAGGAAACACTAGTAGACATGAATTATCCAATTTTTGAAGCGATGCTGCGAGTGAGAACCTCGATGGGCACGCGCGTGGTGAATACGAACAAAAGTACCACAAACTCAATCTACTGGGTACTCAATTTAACCCGATGTTCGCGCACACCGATAGAATCAGGAGAAGATTGACACGCAAATCAATTTCGCGGGAAGATGCTATCCTCAATGTGCTGCGGTTTCTTTCTCTAAATGTAACGAGCCAAAACCTGCAGAGGAGACTTTATATGGCACTTGGTTCCTTTGGTAAACCCTCCGTTCCTGCGAAACCCGTTGCTAAGGCGTCTGCACAGCCTGCAGCTTCGGCCAGCAAGGGTACTGCTCCTTCAAAACCTGGAGCCTCAAAACCTGGTGCTGCTCCTTCCAAAGGCACTACACTCTCCTCAGAAGTTGAAAGGAACGCAGGTCAATGCGCCACGATCTTAGAGGAGAGTAAATGGGCAATTGGTTTTTCATGGCCTGAGATTCAAGCACTTGGGATTTATCTGACAGTCGCAAGACTAGTCAAAGGTACTGTCATTTTCCAAGAGGGCTCCAGCGATGACACCCTTTCCATTATTACCAGTGGAACCATTAGTATCTTAAAAGAGGTAGCTGGTACTCCACCTAAGGTGCTCGCCAGTGTGGGTGCTGGTCAAACGCTTGGGGAGATGTCTCTCGTGGACGGTGGACATCGTTCTGCAACGGCCGTGGCTGCTACCGAAGTCACCCTCCTGAACCTGACCAGAAACTCCTTAGACCTCATGATCCACGAAAAACCTGCACTCGCGGCAAAATTTATCTTCAAACTTTCACGCTTATTAAGTCAGCGACTGCGCATGACCAGCAGCAACTTGGCAGACCGAATGTAGGGAAGTGTGATATATCGACCTAACGAAAAACACGCACACAATGGGATTACTCAATTCGGTTTTCACATTTTTGGCAAGAAAAATAATAGACTTGTTAAAAAAATCGTGTCCAGGCACACTCGTGGGTACGGTTCGGGATTCCAATGGCAATGCGGTGTTTGGTGTGGAGGTAACCGCTGGAGGAAAGAGGGTTTGCACAGCAAGATCGGGGAGGTATGTAATCGGAGATTTACCCCCGGGTACTCTCCAGATTAATCTATCCTTTTTTGGAAAAACGGAAACGAACATAGAGCAGGTATCCATTGGTGCCGGGCAAAAATTAGAACTGGATTTGGAGATGCCTGCTTCTTTAGATTCTAAACTACGTAGTACTTCGGGATTTGATCCAGTACAGATCCACTCAGTCTCTCATGATAGGACGGTACTAGATCCAGTGTCACTGGTTCAACCAGCACCGACCCCAAACCTGCTTTTTCCTCCTGTGCCTTCTTTGCCTCCCGCAGAGCCAGGTTCTCTCACTGGAGTCTTGCGAGATTCTGATGGGAATCCAGTGGCTGGAATAGAAGTCACCATTGGCGGCAAAAGTGCTTGCACGGCAAAATCTGGAAAATATGCGATCGTTGATTTACTACCTAACACTTACAAGATCGATCTATCCTTTGGAAATAAAACAGAGAAAAATGTAGCACAAGCACTCATTCAATCAGAACAAACCCTGGAAAAAGATTTGAGGCTCCCTATTTCTCTAAGTGGCACAATTGCGGGTATTATTCGAGATTCTGCGGGGAATCCAGTGGTTGGTGCTGAAGTAATCATCGGGAGTAGAAAAACCTTAACTGGAAAACCAGGTAAGTATGTTTTTAACGATCTTCCCATCGGCACTTTACAAATTGATCTATCTCTAGGTGATAAGACAGAAAAGAAAGTAGAACAATTCTTGATTCAACCAGGACAAACCCTAGAAAAAAATTTGAGACTACCTATTTTCCTAGGTGGTGCGATTACAGGCATTGTGCGATGTTCTAATAATAACCCGGCATCTGGAATAACAGTCTTTGCAGGAGGGAAAACCGCTCGCACTGATAAACACGGAAAGTACCTCATCAATGATTTGCCACCTGGTCTCGTACAGATGGATCTTCTCTACCTTGATCAAAAGGAAGGCAATGTAGAGCAGTTGCTCGTTAAATTAGGGCAAACCTTGGAACAAGATTTGCGCGTTGCCATAGCTTTGATCCGCGGTCGCTACCTAGATAACGGTGATGGTACTGTTACCGATCTGGTTAACAAACTCCGTTGGAAACGTTGTTGCGAAGGTCAAGTTTGGACGGGCACTACTTGCAAAGGGGAGGCTACGAAGTACCAATGGGAGGATCTTCCAAAACCTTCTAATGGCTGGCGAGTACCTACCATAGAAGAAGCAAAGACTCTGCTATATTGCAGAAGCACTGGAAAGTGGGGAGAATCTTTGTCGGTTACGAAGGATTCGGATTTGAGTAAATTAAGTGACTCCAAAATATGTGTTTGTGGTAAGAATATTTCTGGTACTAACGATTCCCCTGCTATAGATCAAGATATATTTATCAATGCACCATTATGGATATGGACTGCTAGTGAATATGAACAAATTGATGGAGAAGCTTGGATCGTCGGTTTCGTCGTTGGGTACGTCGGCGGCAATGTTAAGGGCAGCAATGGCGCAGTCCGGGTCGTTTCTTCGAGTCGGTAATATTTTATTCCATCTGAAGCTCATTGGCAAGTCGTTGACAAGAAAAACATTTTTTAGTGCAAAACAAGAGTACACACAATGGAACTACCCAGTTCGGTCTTCTCGTTTCTAGCAAGAAAAGCAGCAGATCTACTGAAAAAATCGGAACCAGGAACACTCACAGGAACAGTGCGGGACTTTGCTGGGCGTCCAGTGTTTGGCGTGGAAGTAACTGCTGGAGGAAAAACGGTTTGCACCGCAAAATCCGGAAGGTATGCGATCGGAGATTTACCCCCAAGTGTCCTGCAAATTGATCTATCTTATCTTGGCAAAACAGAAACCAACATAGAGCAAACATCTATTAGTGCTGGACAAAAATTAGAGTTAAATTTGGAGTTGCCTGCCTCCCTAGACCCTAGCAAGTACAACAGTGTCCCAGAACCAATACAAATCCAGTTGGTTCCTGAAATCAGGACAGCACTGGATCCAGTGCCATTGGCAGCACCAGCACCGCCGCCAGTAGCACCAACCCCAGCCCTTCCCTTGCCTCCTTTGCCTCCCGCGGAACCAGGCTCTATCACTGGATTCTTGCGCGATTCCGATGGGAACCCAGTCATTGGCGTGGAAGTCATCGTTGGCAAAAAAAGTGCTCGCACGGCAAAATCCGGAAAATATGCGATCGTAGATTTACCACCTAACACTTACAACATCGATCTATCCTTTGGAGACAAAACAGAGAAAAACATAGCACAAGCACTCATTCAATCAGAACAAACCCTAGAAAAAGATTTGAGGCTGCCTATTCCTTTGGGTGGCGCAGTCACAGGCATTGTCCGAGATTCCGCAGGGAATCCAGTGGTTGGCGCGGAAGTAATCATTGGGAGCAGAAAAACCCTCACTGGCAAACCAGGTAAATACGCTCTAAACGATCTTCCAATCAGCACTTTGCAGATAGATCTCTCTTTAGGTGACAAAACAGAAAAGAAAGTAGAAGAATTCTCGATCCAAGTAGGACAAGTCTTAGAAAAAAACTTGAGGCTTCCAATTTCTTTGGGTGGCGCGATCACGGGCGTTGTACGAGGTTCCGACGGCGGCCCTTTGCCTAGAATAATAGAAGTCTTTGCAGGAGGGAAAACGGTTCCCACTGATAATTCAGGGAAGTACCGCATCACGGATTTGCCACCTGGTCTCGTGCAGATTGATCTTCTCTACTTCGATCAAAAAGAAAGTAACGTAGAACAACTCCTCGTGAAACTAGGGCAGACCTTGGAGCAAGATTTGGTTTGTTCCATGACAGCTCTGATCCACGGTCGCTACTTCGACCACGGAGATGGCACCGTCACGGACATGGTCAACCAACTCCGTTGGAAGCGTTGTTGCGAAGGCCAGACTTGGGATGGCAAGACTTGTGTGGGGGAAGCCACGAAATACACTTGGAATAACCTTCCGAAACCTTCTAATGGCTGGCGAGTGCCTACTGTGAAAGAGGCGAATACCCTGTTATATTGCGGAAGTACGGGAGAGTGGGGAGACTCTTTAGTAGTACCTATATATAACATGTTTGATACTAAGTCCTCTCGTGTTACCAAGTTCTTTACCGTAGATAGGGATGTATTTGCTGATATCGAATCGCTTACATGGACTTCTACCGAGTATCAAACAACCGAGTATCAAATAACCAAATACGCTTGTGACCAATATCCCCCCACACCGGTCAAATGTGACCAATATCCCACACCGGTCAAAACTTGTGCAACCAAATACGCTTGGGTTGTCTATAGAAGCATTGGACGACTTGGACCCGGGGATGCGCACTCCCTCAACGCGGTCCGAGTCGTTTCTTCGAGCCAGTGACGTTTTCTTTCACTTTGACCCTTGAGGCATGAAGATTGAGAGAGAATTACTGAATTTTTCGCGCATGCCGATAGTTTAGAAGGTTTAAATAATATGCCGACAATTTCAATGTTTTATGGTGTTCTTATTCGAATGTTCTTTCGAGATGTCGATAAACATCATACTCCACACATACATGCCGATTATCAAGGAAAAGTAGCGATATACTCTATTCTCGACGGATCGCTTTTGGCAGGTGAACTACCTCTCAATAAACATAAGCTGGTCGTTGCATGGATCGAGATTCACCAAGAAGATTTGTTCGCTGATTGGAATTTAGCAGTAAACGGCAAAAAACCATTCCCGATCAGAGGACTTGACCAGTGAGAATTGTAGAACTTCATCCGCAACCAAATTTTCTATTATCTATTATTGCAGAGGATGGTCGTATTGGTAATTTCGATATTAGGCCATATCTACAATATGAAGCGTTTGAAGCACTTCAAGACCCTATTGAGTTTACGAAGGTGATCAATGGGGGGTATTTTGTCGAATGGGACTGTGGTGCTGACTTTTCAGCGGATACTATTGAAGCTCATTGGCAGTTGGCAGGTCGTTGACGGTATTCTAAACCGATGATATAAGCAGCGGTAATCCCTTATTCCCCCTCGCCCTTTAGGGAGAGGGGGTTAGGGGGTGAGGTCGCTTTTTGAGAGTTTGGGGCGAAGTCAAACAGCCAATTTTTAACTTCTCACGACCCTTCCCCCATCCACATTCAAGACATGCCCCGTGGTGTAAGTAGCCTCTAAAACTAAAAAACGAACTGCTCTGGCAATTTCTACTAAAGAACCAAGACGTCGCAGTGGCGTTTTTTCGAGAATCTGTTTTTGATACTCCAAATCTGTTTCCCCTTCTGGCCATAAAATAGCCCCGGGTGCCACGGCATTGACCCGCACCTCTGGTGCCAACTCATTGGCTAAAGATTTCGTGAGGGAAACCAGTCCTGCTTTGGTCATGCTGTACACGGAATGATTTTGTAAAGGCCGATCTGCGTAGATGTCTACGAGGTTGACAATGCAACCTTGCCTTGCACGCAACCAAGGGGCAGCGGCTTGTGACAAGAAAAAAGGAGCCCGCAGGTTGATATCAATCAGGTCATCCCACTGTGTGACTTGTCCCAATGGGGTAGGGTAGAATGTAGCCGCGTTGTTGATCAAACAATCTAGGTGTACCCACTGCGCTGCTGATTGTTCTGCTAAGACCTGCAAAGCATTTAGGTCACGGAGATCCGCGGCCAATACCACTGCCGAGTGAGGCCGGATGGCTTCTAGTTCTGCCTGAAGCGCGTTGACCTCCTGCGCAGAGGCCAAGTGGTGTAGTACGATGTTCATACCGCTGGCGTGGAGAGTGCGGGCGATTTCCGCGCCAACGCGCCGTGCTGCGCCTGTGATGAGAGCTGTTTTAACCATAGTTTGAGTGTGTTGCCAAAGGATGCGTGCCTACTTAATACGCCGACTGTTGCTGGTGATCCCAACCTTGTTTGGGATTCTGCTGGTAAATTTCCTAATTGTCCAGGTGGCTCCGGGAGGCCCTGTTGAACAGGTCATTGCCCAGCTGCGGGGTCACGGAGGAGAGGCCACCTCTCGATTTTCTAGCAGTGGCGCGGGAGAAAACCTTTCCTCACGACCTATGGTCATTCGCGAGGATGCTAGCAAATATCGTGGTTCTCAAGGAGTAGACCCAGAGTTAATCAAAAAATTAGAACATCAATACGGTTTTGATCAGCCAGCCTACGTGCGTTTTTTTCGAATGGTGCGCAATTATCTCATGTTTGATTTTGGGAGTAGTTTTTATCAAGATCGAACGGTTATGGATCTAGTGTTAGATAAAATGCCGGTCTCGATTTCTTTGGGTTTTTGGACCACCTTACTTACTTATCTTATTTCAATCCCGTTGGGTATTTCTAAAGCAGTGCGAGATGGTTCTCGTTTCGACGTTTGGAGCAGTGTTTTTGTCATTATTGGTTATGCCATTCCTGCTTTTCTTTTCTCAGTGCTTTTGATTGTTCTTTTTGCAGGGGGAAGCTTTTGGAATCTCTTTCCGTTGCGTGGTTTGGTTTCTGAAAATTGGCAATCTCTTCCTTGGGGTGCTAGAATCGTAGATTATTTTTGGCACATCACCTTACCAGTCTTCTCCATGGTAGTAGGAGGATTTGCAGGCCTTACGATGTTGACTAAAAATTCTTTTTTAGAAGAGATTCACAAACAATATGTGATCACTGCTCGTTCGAAAGGGTTATCCGAAGAAAGAATTCTTCACGGCCACATCTTTAGAAACGCCATGTTGATTGTGGTCGCAGGCTTTCCCCATGCTTTTGTTTCTATTTTGTTTACCAGCGCATTGTTGATCGAAGTCATTTTTTCTTTAGATGGCATTGGTCTTTTGGGTTTTGAGGCTGCCATTCACCGAGATTACCCAGTAATGTTTGGCACTTTGTACATGTTCACCTTGCTTGGGTTGCTACTCAACATCGTAGGAGATATATTGTACACTGTGGTGGATCCAAGAATCGATTTTGAGGCACGTTCCGTTTGAACCCGTTGACTCGTCGTCGTCTTGCCAATTTCAGAGCCAACCGCCGTGGCTGGTGGTCTCTTTGGATTTTTTTAGTTTTATTTACGATTTCATTTTTTTCGGATTGGATCGCAAATGATCGTCCATTGCTGATTCATTACGACCAAAAATGGTACTTCCCAGTTTTGGTTTCTTATCCAGAAACGACTTTTGGTGGTATTTTTGAAACAGAAGCTCAGTACCGAGATCCAGAAGTTGAAAAACTGATTCAAGAAAAAGGTTGGATGTTTTGGCCTCCGTTTCGTTATAGCTACCAAACCATTAACTACCGTTTGACTACTCCGGCACCCACTCCCCCTTCTTCTGAAAACTGGTTGGGAACGGATGATCAGGGTAGAGACGTGTTGGCTAGGTTGCTTTATGGGTTTCGTATTTCTATTTTGTTTGGTTTGGTACTGACTTTTTTCTCTTCTATTATTGGAATCATCGCGGGTGCCGTTCAAGGATATTTTGGAGGCTGGATAGATCTAGGGTTTCAAAGGTTTATTGAAATTTGGTCTGGATTGCCTGTTCTGTATTTACTCATTATTTTGGCCAGCATCGTAGAACCGAATTTTTGGTGGTTATTGGGACTGATGTTGCTCTTTTCTTGGATATCCCTAGTAGGGGTAGTTCGCGCGGAATTTTTGCGCGGGCGTAACCTAGAGTATATTAAAGCGGCGCGAGCCCTTGGGGTTCGCAGCGAAATGATTATGTTTCATCACCTCTTGCCCAATGCGATGGTGGCCACCTTAACCTTTATGCCCTTTATTCTCAATGGATCGATCACTACTTTGACTTCATTGGATTTTTTAGGTTTCGGTCTACCTCCGGGTTCTGCCTCTTTGGGAGAACTATTGGCACAGGGCAAAGCCAACCTTCAAGCACCTTGGTTAGGCGTGACGGCGTTTACGGTTCTTGCGGTGATGTTGTCTTTGCTCATTTTCATTGGTGAAGCGGCAAGAGATGCTTTTGATCCAAGGAAAACTGTCTAAAATCACTTGTTTGGAAAATGTACATGGCTAGGAATTATTTATTTACCTCTGAATCTGTGTCCGAAGGACATCCCGACAAAATGGCGGATCAGATCTCAGATGCTGTCTTGGATGCCTTAATTGCGCAGGACAGAAGAAGCCGCGTTGCTTGTGAAACCCTGGTTAAAACCGGCGTTGTGTTCATTGCGGGTGAGATCACCACAAATGCAATCGTTAATTTTGACGAGATTGCACGCCAAGTAGTGCAAGAAATCGGGTATAACCACTCGGACATGGGGTTTGATGGGAAGACTTGCGCAGTCCTCACTGCTTTAGGCAAACAATCTTCTGACATTGCCATGGGCGTGGACGAAACCGAAGACCACGAACAAGGTGCTGGCGACCAAGGCATGATGTTTGGGTATGCCACGTCAGAAACAGATGTGTTCATGCCTGCACCCATTACGTATGCCCATCGGTTGGTTCGCAAACAATCTGAGGTTCGAAAAAAGGGAATTCTGCCTTGGTTGCGTCCCGATGCCAAGAGTCAGATCACCTTCCGTTACGAGAACCATCGTCCGGTGGGTATTGAGGCAGTAGTGCTTTCTACTCAGCACGCGCCAGAAGTAGAGACTGTAGTGTTGCGGGAAGCCGTCATGGAGGAGATCATTCAACCGGTGCTCCCCACCGAATGGGTTACAAAAGACACCCGCTTTTACATTAATCCCACGGGTCGATTTGTGATTGGAGGCCCCATGGGAGATTGTGGCCTTACGGGTCGGAAGATCATTGTAGATACCTACGGTGGAATGGGCCGTCACGGTGGCGGTGCCTTTTCTGGAAAGGATCCCACCAAAGTAGATCGATCTGCTGCCTACGCAGCCCGTTACGTGGCTAAAAACCTTGTGGCTGCTGGTTTGGCAGAACGTTGCGAGGTACAGATTTCCTACGCCATTGGAGTTGCCCAACCCACTTCCATTTCTGTGGATACCTTTGGCACTGGATGCGTCGAGGATGATCGCTTAGTAGGGCTCATTCGTGAACATTTTGACCTCAGGCCCCGAGGCATCATTTCCATGTTGGGGCTAATCCAACCTATTTACCAACAAACAGCCGCATATGGCCACTTCGGACGAGAGGGCTTTCCTTGGGAAGCGACCGATAAAGCCGAAGCATTGGCAGCCAGTATTTCCACTACCTTAGTGCGTTAAATTCATGACACCTGATTATCGCGTAGCAGATTTGAGCCTCGCCCCTTGGGGACGGAAAGAAATTGCCATTGCTGAGACGGAAATGCCCGGCCTGATGGCTTTGCGTGAAGAGTACGCAGCGCAACAACCTTTGGCAGGAGCTCGCATTTCGGGTAGCCTGCACATGACCATTCAAACCGCAGTTCTCATCGAAACGTTGGTGGCATTGGGTGCTAAGGTTCGTTGGGCTTCTTGCAACATCTATTCCACCCAAGACCATGCCGCAGCTGCTATGGCCGCCGCAGGGGTTCCTGTTTTTGCTTGGAAAGGAGAGACCCTAGAAGAGTATTGGGAGTGCACAGAACAAGCACTGACTTGGCCAGAGGGTCAAGGGCCTAACATGCTCTTAGACGATGGTGGGGATGCTACGTTATTGCTTCACAAAGGGGTTGAGTTTGAAGCGGCAGGTGTTGTACCTGCCCCAGTCTCTGGAGATTCTGAAGATTGGTCTGAATTTCTAAAACTCCTTTCTCGAGAACTTAAAAAAGATTCTGGCAAATGGACTGCCATGGCCAAACAAGTTCGCGGGGTCACCGAAGAGACCACGACGGGTGTCCACCGGCTTTATCAAATGCAGGATCAGGGAATCCTGCACTTCCCTGCCATGAACGTCAACGACTCGGTTACTAAGAGCAAGTTTGACAATTTGTACGGGTGCCGTGAATCCTTGATTGACGGAATCAAGCGCGCCACTGATGTCATGATTGCAGGAAAGATTTGCATAGTATGTGGGTATGGGGATGTAGGCAAAGGATGTGCCCAAGCGTTTCGTGGCATGGGGGCAACCGTTTGGGTCACAGAAATTGATCCTATTTGCGCTTTGCAGGCCTCTATGGAAGGATACCGAGTGGTTACTCTGAACGACGTAGTCTCCTTAGGTGACATCTTCGTGACGGCCACTGGTAACCTTCGGGTCATCGGCCATGACCAAATGCGACAAATGAAGAACGAAGCCATTGTATGCAACATTGGCCATTTTGATTCTGAAATTGATATTGCTTCTTTAGAACAATACCCTTGGGAAGAGATCAAACCGCAGGTAGACCATGTTTTATTCCCGGATGGCAAAAAGCTAATCGTGTTGGCAAAAGGTCGCCTCGTGAACTTAGGGTGCGCCACGGGTCACCCAAGTTTCGTGATGTCAGCCTCTTTCACCAATCAGGTCATGGCGCAGGTCGAGCTTTACCAGAACCATGCAAAATACGACCGACGTGTCTATGTGTTGCCTAAGACACTAGATGAGAAAGTGGCACGGTTACACCTGCAAAAAATTGGCGCAAAGTTAACAGAGCTGACTGAAGAGCAGGCAGCGTACATTGGCGTGTCCAAAAACGGGCCTTACAAGGCAGACCACTACCGATACTGAGTAACTCACATGCAATCCCAAAGGCGTCACTCCCGGGTTTTTAGTTTTGAGTTTTTTCCTCCAAAAGATGGTAGTGAGAAATTAAGCCAAATTCGAGAGAACTTGGCTACCCTTCAGCCTCGTTTCTTTTCAGTAACGTATGGCGCAGGAGGATCGACTCGGGAGCGTACCCTCGGGTCCGCAGTAGAGATCCAACGAGCGGGGCAAGAGGCGGCCCCCCATTTGTCCTGCATTGGATCTACTAGGCACAGTCTTCGAGAGATTTTGGCTGAATATCAATCCAATGGGATTCGGCACATTGTGGCGTTGCGCGGAGATTTACCTTCTGGCACTCGTGACATTGGAGAATTGCGTTACGCAAATGAATTAGTGGAGTTCATCCGCCAAGAAACGGGAGACCATTTCCACATTGAAGTTGCAGCCTACCCCGAATTTCACCCGCAAGCACCTTCAGCCAATGCAGACCTCCAGAACTTCAAACGAAAAGTAGAGGCAGGAGCCAATAGTGCCATTACGCAGTATTTTTACAACCTAGATGCCTATTTGAGGTTTATCGACAGTTGCGAGCGGTTGGGGATCGATATTCCGATCGTTCCCGGCATTATGCCCATCACTAATTTTCACCAGCTTGCGCGCGTTTCGGATCTTGGTGGTACGGAGATCCCACGTTGGGCACGTCGCCGCTTGGAAGGCTACGGAGACGATCTGGACTCTTTACGGGCTTTTGGGTTAGAAGTCGTCGCTAATTTATGCAGGAACTTACTGGAGGCTGGTGCCCCAGGCCTCCACTTTTACACAATGAACCAAGTTGGGCCAACCCGTGCTATTTGGCAAGCCATCGGGTTGGAACCAACCTAACTAACTAAACTTGCCTTAAGGTCAAACCCAATCGAGTGCCTTCTCGATCTAAAGTGGTTAGATCGCTGATGACTGCCACACTTCCCTTCTCTGGATCAAGGTAGGTGCTCGCAACCCGATGTAGGTCTTCTAACGTCACCTGCAAGACTCGGCTGCGGAAAGCACGTCGGTGAGCAGGAGTGCGACCGTGCAGGTTGGCAAAATAAGCACTAACGGCTTCCCCAGCAGGACTGTCCGGATGGTCGATACTGCCAATGACGCCCAGAATTGCTTCCTCTAAAGCCCGCGAAGAGGGATCACGTCCAGACAAAAGCCAAGCTATCGACCGATCAAAATCTTCTAAGGTATCTGCCAACCTTGGATCTCGGTACGAATAAAAACGGAACGTGCAACTATCACTATCATAACTGGCACCACCACCATAAGCCCCTCCTTGTTCACGAATGGCGCGGTGTAAATAACCGTTGCGCAAGAAAGGCCCTAACACTGCAAATGCAGCGGCATCCTCGTGTCCTACTGGCACTGCAGCATAAGCCTTGGCGCAAAACTGAACTTGTGTGGAAGTAGCCCAGCCTTCTCGAACCGTTTGAACTGGCGCAGGAACCTTGATTGAGGAGACAGAAGTAGGCACTGGATACCCTGACCAAGTCTCCAAAGCAAAATCTACGATCTTGTCGCGGTTTCGCGGTTCCCCCACCAACAACAAACGACGGGGCGAGGCCGAAAGGAGTTCAGCAATATGCCGCAACCGTTCTGAAAAGACCTCTCGTTCGCTATCCTGGTTTAACCGGTCGTCTAATACTTTGAGCCTCGTCAAACCGAGCAATCCACCCCAACGATGCCTCAACGCTGCCAAAGGTGACCACGCCGCAGAAGCTGCGAGCATGGCTAAAACGTGACCACGATCCGTGATTGAAGATTCCCGACCTGCTCGCTCTTGTGCCACAAGTTCACGTAGTCTGTCTAACTCGTCAAACCGTGGAGTTAGCAAAGTTTCCTGAAGCAAACGCATTAAAGCAGTGTGATTACGGGTTAAGGCTTTTCCACCCAATGAGAATCGACCTTGCCCAACACTGTTCTCATGAATGGGCGAACGTAATGAAGTGCCTGCGCCAATGCTACCTGTTACTGTGGATTGAAGCGTTTGAGTTTCTAAATAGGTTCGGCCTCCGGAACCCACTTCGGTCAGGATCTGGCAAAACAACGGTAGATTTTCTACACTTTCGTGATCCATTTCAGGCAGATCTAAAACGATTTGTTGATAAACCAAACCATTGGTACCTTGTCCGTACCAAGTAGTGGGTATTCCCGCGATGACAAGTTCTTCCCCCTCTGGGATGCAAAAATCCGCAGGAACGTCGGCAAGACCTACGCGAGGCAAGATTTCTGGATCCTGCTCTTGGGTTTGTCTTTCTGCGAGTTTTTTTGCTAACTCTACGAGACGAATGCGACCCTCTGTGTCCAATGTTTTGCCTACGGCAATTAACCGATCTTGTTCCGCAGTGCGAGTCTTTGCATCAAGGGCAGGATCCGGGTACAGCGTCACACGCACTCGGTGCGGGTTATCCAGTAACCAGTTACGTACCAAGTTCGGAATAAAATCCTTTTCCTGAGCACGGCGACGTAATTCGGCAATAGTCTCATCAATGTCTAGGGCTGAAACGGGATCTCCACCATGCAAAGCACGACTAGTGGCACCCACAGCCAATCGAAGACCATAAGGAGTACTGCCCCCTTTAATCTCCCGTTGATGTAGTTCTAATTGATGTAAGACGGCCTCTATTTGCTCACTCGGGACACCCTCTTCTGCCACTTTTCTCAAAACTGAAAATACCAATGCCTCAACTTCATCGGCTTTTTCTCGTTCTGAACCCTCTAGGCCACAACCGAAAGTCATTTCCCGTGTGGAATCGTCTAATCCATTTAATTCAGAAGGTGCAGTACCCAAATCCGTGGTTTCTAGCGCATGACTCAAGGGAGAAGCACTGTTGTCGAGCAACACTCCTGAGAGAAGCCGAGCAGTCAAAACCTCAAGAGGATTTACATTACTTCCCAATAGCCATCCCAAGACAACGTGGGTACGACGAGCTGTAGAAGCTCCTGCTTCCAGTGAGTAAGGTTCCTCTACTACTAATGGTGCTGAATAGCGACGTTCGTCAGTAATTCCGAGATCAATTGGTTGGGCTGAAAAACGATTCAAGGCGTATTCTTCAATCCAAGCATGGTGTTGAGAAGCTGGAATGTCTCCATACGTTGTAAAAACTGCATTAGAGGGGTGATAGTGTTTTTGATGGAATGCAACCAGTTGATCGTATGTCAGGTTTGGAATCGCTTCCGGTTCTCCACCGCTATTGTGGTGATAAGTCGTGCTTGGGAAAAGGTACGTTTGTAAAGTTTGGCCAAGTCGCCTAGTCGGCGCACTCATGGCACCTTTCATTTCATTAAAAACTATGCCTTTGTAGGCAAGGGATCCTTCCGGATTCGCTAAATCTACAGGTTCTACGCGATGCCCCTCTTGAGAAAAATCTAGCGGATCAAGGCGAGGAAAAAAAACGGCATCTAAATAAACCTGTAGAAGGTTATGAAAATCCTTTGGGCTTCTCGTGGCAAAGGGATACGCAGTCCAATCAGAAGCGGTAAAGGCGTTCATGAAAGTGCTTAAAGAACGCCGAAGCATCATGAAAAAAGGATCTCGAACTGGGTAACGCCGACTTCCGCAAAGTGTTGTGTGTTCTAAAATATGTGCCACCCCAGTAGAATCGGTGGGCACAGTAAGGAACGCGACTAGAAAAGCATTGTTATCATCTTTGGCAGCCAAGTGAAAATGGCGCGCACCTGTAGTTTCGTGGTGATATTCTTCCACGGCAAGTTTTAAGGACGCTACGTCCTGACGTCGTATGAAGGTAAAAGAAGTAGGAGTCATGGAATTGGTTTTGATCCTTCAGGAGAGACACTGGTTTTTAGCGAAGGAAAATGCTGCACTGAACATAGAACTTTCACTTCTCAAGATTGATTTCTTCCTCTGCAGTATGAAGATCCATAAGCGGCTTTGAAAAAGATTGTTCTTCGGTTTGTTTGAGGTTGTTTTCGGTTTGGTACTGTTCTTCTCGATATTTCTGGATCCGTGAACGTATTCGGTGGAATTTTTCAATCAAAATTGGAACACTGATCGCTAAAATCAAACCCAAAAAAGCACTTAAAACGACAATAAACGCTCTTTTTGGAGAATCTCGAAGATCTGGAACAGTAGGCGGATCGAGTACCTTGTAAGCGTATCGACCTTTTGTGCTGGCCAACATTAATTGTTTGATCTGAGAGTCCATGATTTGTTGAATACTTTGTTTTACTTCTACCATATTTGTCTTCTGGAGTTCTGATTCTAAAAATGCGATACTTTTTCGAGCGTCTTCAATTGCTTCTTCTCGCATAATTGAATCTGCTTCTTGTATGAGTTTGTTAGCCCAATCAGCGGCAATTACTGGATCTTTCCAACGAATACTTAACGAAATAGTACCCGCCTTTCTATCTTCCCGCATCTCGTATATCTTTACGAAGAATCGAAAAGCTTCTCCAAAAGTAGGGGGTTCTGATTTCCAAGTTTTACGATTTTCGTCCCAATATTTTTCAAAAAACACAGGCATGAGTTGATTTTTTTTGATAAATCTTTCAGCTAGAAGATGTGAATCAAGGACTGCAATAGCATCTCCTCTCTCTCCTCCCCCTCCTCCAAGCCCGGCGAGTGCTCCAAGCCCAAGGGAATCCCCAGGTTTATCATCTACGACAATCGACAACAAAGCTTCGCTTTTGTAAATTGGCGTAGAAAAGAGTGCAAAAGCTAGAGCTAAAAAAACAGTACCCAAAAACAGGCGAACAGCAAGCTTTTTCCTGGACAGAACAAGATCCCAAGTAGCTAGCAATAAAGACAAGGAATCAACCTTTTCAGTGTCCGAAGATTCCAAATCTTTCCCCATACTTTCTAAAAAATCAACCATGAAAAATCCTAAAATGCCCCTACAGTTTTCATAGCAGCCGCAGATAAACCGATTTGATACATAATCTTAGTGATTTCACTCCAGAAAGTTAAAGGCTTAATCTTATCCGCTTCTAAGGGCGCGATAATAGTATCCCCTGGACGAATCTCTTGAGAACTCAAAACGGGTAACCATCCCCACAACAGATTTGTGTCTGTGGATATGACATTTCCACCAGCTTGTACGATATAAACTTGTTCCTTATCCGCGTTTCTAGTAAGGCCACCTGCCTTAGCGATGTAGTCATCCCTATCCAGTCCTTCCCGATAAAGAAGAGATGTAGGATAGTGGACTTCTCCAATAACGGTGACTTCTTGTGTATCTCGTGGAACAATTAATTTATCTCCGTGCTTTAGAACGATATCTAATTCTGCATAAGCTTTTTCTGAAAAACCCGCAATTTTTGGTCCCGCCAATAATCCGGGTAGGTCAATGACCAAACGTCCAACAGCTTTTGTGTTACGCAACTGCTTTACGAGTTGTTTTCCAATCGAAGTAGCTTCCGAACCAGCACCCTCGGCAGCAGTACTCGCAGTACTACTGGATTGGACACTCTGAGTCTGAGAAAGCTGAACAGAAGCTAAATTGCTCTCCATTCGGTCAGCTAAATCTTCCATTTGCTTCTGTTCGCGCATTTTAAGATCTTCCCGAGTAAAGACAGAACCCTGAGGAAATGCGTTTTGTGTCAGACCTCCTATCCTTTGCAATATAGAACTTAAAGTTTCACCACGACTAATTGGATAAACCCCAGGAAAGTTAACTTCTCCTAACACTTCCACGGTCTCCTGCTCACCCCACTTTGGAATAGATCGCACTACTAACTCATCGTAGGGTTTTAGAAAAAGATCCGCAGATAGATCACCATTCAAAATACCAATTAGGTTAACGGCTAAGTGTTCAGTCTCGCGAGACTGTCCACCCACTATGGAATGACGACTGAGTTCTGCAACCAGGGTATAAGCAGAATCACTCAAGCTGCCAGCTGCTTCAATTAGACCGCTAATGCGCATAGCACTAGTCAATGGGTATTTTCCGGGGCTAAGCAATGGCCCAGCAGCTTCAACCACCGGAGCCTCTGCATTTGCTAACGCTTGTTTTCGAAGTTCTACAATTAAAGGATCGATAAACACACGACGATCTTCGTGCAAACCAAATACATGAACTTGATCTCGAGGTTGTAAAAATGGATCTTCTAGGCTTTCCGGATTAGAAATAGCATTACCTAGTTTCGCAGAAATTAATTCAATTCGTTGCCCTCGATCTATTTCACGACGAATAAGCGTATATCTCAAATCTGTCTCTGGTAATGTTCCACCAGTTACTTTCACCAAATCAGTTAATCGCATGCCGTGCGTCAAAGGATAAACCCCAGGAGAGACCACTTGTCCAGTAACAGTTACCACTGGGGCAGGATCATTCAAATTTCCCTGGAATTGGAGGCGCGCAACTAGTGGTTGGATGGATCGTGCTCGATCTTCACCAATCCTAAAAATGTGTAATAAATCATTGGGTTGAAGTAAATAATTTTGCGGACCTCGTGGATTTGCAATGGCTTCTCCAAGATGAACTTGGATAGCACTCATTTTCTGCCCACGTTCGGATTCACGACGAATAATCGCAAAACTAAGGTCAACATCTGGAAGCATTCCAGCAGCTGCTGTAATTAGATGGCTTACCCGCATCCCGGTAGTGATTGGATAAACCCCTGGAAAGTGAACTTGCCCAGCAACCGAAGCCACTAGTGCAGGTTGATCAGCAAGAGCTTGAAATTGCAATCTTAATACCAAAGGTACCAACGATTGTGTACGATTTTCACCAATTTGAAATAATTGAAGAGTATCTCGAGGTTGCAATACTAAGTCTTCTAAAGAATTTTCTTTTTTCAAAGCACTACCAAGATCTACTTGCAGCGCTTCAATCCGTTGTCCACCTTCCTGCTCTCTACGAATTACTGCAAAACCCAAATCTGTTTCTGGCAATATACCAGATGCTGCTTTTACTAACTGACTTACCCGCATTTTCGAAATAAAGGGGAACGATCCGGGAAATCGAACTGGACCAGAAATCATCACAACTTGTGCCGGAGAATTGGCTCGACCTTGAAACTGGAGCCTGTCCGTAACGGGTTGCAAGGCCTGTGCACGATTTTCGCCAATGCGAAATACTTGGATTGCATCCTGCGGCGATAACAAAATATTTTGAGCAGAACGAGGATCAGACAAAGCTAAACCTAGTTGTACTTGAAACGCTTCTACTCGTTGTCTATCGTCTACTTCGCGGCGGATCATGGCAAAATCTACATCTCCTCCTGGCAAAATGCCTACCGCTGCGTTGACGATGTCTCGTAAACGCATACCCTTAGTCAGTGGATAAGTTCCAGGAAATCGAACCTGTCCCTGAATGTTAACTACTGGCACAGCTTGATTATTGCGAGTCTGCCTACGCAATTGATCGATCAACGGGGCCAAAAGATCCATGCGGTCTTCTTCCAGGCCAAACGTTAAAATCTCGTCTTGCGGGAGGATCCCTAGATTGTGGGTAGATCGTCGATCTGCTAAAGCTTGACCAAGATCTACAGTCAATGCTTCTATGTGGCGGTCCGGTGGAACTTCACGTCGGATGACCACGTAGTGAACGTCTGGTCTCGGAAGCAAATCTTTTTCGGATGCAATGAGGTCAGTAAGGTGAATTCCTTTTCGCCACTGTTTTTGTCCGGGGCGATGCACGTGGCCTTTAAGAGCAACCATTTCCTCGAAACGATCCAAAACAGAATAAATCCGAATGACATCGCCATTTTGAACTTGAGCTTCTAATCCATTAGAAGATCGTAAATCTAAATTTAATACGGTTCGTTCTTTTCCCCCTTGAATGCGTTCCAACTGACTGCCTTGCAAATAAGCAACTGGCATAGGTCCTCCAGCTAGTTTTAGGACTTCTGCAATGCTTTTTTCTTCTTTCAACTCGTAAATCGCTGGACGATAAACCGATCCCCCTATTCCCACGGTTGGACCAATCGTAGGAATAAAAATGGCATCCCCTGGAGCTAATCGGACATCTCCTGTGGTATCCCCGTGTAGAAGAAGATCGTATAAGTCTAAAACAGCCACGACCCGACCTTCTCTCTTCAGCTGGATGTTGCGGAGAGAGCCAATCGTTTTTACTCCACCACTTACTAAAAGTGCATTGGTCAAAGTAGACAAAGCACTGATAGTGTAAGAACCAGGTTGTTGAGCTTCTCCTAGAATCAATACACGAATAGAGCGAAGAGAACCCATGGTCACGCTAGCAGTATTACCACGTGTTTGACGGGCTACGCGGTCCATCAAATCGTCACGTACTGCTGAAAATTTCATTCCTGCAACAGCAATTGGTCCCAATGCCGGAAAATCTAACTCACCATTTCTAGAAACATTTAAGCTGTAGGTAATGTTGTCCTTTCCAAATAGTTGAACCCGAATAGTATCCCCTGGCCCAAGAACATAGTCACTTGGCACCGGGATATCCGTCGCTGGAGCAAAAGTTGTTGCTGTACCAGAAAATAAGTCATAGCCAAACTGTTTTAGTT
>CAUYTX010000065.1:0-6335 GCA_963575665.1 Gammaproteobacteria bacterium | reverse complement strand
TGTTAAAACACCGTTTACCGGTCGATCAGTCTCTTTATTATCGCTTACCCATTGCTCAAGACCAGCTGATTTTAGTAAGCACACTCCAGACGTAAACGTATAACCAGCCGCACAAGAGTTTATTCTTTGTGTAGTGTCTTTTGTCGTAAGAAAAGCACCGTCAGCCGCATACATCAGACATTGAATATTATTACTAGCAACAACACTAGATGTTGCAGTTGCCGTCAACGGGATCCACGAATTACAGACAGACGACATAGACGTATAATCAAAACCCGTGGAAACATTGTAACCGCGAGCATAAAAATTTGATGGAGTTGCAGAACTTGGAGGGTTTCAGAATCTGCCCACCCTGCCGGACTTTGAGCCGCAGGTAAAGGAGCCGCCATTTGTACACGTAGTGAATTAACACCATCGCCAATGGTCGAGATAATAACATAAGTACCGACCGCCATACCGATATTGATAGGCGTAAACGCACCGCGAAAACCTGCGAGAGCTTGAAAGCAGTTTCAACTAGTGGTGTAGTAGTAAAACAGAACCCACTTTAGTGGCGTTTATTGTTTGAGCTTGTGAAACATTAACCGACAAAGCGGTTAACAAC
Source organism: Gammaproteobacteria bacterium (assembly GCA_963575665.1). GTDB lineage: Bacteria > Pseudomonadota > Gammaproteobacteria > CAIRSR01 > CAIRSR01 > CAUYTX01. The sequence continues at coordinate 5,731 of CAUYTX010000065.1, read as the reverse complement.
AATATTGTTAATAACCGCTTCATTGTAATCAGCCTTATTTAATGGCAGACAAAACCATTTTAGCGCCTTTCTTTATTACTAAAGGTAGAGCCAACAAAGCCGCAATCGCCAATACAGCAGTACCAACAGTTGAGAAATCAACTGCACCGGTTAAAGCTGAAAAATCAGGACCAACCGCAAACGCAGAAACAGAAGTTAAAAAAGCAACCAGAGTTACAGATAATTTAGTATAAATGTTCATAGTGTAGAGCCTATAAAAGAGACCGTAACGGACGGACAACCGAAAAGGAAAACCCCGAATTTTTAGATTTTTTAAAAAATAGATTGATGAACAAATAGCCCATCACAAAAAAGTCCAGTAATACAAATCAGCCATTAAGCGCCCCTGATGGTATTCAAAAGGAAAGAACAAGCCCAAGCAATAGACAGAGGAACAAAGGAAACGACAGCACCAGCAGTAAAAGCGGAAAGAATAGACGCAGGGTCTAATTGTGAAATATCAAAACCTAACGCGGTTTCAACGACCTGCCAGCCGGTAGAGCAGACAGCAGGAACCACTGTGTTATTAATCGCGCTTAAACAAACTAATGATTGAGACATAAGTATTAAATTTTTGCAGGAGTTAAATTTAATGATCTGTAACGATCAACTTCTAAACCAAACCGCCCAACGGTTAAAAGTTTCTCGCCATCAAACTCGTAAGAACCAGCCGAATAAGGGGATTGGTTAGCTTCAAGAAGAATCGGGAACCGTCTTACCTCCCCGTCTTTCATTTCAATAAAGCAGTTAATTTGATTAACCATATTCCAAGCTTTACCGTTTTTTTCACCGTGACGGGATTCTGTAACAGTATCGTGTATTTTCATTTTTAACATATCTAACTCCAAGCAAGCAAATTTAAATTATTTAGTGTTCGGGTAAAATAGTGACACACTTTTTTAAATAAACATAATTTTATTTAATTATTAATAATTAAAACACTAAAAACAAATAAGAAATTATTAAATTTTAGGCAAAAAAAAGCCCCATTTAAGGGGCTAATTTATTGATTTAATTATATTTTAAGCCGCTTCACGGTACCATGAAGGTTTTTCTAACGGAGTCATCATAACAGTACAAACTTGGGTAGGGAAATGCGACACACCGGAGGGGCTCGCAATGTCAAAGCCAATGGTTAATAAAACAGTTCGAGCCACATAAAAACTAGATTTTTTATTAAAATATTACGTTGATAATGAACGTCGTGACCATCGAGCCACATATGACCGATTAAAGCCGCTTGGCGTGCTTTACGTTCTGTAATACCTGCATCAATAAGCTGTGCAAACAAATCAATTTTTTTATTAAATTGTGTTTTTTGTTTTAAATGCGGTGTGTACAGATCTACTAATTTCAACATAATATCTTTATTCCATTTGTAGGCATGAGAAAGCCCCAATTCAATCAACTTTTTACTTTTCAATTCGAGTTCAAAACGTACCACATTATTTTCAACTGTAAACTGTAACAGTTTGGATAAGTAACTTATTTGCTCGTCTAGGTTCACTATAGCATCATTATTTAAAGTTTTATACTCAACAGAATTATTTTCTATTTCATCCAACAAAATTTCAGGCTTTATAAGCTCAATTTGAGCATACAACCGTTTTCTTTTAGCAAATAATTTATTCAATTTAATCTGAATATCAAAAGCTTTATCGTAATACTTAAAATAAAGATGTTTAGAAGCCTTAGAGGTATCACCAGAACGCGCACCCAACCATTCTACAGTCCTGCCATTCGGATATAAATAACCAGCCTGACCACGATAGTTATTCGTTGAGAGGTATTTAAGCATTTCAACAGGTGAAACAGGACACGCGTAATTAGTCGTTAAATCGACTCGAGTAATTTTTAAACCTGATCGATAATAACTTTCTGTTTTTGCGTAAGGTTGCTTCATGATCTGCTTTAAATCCTCAAAATCATAAAAAACCGGATAACCTAAAAAAACCAAAATTTTATTGTAAATCTCTAAACCAGCTTGGACAGAATCACAGCCATAAAGATTATCGATTTTATTATAATGTGAGGGATTACCAGAAACAGAAAGCACATTATTATGAAATTTAACCAAGATCACAGAATCAAAAGAGCCTAAATGTTTATATCCTGTACTTTGCTCTGCTTTTATTTCACCTGTTAACATACAAACCGTAGTTTTCATCTCAGAACCCAAATTAGGATATAAATTCGGCTCAAATTCTTGGTATACACTAAGCCAATCAATCAAAATCATAAAAATCCATGTTTTGTGAACTGTGAGAAAAAACAAGAGCTTATAAAATTAGGTTTCTAATAAATTCCGTACCGCGGAAAAAAGGACAGTGTAACTGATCTGTCCTTTCTACTCGTCCAAACTTGTTTTATTATTTAAATACGTCAAAGCATGACAAATTTGAGCCTTAACCATTTGCACAATAACGCCATGATCTGAATCAACAGGAATTACTTCTAAACTTTGTAAAACATTTTTAATCATATGCGAACATATCCGCACATCATTTTTAAGACGTTGACAATCATCATAAGCTTGTTTTAATTTCATTTGTCTATTTGCTTGCCTTTCTGCATTTGTGAGCGGTAAAGATTTTAGTTGTTTTATGTCCATAAGAGTTTGTTAATATATAGTTAGTAAAAGTTAGTAACTAATATAAACCAAATATAACAAAAAACAAATCTATATAAAACAATGGGGTTATAAGCCAAGCTAGGATTACAACAAATGGGCGCGGTCGCCCACTGTGAGTATCCATAAGCCCGATTTGTTAAATCAAAATCAAAAACGGTTAATTAGTGATTGATTTGGATTTTAAAACTGTATCAATTTTGTAAAGTCTGATTTTCAAGTGAATTAATATTAAAAATTATCGATTCAACATAGTCTGAAATAGTTAAAATTTCAGAATAAACAGCTTGTAACGTCTTAAAATAACGAATCTCACCACGAAACGAGGTTAAAGGCTCCCAAGTATTATTATCAAATTTAAAAATCAGGATAAACATTTTTGAACGCCTAGAAGTAGGTTCACAAAGAAAACGAACATTTACACCATTTTTAATTAATAATTTAATTTCGTTAATTTGCATTTAAATATCTGCCTGTAAATTACATAAATCATTATAAAAATCATCATGTAATTCTTTGAAATAATCTATTTCGACTTGATTACATTCTTGAAATAAAATTGTGAACGTATCAACAAGAGCAGAAAAATAAATATACTTTTCATTAATTGTATAAAGATCAGTATTCAAAATATAACAACATGAAATTTCAAAAGTTTTTATAGTAGTTCGATAATTAATCATTTAATCCAAACCTCCACAGTGCCATTTAAACGACCAACGACAAACCAAGACTTATTAATATTTTTTGGACGATCTAGAATTTTTTGAATATTCTTTGGTTGAGTTTCACCAACGAGTTTAAAGCCAGCCGGTTTATAATTTTTCATAATTAGAGCCTTTTAAAAGAGTTTCAAAAATTGAAACCATGATTAAATTATACAGCAATAATGTATTATTGCAAGCGTTAAATTATAAAATTGCTAAATAAAATGATATTTTTGATAATAAGTAAGTATTTATTAATGGTGTCCAATGCTCGTTCTCGCAAAAGGACACCATTAATAAATTTAAACTTTCGGCACAATAGATTGATAATTTGTAGTATTTTTAGGTGCTTCACGTTCGCCAGAATACACCGTGATTAGTTCCCGTTATACTCACACATAGCCATTTAAGCCATTTGAGCATCGACTAGAAAGCAATCTTTGCATGTGCTTATCTTCGTGCTGTATGTAAATATCTTGCCCGTCAATATTAATAATTGACACGATGCGATTTTTTTAGATTCGACTAGCGGAGGCGGAACAACCACAGCAACCGCTGTAGTAACCGAGTTAATTTGATTAACTGGTAAATGTTCAGTTTTTGGAATTTTGAGCGATTCTGGTTCATTGAGTTCCTGATTTACGGTAAAGCATCACCCGTAAAAAAATGATAAATATAATAAGCGCCCCAGATGGAGGCAATCAGGATAAGCGGAGCCACATAACGAATGTACCAATGCCCCCAGATTGAACCCCTTTATTGCCTCGAATTTCAACACCAGCTAGACCCGTTTCGGTTTGGTATGCGATTTATAATATTTAAAAATAGCCGGTTTATAACGCTGTAAGCCCGTCATTTGTGGCTCGCCTGTTTATCAATAGACGGAATACAAGCACTAAATAATTTGACCGTAAACTTTTATCACTACCTACCGCATTATTTTGATTGATAAAACAGTGGAGTCGATTAAATCACGTAAATATTTTGCGATCTGGCTTTGAGCTTGCGACACCAAAACGATTTCTTGCGTAAGCCCATCAAGCCCAACCTTATGCCGATGTTCTGCAAAATTCTTTATCAGCCAATGGAATATCATTAACACGCGCACCAGCCGCCCACCATCGCCAGCACTCATCTATTATGATGACCGCACCAACAATCGTCATTAAATAATCGCCAGCAATACCGGCTAAATCTTCATTTTCAAACACCGTAATATTTTTATACGCTTCGGGATAGTCCTCAGCAATAGCCGCCATATTTAACGGTATATTCGTATATATAGGACGATTCAAAGCCAGCGCAGGCATAACGACATTTTCAATTACACCATAACTTTTTCCCGAACCCGGACGACCACAATAATATTGAATAGCCATTTTTAGCCTATAAATGGATTCTACGAATTAAAAAACGAACCAGATAAGAACCGGAAAAAATTGTTAAACAAGTCGATCTTGAACCATGACAAAATAAAAAGAACACCCACCGGCAAAGCCGCGAGATTTGAGTTTAAATTAAAATCGCAAAACGTACACGCAGTAAAAATCGCATTAAATAACGTAATTAATGAATCCGTGAGCATTTCATATATTTTTTGTGGAACGTAGAGCAAAGCCGATAAAGCCACGCCCAAAACCGCTTAAATCTGGCATCTTAAGCCCTCATAATAATAAAGAAGCCCATCAACAGGGCAAAAAATACCGCCATTGCATTTAAAACCGGACGTATTAACGAGTCCATTGTGCAAAATTGGTCTATTGTCATTGTAAAATTCAAAAACGGTATATAACTAGAAAATACCGGACATTCCGGAACCGTATCAGAAAAAACAACGGTGGGCAGTTTAGCAGTAATAGCCGCCATTACTGCATCATTAGACGCGCCAATAGTACGCACAGAACCCACCGCGACAGGTGCAGGAGGAACAGCATTTAATTTTGTTGTAATGGCATCCAGTTTGGTATTAGTAGCCGTTAATGTAGCATCTTTAGCCAGCATTGAAACATCCGTTCCCGTGCCACCAGCCGTGGAGGGATTAACAGAGCCAATAGAAGAATTATTGTACGTATTCGAAGTTACGCTAGTGACTTTTCCATTAGCATCAGTCGAGTATTGATCTCGTTGTACAACAGGTTCACTTGAAATAGGATTAACACTTTGAGTGTCGCGCCTGTAATCAATACCATTATTTAAATTGGCAGATATAGATTCAAAAATAGGATTATTAAACGAATCCGTTCCGGTTCTGGATATGTTACCGGCAGCAATACCGGCATTATCAGGGTCGTGTGGATTGGGTGTTAAAACACCGTTTACCGGTCGATCAGTCTCTTTATTATCGCTTACCCATTGC
>CAUYTX010000064.1:0-6389 GCA_963575665.1 Gammaproteobacteria bacterium | reverse complement strand
CACCCCTCCTTATCAAGGAGGGGAGTTTGATAGGTCGAGACTCAAAAACTCTCCCCCTGCCAAGGGGGAGTACGCAGAAGGCGGGAGGGGGTTCCACAGAACACGGTCTATCCATTAGAAGACTTTCCACCGCAGAACCAGATTTTTGGTCTCAGCTAGAAAAACTTCTCACTTGGGAGGGAATCTCTACTCGTGAAGTGCAACAGATTGTTCAGTCGATTTTAGACGCAGTGCGCAGTCGTGGTGACGAGGCATTGCTTGAGTATACAAAACGTTTTGACCGACTTTCGGTGGATCGAGCAGAGTTATTAGAGGTTCCAAAAACTCGTTTGCAACAGGCAAGAGCTACTATCCTACAGACTGAAAGAACTGCTCTCGAATTTGCTGCGAAACGTATTCGCGTTTATCACGAGCATCAAAAACTAGAATCTTGGAGTTATACCGAGGCAGATGGGACAGTCTTGGGGCAAAAGATTACGCCTCTGGATCGTGTTGGAATCTATGTTCCGGGCGGTAAAGCCGCCTATCCCTCTTCTGTGTTGATGAATGCGATTCCTGCCAAAGTGGCAGGGGTTTCAGAAATCATTATGGTGGCACCCGCTCCGGAAGGTAATTTGAATGACCTAGTATTGGCCGCAGCCGATATTGCCCAAGTGGATCGAGTTTTCACGGTCGGTGGTGCCCAGGCCATTGCTGCTCTTGCTTATGGCACAGCTACGGTTCCTCGTGTTGATAAGATCGTGGGTCCTGGAAATATTTATGTGGCTACTGCCAAAGGCATGGTGTTTGGAAGCGTTGGCATCGACATGATTGCTGGTCCTTCCGAAATTTTGGTCATATGTGATGGGGGTACGGATCCTGATTGGATCGCAATGGACTTGTTCTCACAAGCAGAACACGACGAAGACGCACAATCGATTTTGATTTCCCCAGATGCGGCTTTCCTAGATCAAGTGGCATTATCTATTGAGCGTTTGCTCCCGGGAATGGAACGTTCTTTCATTATTCAAAAATCCTTATCTAGGCGAGCTGCTTCTATACATGTTAGAGACCTAGAAGAAGCCGTTCAGGTAGCCAATCAAGTCGCTCCGGAGCATTTAGAATTGTCAGTAGCGGATCCGAAATCATTGCTTCCTAAAATTCGTCACGCGGGGGCAATCTTTATGGGACGACACACAGCAGAAGCTTTAGGTGATTACTGTGCAGGTCCTAACCATGTTTTGCCTACTTCCCGAACGGCGAGGTTTTCATCACCATTAGGGGTTTATGATTTCCAAAAGCGATCTAGCATTTTGCACGTTTCACCGGAAGGAGCCAAGACGCTAGGAAAGTATGCAGCCACGTTAGCCCGCGGAGAAGGACTCACGGCTCACGCCGCTTCTGCTGAGTATCGTATTTGATCAGCAGGGCTGTTTGACCGAAAACACTGCCGTAGATAGATAACGATCCCCACGGTCGCACGCAATGACCACAATTTTTGCTTCTTTGACTTCGGACGCCAAACGTAAAGCTGCTGAACAGGCTCCCCCCGAAGAAACCCCTACAAAAATGCCTTCGCGTACTGCTAACTGCCTCGTAGTCTCTTCTGCTTCCTGTTGAGTAACGTCAATAATACGATCTACCCGGGCCGGGTCGTAAATACGAGGCAAATACGCTTCAGGCCAACGACGGATTCCCGGAATTTGAGCCCCTTCTGCAGGTTGCACGCCAATGATTTGAACCTTTGGATTCTGTTCCTTGAGGTAACGTGAAGTCCCCATGATGGTACCAGTGGTACCCATGCTACTGATAAAGTGGGTAATAGTACCTTCGGTATCCTGCCAAATTTCGGGTCCTGTGCTTTCATAATGAGCCCGTGGGTTATCAGGATTGGAAAACTGATCCAAAATCAAACCTTTTCCTTCTTGCACCAAAGAGCGGGCCAGGTCAATAGAGGTTTCCATGCCCCCAGATTGAGGAGTCAATAGAACTTCTGCACCAAAAGCACGCATGATAGATTGGCGTTCCGTGCTCATGTGTTCGGGCATGACTAAGATCATCCGATAACCTCGGATCGCAGCCGCCATGGCAAGGGCAATGCCTGTGTTGCCGCTGGTCGGTTCAATGAGGGTATCTCCCGGCCGAATCTCCCCACGTTCTTCAGCACGTTGGATCATCGAAAAAGCAGGGCGATCTTTTACCGAACCCGCAGGATTATTACCTTCCAATTTCAGCCAAACTTCATTAGAGGCGTTGGGTAAAATCCGTGTTAGGCGTACCAATGGTGTTTTGCCAACCGTTCCTGCTATCGTTTTCATTAGCGCGTCTAGTCCGATTTAGATACTTCCCAATCAAAACGCGGAAGCATGGCTAAAGACTGTAACAATCCAAGGTTCCACTGATCGGAAATCTCCCGACCAAAAGGATCATCTTCACTCAAACTCATTCTACGTGGATAGACAAGGCTATCTCGTCGGTAGATCAAGAGCTCAATGGGAGGACCCACCGTGACATTGCTTCGAATCGTTGAATTCATAGACACTAAGGCCACACGAGCCGCTCGTTCTAAAGAGATGTCCCGTTTAATCACTCGATCTAAAATGGGCTTTCCGTACTTGATTTCTCCGATTTGCAAAAAAGGGCGATCATCGGATTCGTGGATGTAGTTTCCCTGAGGGTATATGAACAAAGTCTCTGGGGGAGCCATGCCGATTTGTCCACCAAATATAAAAGAAGCCTCAAAATTAGTATTGGCAGTGTCCCGACTGGCTTGGTTTCTCTGCATCATGGTGCTGACCATGCCTACGTAGTCCGTTGCATCTAACATATCGGGGACACTTAACAAATTTGGCACTAGCCCTTGTCTCACGTCATTATTGAGCTTTTTCACCACTGCTTGAGTAGTGGCAAGGTTCCCCGCCGAAAGCAAAGTGAGGACGCGGTTCCCTTCCCACACAAAACAGTGCATTTTGGAATAACAGCCAATATTGTCCATCCCAGCATTGGTGCGGGAATCGGAACAAAAAACAAAACCATCATTCACGTTAATTGCAAGACAATACGTCACAGTTGTATCCTTCGGTGCTTCACAAGGCTTTTCGTTGGCAGGTAAATTGTTTGCCACTGCTCAAAAAGTGAACCCATTTTAGCCCAAAGACGAACTTTATCTGCATTCGGATGATAACTATATTCCTCATGTGCTTGCACGAGACTCAAAAACTCTGGCCCTAGGTAAGGACAACCTTCCGAGTTTAGCCGAACTAACCAGCGGCGGGGTGTTTCATGGTCATGTCGGAGGTAACCTACTTTGGCCAGTGCTTCCTCAGCTCTGAAGTAGGGAACATTTGAGTGACGGGTACTAACAGCTGTTTTAGACATCTGCGCTCGTGGACGTCGAAACACTCGCCAATACAACCATCCAAACAAGAAGACACCTCCCACGATTAGCCAGGTCCCGGTATCTTGTTCGTCTTTCGACCTCCAGAGGTTGAATTGGTACCACTGCCAAGAAACCCAATCTAAAAAGGCACGGAAAGCCCCAGCCTCTTGCAAAAATTCCCCTTCTGCCCAACGAGAAGGAGTAGTGTCTAGATCTTCCCAGTGTTGGTTCACGTACACTTGAGTCCAAGCGTGAGCATGACTCGCTCGGACTATGTACTGATCGTGTGAAGAAGAAAACTCCTGCAGAGAATAGCCGGTGGCATACCGAGTCGGGATTCCAAAACTCCTAAGCAATAGAGCAGTGGCCGTTGCAAAATACTCACAGTGTCCTTTTCGGGATCTTGTCAGAAAATCTTCTAAACCCCTAGTTCCAGTACTAGCACCTTCTAGGAAAAGACTGTAGTTAAACTTTTCTGAGAAGAATTTGCGAACTGCGTAGATGACATCGCCGTCAGGGTGGATCTCCTCACGTATATGTGAGAACAACGCGTTGAACCTAGGAAGTACAGATAATTCAGCTTTGTTAGGAGGCAAAAGGGCATTTTGGCCAGGGGTATATTGCACCCGGAGCCTCAGAAGTGGCGCGGTATCAAAAAGTTTGACTACCCGCAAGGGACTCATTCGGGCAATACCACCTTGCAATATGCGAAGAGAAGTGGCACCCATGGGCAAGGGCACAAGTGTGCTTTGCCGTTCAGAATAACCATCTATTCGCAGCTCTTCAGTGCTTCCTTTTGAATCTTCCACCAATAAAAAGTTTTCTCGATCTCCACGCGCAGTCGGCACCACCTTGAAAGTCTCTACTCGAGCACGCCAAGTGGTTCCATCAAAAACCGTGTAGGCAGCATCCATGAGAAGACGAGGAGCTGTGGGAGGTGCCGAAACGCGCCATACAATCTCTCCTGAGAGTTGTACTTTTCCTAGGTCACCAATTCTCGTCTGTGTTCGAAATGGATCTACCCTTCGTGAACTCCACCACTCCACGAATAGATCACCAAAGATCATCTGTATTCTTGGAAGTGAAAACGCCAATCCCCCTGCCGTGCCAAGAGCAAGCATCATGAGTAGGATCCAAGTTGGCAACGATTGATGTTTCGGCCGAATCGAAAAAAGGGCAAATACGGATAAACCCAGAACACCGGGCAAGAACCACGCTAATTGGGTAGTAGCAGTACTTGCAGAGAGTAAGAGCAAAATGAAATAAGGATAGACGAAGTCAATGGGTTTATCTGCCAATGGCTGCGTGCTTTTCCGCAGAGAATAGAAGAAGTGGCGCATTTTTAGATGCCCTTCTGCAGAGGCGATCTGAACCAGTGCCAAAGGTAATACCGAAACGGGTAACCACGACATGCTTCGCAGCATTCCCGTTCTAAAATCAATGACCATAAAATAAATTAAAACACCGAGGGAAAGCAGTCCGGCAAGATCAGAAGTGGCATTGTAATCTGAGTTCTCAAAAGCGAGCCGCAATTTGGCGATGCGCAGTACTTCAAGTGCAGTACCTAACACAACGCCAAGCCAGGGGGTATCAATGCAGACTCCCCACCAGGCTAGGGACAATCCAATCAGAAAAGGAGGCATTACGGAGTAGACAAAATTTCTTTAAGTTTTGAGACTTCTATTCTACGACCTTCTGGCACAAAATCTGGAAAGTCTATGTTTTGAGGTGCGTAGACTCGCACTGCGATACCTTTTGTTTTTAATTTTTTTATAAGTTCCAATCTAGGAGTATCCCAAGTTTGCAATACTAAGATAATTCCTCCGATACCTGCTGCATGTTCCAACACGGTTCTAGCGAGTGCGCCAAAACTTTCTGGTCCACTAGGTTTTACGGTGGCCAATACGCGCATTAGATCTTCTGTGTTTCCAAGGCCACGACCCGCAGTTACACAATGGGTATCGAATCTTTCCGAAGAGGTTGTAGATTGGCTCGTGACAAACAAAAGGTCTAATAAAGTATCCGCACCTGGTTGCGTAACCACAAAAGAAGCTGCTGCTGAAACACTGGCTTCAAAATAGTCTTCCGAAGTAAAAACAGTGTCAAATACCAAAGCATATCTTGCAAAATATTCCTCTTGGTATTCCTTGACGATGGGTTGACCAGTGCGTGCCCAACTTTTCCAGTGAATGGCGCGAAGTGGATCCCCTGGCCGGTAATCTCGAAGGGCACGAAACTCTTCGGAATCTCCCACCCGCGAAGCATGTAGGACGCCTCCCTGTTGGTGATGACGCTTCCCTGGAAAGTTTGGCCAATGCACTGGATAAACACGAGGCAAAACAGTGATCGAATCTGGTGCAGGTAAGTCGCATATTGCTTTCCAAAGTCCAAAAGGTTCTTCGCGAGAAATCTCAAAACAATTAAAAACTCCAATGCCTCGATACGTTGGTTGTAGTGTCAGGAGAACCTCTGTAGATTGTCCTGGCAAGAGCTTCGGAATAGCAACTGATCCTACTTCAATCGCGCGAAGTCGGCGTAATTGTCGATGCCACTGGTTTCCTTCGTTAAGTCGATTCCATAATTTTTTGGATCGATACAATGCCATTTCTATTTTAGTAGGATACGTTTGTTTGAGACGTTCAGAGATTTTTAAGCCTTCTAATAATTGTCCAGAAGTGTTTTGGATGACCACACGATAAAAAATTGGCTTATCTACTGTTACAAATTTAGGTAGGTAACGTTTTACGGAAAATGAAATTTGAAATTTCCCGCGAACCAAAAAACTCGTGACCCAAATACTAAAGGCCAATGAAAACAAAACATATGATAAAGAACTTCGAGTATCAATCCCTAATGCACCACCGAAAGACATAACATACATGACTGCTTTTCCAGCAGGTGTCATTCGGCGTCCAAACCATTCTAAAAAACTAAGAATTTTCGACATTAGATCTGAAAATGTTTAGAGATTATTTTGGTAGTCCTGTGAAATGTAGTGAAGTCAAAATTTGATGGATAAATTTTTGTTGTA
>CAUYTX010000063.1:0-6409 GCA_963575665.1 Gammaproteobacteria bacterium | reverse complement strand
AAGTAAAAAGTTCATAAGAATCAAAGACTTATATTTTCAACTGCGTAACTCCTAACTGATTTAGCTATATCATACTCAAGGTGAGTGACGATCTACTTTCAAGTAAGTGCTAAAGTGTTATACTCAAAAATTCTCAAGAACTTGTTAGAATGCCACCCATGCTCGATCCTGTCTCTGTTCCTCGAATTCGTGAAATTCCTTACAACTATACTTCCTTCTCGGATCGTGAGATTGTTGTTCGTTTTTTAGGGGAGGAAGGCTGGGCATTGCTTGAACGCCTCCGATCTCAGAGGGTAACAGGGCGTTCTGCCCGGATGTTTTTTGAAGTCTTAGGAGACATGTGGGTCATTACCCGCAATCCTTACATTCAAGAAGACCTTTTAGAAAATCCGCGTCGCTGGGCTTCCCTTTCACACGCGTTACATCATCGTTTAGATCAGATTTTGGCACGAGCGGGAGGAAATGAACTAGCCGTTGAGCTTGCCGATCGGGCTCGAAAGGCAGTCCATACTTTTGAATCTTGGTTCACAACACAGGCTGGCAAGCGGGAACAGGCTTTTCGACGTTTTGTCCTCGACACGCGCCAGGATAACATCCGGTTTGATGGTTTTGCTCGGGTTTCTCACGTAACCGATGCGACGGATTGGCGCGTCGAGTATCCCTTTGTAGTGCTCTTTCCAGATACTGAAGAAGAAGTACGGGCCCTCGTGGCTGCGTGCATAGAACTGGGTCTAACGATCATTCCTCGTGGGGGAGGCACTGGGTACACAGGAGGTGCTATCCCGCTGTACCCAGATAGTGCCGTTATCAACACCGAAAAACTGGATTCTGTAAGTGCTGTTGAATGGAAAGTCTTGCCAGGAGTCAAAGAATCTATTGCCACGGTTCGTTGTGGCGCGGGAACGGTTACTCGGCGGGTGGCGGATCGAGCCGAAGCCGCAGGCCAGGTGTTTGCCATTGACCCTACATCGCAAAGTGCTTCGTGCATTGGCGGAAACATTGCCATGAACGCAGGAGGAAAAAAAGCGGTTTTGTGGGGTACTACCCTCGACAATTTGGCTTCTTGGAAAATGGTGTCCCCCTCTGCAGAGTGGCTTGAAGTCGAGAGGCTTGACCACAATCTAGGCAAGATTCACGAAGTGCCAGAAGCAGTCTTTCGGGTAAGCCGGTTTTCCGAGGATGGTCATACTCTTGTCGAAGAACCTTCGCTTTTGCGTATCCCTTCTGTTGAATTGCGCCGTCCTGGCCTTGGCAAAGACGTGACCAATAAGGCTTTGTGTGGCTTACCAGGAGTGCAAAAAGAAGGTTGTGATGGAATCATCACATCAGCGGTGTTTATTCTCCACCGGATGCCAAACTACACTCGAACGGTTTGCCTAGAGTTCTTTGATCCCGACTTGAGGAGGGCAACGCCCGCCATTGTTGAAATTAAAGGCAGGCTCAGTGGTCTGCCAGGGGTAGTCCTTGCCGGGTTAGAACATTTAGACGAACGGTATTTGCGTGCCATTCGCTACTCTACCAAAGCGGCGAGGCCTGCTTTGCCAAAAATGGTCTTATTGGGCGATATCGCTGGGGATGATGAAGAAGCAGTGGCTCGCGCAGCTTCAGAAGTCACTCGTTTGGCCGCCGCTCGTGGCGCAGAAGGATTCATCGCCGTTTCCCCAAAAGATCGGGCCCGGTTCTGGGTAGAAAGGTCTCGTACTGCAGCCATTGCAGCACATACCAATGCTTTTAAGGTGAATGAAGATATCGTCATTCCTTTGGAAAAACTTGGAGACTACAGTCTCGGGATAGAACGCATCAACATTGAATACTCCCTTCGAAACAAACTCGATATCCTGCGCGCTTTGTTGACGATGTTGGGAGGCCCTTTGCCGATTCGCGGAGAAGAAGTAGGGGCATGTCATGCCCTGCTAGAAGAAAAACGGATACGAGCCAAAGAGATTATTTCAGAGGTGCAAGCCAGTTGGACTACTTGGCTAGAAAATTTGGATGCTTTCGCAGCCAATATTTCTGCTCTGCAGATTCCAAAAGGAGCTCAGCCGGACGATACCCTCTTTTCTCTGCTCCAGAGGCATGCCGTTCGGATTTCCTATCGATCCGAGATCAAACGCCCGCTTGCCGAACTCTTCGGTGGGGAAGGATTTGAGGAAATTCGTCGGCGAATAGAAGCGGTGCACCGTGAAACTCGATCTGGGAGGCTTTTTGTTGCATTGCACATGCACGCGGGCGATGGGAATGTTCACACCAACATTCCAGTGAACTCCAGTGATTACGCCATGCTTCACGAAGCGGAGCGGATCGTAAGCCGGGTCATGCACTTGGCGCGCAGTTTGGGAGGAGTAATCTCTGGTGAACACGGGATCGGCCTCACCAAAATGCGTTTTATGGATGCTTCAAGAATTGAGGAATTTGCAGCCTACAAAAACAAGGTCGATCCGAAGGGACATTTTAACCGCGGAAAACTTTTGCCCGGATCCGGTCTAGCCAATGCTTACACCCCAAGCCTTTGTTTGGTGCAACAGGAAGCGTTAATTTTAGAAGCTACGGCACTAGGCGCGCTCAACGCTGAAATTAAAGATTGTCTGCGGTGCGGCAAATGTAAACCGGTGTGTACTACCCATGTCCCACGCGCCAATTTATTGTATTCACCTCGTAACAAGATTTTAGCCACTGGATTGGCCTTCGAAGCAGTTTTGTATGAAGAGCAAACCCGCCGTGGTACTTCATTGCGCCATTTTGCAGAACTTAATGATCTAGCAGACCATTGCACTGTTTGCCACCGCTGTCACCACCCTTGCCCAGTCAAAATCGATTTTGGAAAAGTTACGATTCACATGCGAGCTTTGCTCAAAGAGCGTGGGCGTCGAAACTTTAATCATGGTTCGTGGCTTTCTTTAGCTTTTCTAAATGCCACTGGCCCCAAGACAGTGAAAGCCTTTCGGGTTGGCTTGATTGATGTGGGCTACCGATTCCAACGGTTGGGACATGCCCTCGTGCGAAGATTCTTGGATACTCGATCTCCACCACGAGCTACTACCGGTCACACACCGATTCCGCAGCAGGTCATCCACTTTTTGCGCCAACCGTTGCCTTCTAACGTACCTTGGCGAACGCCACGTGCTTTGTTGGGGTTAGAAGATGAGAGATATGTGCCTATTCTTCGGAATCCTGCTAAGACCTCAGTAGATTCTGAGGCTGTTTTCTATTTTCCGGGATGCGGTTCGGATCGTCTCTTTGGGCAAGTAGGATTGGCAGTATTAGCAATGCTCTACGATTTAGGGGTGCAGACGGTTTTGCCTCCAAGTTATCTATGTTGCGGCTACCCGCAAACCTCCTCGGGAGAGGCTGCAAAAGGTCGCTCCATTACCATGGGCAATCGAGTACTTTTGCATCGCGTGGCCAATACCCTAAATTATTTAGACATTCGTACCGTGATAGGTTCTTGTGGCACCTGCCTAGACCAGTTTTTAGAATACGGATTAGAAAAAATTTTCCCGGAAGGGCGTGTTTTAGATATCCATGAGTATCTAATGGAAAAGGGAGTGCGACTCTCACCAGACGAGACTCACAAAACAAACTACCTCTATCATGATCCTTGCCACACGCCAATGAAGGTGCACCGCGGGGTAACGGTACCCAGTGCTTTGATGGGTCAACCTGTGGTGCTTTCAGAACGTTGCTGCGGAGAGTCTGGCAGTTTTGCAGCAGCTTATCCTGCCATTGCGACGCAAGTGCGTACCAGAAAACAAGAAGAGATAATTCATGGGCGAGATTCTTTTGAAAAAGGAAAAGTAAAACTTTTGACCTCTTGTCCTTCTTGCCAACAAGGTCTTTCGAGGTATCGAGAGGAGACAGGTGTGCAAACGGATTACATCATCGTTGAATTATGCAATCGGTTGTTAGGTCAAGGGTGGCAAAAACGTTTTGTGGAGCGCGTCCAAGCAGAAGGGGGCATCGAACGAGTGCTTCTTTAGTTTGTCTTGTGTTTTGGGTTTTTTGCTAGAAGCGATCACACTGCAGGGAAGTGGTGTTAGTATCTTCCCTTGGCTAATGGCAGAACAAATGTGCACGGGAATGGCTTTAGACGGTTGGCTAGTAGGTGCCCGCCGAGTGGAATCTCCTAACCAAGACGATCGGCCTGCTGGTGCAGAAATCGATTTGGTGGTGATTCACAATATTAGCCTCCCACCCGGCGAATTTGGTGGCACTTGGATAGATTTGCTATTTACCAATGCTCTTCCTTCCGAGGCTCATCCCTATTTCGAAACTATAAAAGGACTTCGTGTTTCTACACATCTTTTGATCCGTCGAGATGGAGAACTCGTGCAATATGTACCATTTCACAAAAGGGCTTGGCATGCGGGTGTTTCGCAATGGAACGGTCGAGAACGTTGCAATGATTATTCCATTGGAATCGAGTTAGAAGGCAGTGATGATATCCCGTATACTGATGCACAATATGCAGCTCTTGCCAAATCAATACCTATTTTGGTTCGTGCTTATCCCAAAATTGTCAATCACTTTGTGGGACACAATGACATTGCACCCGGGAGAAAAACAGATCCTGGATCTGCGTTTGATTGGTCCAGAGTAATTGGCTTTCGCAAGTAATCCACTGAAAAAAATCTTGAACCATGAGTGAAACTGTTATACAAAATACCTTCTGGAGCCTGTTAATTTCCACAGTGGTGATATTACCCACTTTTGTTTCCGCTGGCATCGTATTTCAGAGTTTTTTTAAGAAATCAAAAGAATCTGAAATTGGCCGGGCAAGTGTTCTTGTATCCATTATAGTACTTTTTTACTTGCTACTAGCAGATTTGCTCGCCTTAGTTTTAGGTACTCCTGGACAAGTTTCGTTAGGAGTTTGGTTTTCCAGCGATGATTTGAAATTCCCAATCGTTTTTTCATTGTGTCCTGCCAGTCTTGCTATGGCCACGGGAGTTGCCTTTTTAGGTTGGGTAACGACTTCTTTCTCAGTCTCCTATTTGCATAGAGAAGAAAATTTTTATAGATTCTTTTTAGCTCTTGGGTTGTTTTTGTCTGGTATGTATCTCATTGTCTTGGGAGGTAGTGGATTTATAGTTTTTATTGGTTGGGAATTGTGTGGGGTAAGCTCATATTTACTCATTGGATATGCCTACACTCGACCTTCTGCCACGGAAAATGCCTTATTTGCTTTTGTGGCCAATCGAATCGGGGAAGCAGGATTTCTTTTAGGTCTTATTATTGCACTTTTAACCATCGGGGATACGAGCTGGGATAGTTTAGCCTCTTGGGCTGAAGGAACCAGTTTTGACAAAGTCACTGCGCGATTGATGTTGTTTGGTTTTGTCATTGCCGCACTTGCAAAATCAGCGCAATTTCCATTTTCACCTTGGATTGCGCGTGCCTTAGAAGGCCCGACTCCTTCTTCTGCCATTTTTTACGGTTCGGTGATGGTACATGCCGGGGTTTGGTTGGTGATTCGGCTAGAACCCGTGTTTTTGCAAGTTCCAGATACTTTGTATTGGTTGTTAGGGGCTGGATTTTTAACCATTTTATATGGTGCAGTTTCTGGATTGGTGCAAACCGATGTAAAATCCGCGCTCATGTTTTCTACCACGACACAAGTAGGACTTCTTTTTTTAGAATGCGGCATGGGTTGGTTTTCTTTGGCGACTTGGCACCTTGGCCTTCACGCGATGGCACGCGCTTGGCAATTTCTTACCGCGCCTTCCTATTTGCAATATCATGAAAATCGAAAAGAACCCAGATCTATTACAGCATTTTTCCCACTCGTGTTCTGGACAGCGGCACTTCAGCGTTTTTGGCTAGATTCATTGGTATTAAGTCTATTTGCCAAACCCTTTGTGAGCATCGGAGAAGATTTACAAAGCTTAGACGATCGGGTACTGTCAAAAATGATTGGGATGCCATCCGAATCCAATTCCACAGAAGATTTAGTGATTCGAGCTTATGGCCTAGGAGGGAATGTTCTTTCTTGGATCGCAGATCTACTGCAATCTTTCGAAACTCGTTTAATCTTGGGAGACAATAGCTGGACAGCGCGAGCCCATCAAGAAATAGGTGCAGTTTTTCAAACTGTTGAAGCACTGTTAGAACAACCCCGTTATTTACTCCTAATCCTGATCATGACTTTTGCAATCATTTTGTAAACCATCCTCGACTGAAATCGAAGGTTTTTGATTTTGGTCAAAAGCCTAGGCTTTGGAGTCCGATTCGAGTGCGCAGTCGATCGTCATCCATGAAGCAACTTCACCGCCGACGCTTGGTGGTTGTCGCCCGTACACACGAGTATCACTTCCGGGCCTACCGCCCGTAGCCGATGTTCAAGGTACACTAGAAACCTGCGGTTATTATAGTTGGATCCCTGAAGAATTGCAAACCGCTTTTTCGGATCGGA
>CAUYTX010000062.1:0-6537 GCA_963575665.1 Gammaproteobacteria bacterium | reverse complement strand
GATAATATAGATGATCTTATTTCTCTTTGTCATTTACGTAAAGCTAAATTTAAAATATTATGAGTAAAATTAATATTTTATAAAATTATTTTAAAATAAAAGTAATACTTTATAATAAAATGAATAACGTGACGGAAAACATTTATCTCTTAGAAGAAGTAAAGACGATATACAAGAAAAGAAATAGATCCAATACAAAAATTAAAAGTTACATTGACGCAATAGACTATCTTAAAAAATT
Organism: Gammaproteobacteria bacterium; assembly: GCA_963575665.1. Taxonomy (GTDB): domain Bacteria; phylum Pseudomonadota; class Gammaproteobacteria; order CAIRSR01; family CAIRSR01; genus CAUYTX01. The sequence goes on along the minus strand of CAUYTX010000062.1, from coordinate 6,296 downwards.
TATCAATTTCGAAGAACTCACCGAAGAACATTTCTATACGATCTATCTTAACAAAGCCAATAATGTTGTAGGATGGCATCATATATCAATGGGTTCTATCGCAGGTACCGTTGTAAGTATTACTAAGATACTTAAATCAGCACTTGATTGTTATGCTTGTGGACTTGTTATAATACATAATCATCCATCAGGTAATCATAGACCATCAGAAGCTGATAAGGTAATGACAGATCGTATTAAGCAATCTGCAAAGATTATGGATATTGAACTAATAGATAGTATCATTGTAACACATGAAGAGAGTTTCTCATTTGCTAATGAAGGATTAATATAAAATTATTTTAAAATAAAAGTAATACTTTATAATAAAATGAATAACGTCATGAAAAGAACAATAAAAATACTTAATCTTCAAAAGATTAAAGACAGTGAATTTGAATTAGGAGATACTAATATTATCATTGGTCCTAATATGTCAGGTAAGACAACTTTAAGTCAAGCTATTCAAAGTATATTTCTTCAGAAAGGTTTTATTAAAAATCCTGTAAGTCATGGAGAAAAAGATGGATTAGTAGAATATACTGGCAAAGACATATCAGGTAACTCAATCATTGTTAAGTGGCAATTTAATAATGAAGAAAATAAATTTACAGTAGCGCAAATTATAAATGAAAAAGTTAAAATAATTAGTGATCCTAAACAGATTATAGGATTACTCGGTAATTACTTTCCTTTAACCGCTAAAGACTTTTGGGAAAAATGCAAATATGCAGAAGGAAGAAAGGAAATTATAGATAAATATTTTATATCTGTCTTTGATAATAAAGAAAAAGAACGGTTAAACTTTATAAATCAACAACTTACAAATAAAAAAAATAAAGAATCTTCTAATAATCTTTATCATCAACGTACTGAAATTAATAGACAAATATCTATTAATGAAGTAGTTGTTAACTCTTATAGTCTTTCAGATGAAGAAATAGATATCTTATCTGGAGAAACTATAGAAATTAAAATACCTGAAGATATAGATTTAGACCAATTGAATACAGCCATTTTAACAGCATCAAGTATTCAAATGACACTTTCCCCTATCCGGGATAAAATAATGCAATATAATAAGGCAAATAAAGATTTAGAGGTATATAAAGGTCGTTTAATATCTTTGGAAAAGAAAATAAACGAATTAAAACAAGAAAAACAATCTATTTTATCTAATGGTAAACTTCCTTCTGGATTAAAAATAGAAGAAGATAGTTTTACATACAATAATATGATATTTGATGAAACAACTGTTTCAGAAGCAGAAACATGGCTTATTATTATTAATCTTATGTGTCAGATATGTTCTGCTCAATTATTAACAATCGGATCATGGAGTGAATTTGATAGCATAAGTAAAGAAAAAATAATTAAATTAGCTAAACAATATAATAAATTTATCATAGCAACAGAAGTTAATGATGATACAGATCAAGTAGAAATTAAAATAATTAATTAAAACCTAAAATTATGGAAAAAATATCAGTAGTAAAAAACGTTACTTATAAAAATAATTTTACTGGACAACATGGAACAATCTATTATCATACTATAGAATTTGAAAATGGTGATAAAGGTGAATATGGTTCAAAAAAACAAGATCAAACAACATTTATAATAGGAAAAGAAATTAATTATGAATATATATCAGAAGAAAAAATAGGAAAAGATGGAAAGCCATGGACGAAAATTATTATTAAACCCATATATGATAAACAAACTTCTTCACCAAAATCACCTTCTTATAAAGGAAAAACTCCTGAACAAATAAAATCTATTCTTAAATCAGTTGCTAGGGATACTGCTATAGATATTTCTAGGAATGCAAATCAAGAAAAATTAACCGAACAACATGTTTTAGATTTAAGTAATGCTATTTATGATTGGTTAAATAAAGCAGATACTGAAGAAAAACGAATAATAAGATGTTCTGCAATGAAAATAACTGCAAAATCAATTCTTATTAAATATTTTAATATGAATTCTACTAATAATATTTTAGAAGTTGCTACTAATCATTATAATTATATAAGTAATTAATTGTGTACACTTTAATATTATTAGGATTTTTTGTGACTTTCGGATTAACAATTTGATTGCAGCTACAAATAATATAGGGAAAAAACCTTTTATTATTAATGGCAAGCCAATAAAATCCGTCAATCAATTCTATAACAAGACAAAAACAAAGCTGATGTCTTATATTGGAGATAAAGGCACTTCCAATAGGATTAAAAAAATAACCTTTCACCGAAACAATTACATCGAAGATAAGCTCCATAAGATAAGCCGATTCATTATAAATTATTGTGTTGAAAATAAGATAGGCACTATTATTATTGGTCATAATAAAGAATGGAAACAAGAGATAAATATTGGCAAGCGGAATAATCAGAAGTTTGTTAATATTCCCCATTCTAAATTGATTGACAAGATTATCTATAAGGCTTTTCTTGTTGGAATTAAAGTGATAACCCCGGAAGAAAGTTACACTTCAAAAATTGACGCTTTGGCATTAGAACCTTTAAAAAAACATGAAGTTTATCTTGGTAAGAGAATAAGGCGTGGATTGTTTCAGAGCAGTATTGGAAAATTAATAAACGCAGACATTAACGGCAGTATTAACATTGCCAGAAAAGTAGTTGGTAATTGCTTTGCAAAAAGCATAATCAATAGCGGGCTTGCGTTTAGCCCTTGTAAAATTAATATTTTATAAAATTATTTTAAAATAAAAGTAATACTTTATAATAAAATGAATAACGTTAACGATAAAATTTGATTAAATGAACGATACTAATAATTTATTTGAGCGAGGGCAAAAAAAGAAAGTTCTTAATTTATTTGCTGGATTTGGTGGAAACCGATTAAAGTGGCAAAATTGTGAAGTTACAGCAATAGAATATGACCCTAAAATTGCAAAGGTTTACCAAGATAACAACCCGAATGATACGGTTATTATTGGCGATGCTATGGAGTATTTGAAAATACATAGAAATGAATATGATTTTATATGGGCTTCACCTCCATGTCAAAAACATAGTAAAATGATGAAAGCAACCAGACATGATGTTGCAGATTTTTTTGATATGCAATTATGGCAAGTAATAATTTTTCTTAGCCACTTTTATATTGGAAGCTGGGTTGTAGAAAATGTAAAACCGTATTATGAGCCTTTGATTAAACCAACTAAAGAACTTGGAAGGCATTTAATATGGAGTAATTTTCCAATAGATAATTTTGATATGCCAAATATTAAAAACTTTAGCAAACTTGGAACTACGAAAGATACTGAAAGGTTTAAAGAGTGGCTTGGAATAAATTACGAAGGGAATATTTATTATAAAGGAAACCATTGCCCTGGACAAGTTTTAAGAAATTGTGTACATCCAGATTTTGGACTTCATGTTTTTAATTGCTTTGAAAAAGCAAAAGAACGCGGACAAATAAATTATGGACAAACAGCACTAAAGTTTGATTTGGAACACTAACATAGCACTTGTGGCTAACGGACGAGGCTATGAGCAGTTGAGCGTAGCCTGTGCGATAGAAAGAATTGCTTATAGCCTATGTTATGTTGGTGCGTAGGGTTTTCGAGCGAGGGGCAGTTAAATATTTTAAATTAATTTTTAGGGAAGGAAAACTTTTTTATTAAAATACTTGCTAATTGACAATTAATGTTTATATTTGCAGTAGATAAATTTAATACTAACTTTTAAAAACAAACAAAATGGCAACTTACGAAATTCGTTACAAAACAAACACAGGTAGAAAATTTGCTTTTATTTTTGCAGATGACAGAGCAGAGGCAATGAAAAAATTCAACAACAAGGTACGCAAAGGAAGTGCAAGTATTTCCGTTGATAGAGTTGAAAAAAAAGCATTCAATGTTACCAGAAGTTCTTATAATAATAAAATTTAATGGACTTATCTGTAACAGAATATGCTAAACAACTTGGCTTAACCCGCCAAGCTGTTTTACTTCAAATTAAAGAAAAAAGACTACCGAAAAATGTTACCGTTCATAAAATTGGTACAACTTATCTTTTAAAAGTGCGTGGGCAAAAATATTAAAAATTTAAACACCAAAACTAAATTAAATGCACAAAAGTAGTATTGGTTATAATGCCCTGCGGATTTGAGCCGTTTTTTGAATTGGTTTTAAAGCGAAGCGTGGAATATTAAACTTAATCTTTAATAAATTATGAAGACAAAAAAAGAAATACTCGAAGAAGCATTACATTTTCAGCAATGGATGACTTGGAATTTGAGAAGGTGTATCAATCGGTTTTGAATTTCATCATCAAAGACACGGGAGCGACAGAGCAGGATATTGAACAGAATTTGATAAACTATTTTTAATTATTAAAACTTAAAATAATGGAAAAGAATTATAGAAAAATCGAGTTTGGTGCTGAACGGGAAAAAGAACATTTAGAATATGATGAGCGTAAAAGAAAGCACAAAGAAGCTATTCCAGAACTTACTAATGAATGGACTGAAAAAGGCAAAGCAATACTTGCCGAAAAATACTACGAAACTTGGACAGAATGCGTACCAATAAGATTAGGTGATTTATACGAAGGCATGGAATTAGGTGCGACTTTGGATATTGTAAAAGAATTAAATGCAGGTTGTGAACTTCAAACAGCTAAAGAAATTATTGAAGAGCAAGGACACTCTGGAATGTCTTTCGGCTTGGTTTGCTCAATGGTAAAATCTTTTTGTGATAGAGGTGCGGAATTTGCAAGTTACGCACGTTCTTAGTATGAACGATAACGCATTGCAAATATGCTTAGTGCAACAAAATAAAATTTGAAAATAAAAAGTAATAATTAAATATTTTTAGCGATGGAAAGTATTTTAAAAAAGATAGAATGTTTATCAAAACTCTCACAAGAAACAGGCGGAGCTTCATTTGTTATACAACATTTGAAATCTGGTAAATTTAAGGTTGTTTTTCAAAATGTTTTCAGAACTAAAAAGCCAGAAGAAACAGATTTTGAAACAGCTATTGACGATGCTATTAAATATGTAATTGAAGCACGTAGAGAGATACCAACAACCGAAAGATATACTTTATACAAACTTTAATTTTAAAAAATATGGAACAAATTTTATTACATTTATTTGGAGATTATTTTCTTCAAACAGACAAACAAGCATTAAATAAAAAGAAAAGTAGTTACCATTGCCTACTACATTGTTTATCGTATTCATTAATATTTTTATTTATTGCATCATGGAAAGCTGTTGTAGTTATTGGTGTAACTCATTTCATAATTGATAGGTGGAGTGTTGTTCCGTATCTTATAGCAATAAAAAATCAAACCAAAAAAGAAGTAATTGATAAAAAATCTTATAAAGGAAAAGGTTCATATCCAATTAAGATGGTTTATGATATTTCAAACTTTGGTTTTGCGATAGATAGACCATTTGTATTATCAATCTGGCTTATGATAATAACAGATAATACATTTCACCTTATTATTAATTATTTTGCAATCAAATGGTTTTGAAAAAACTGAGGAGCGAGGGCAAAAATTTTAATTAAAAAAGTTGACAGATGAACCATGAATAGAAAGCACGAAAACATTGCCACTATACCTTGTTATGCACCGTTTTTAACAATAAACAAATTTTTAAAATGAATACAAAAGGAAACAATTTAGACACAGTAACAGAAAGATTGGTAGATGCTATTCTTTCAGATAATTTTTTGCAAAGGGATAAACTTATTCCAAGATGTAGAGCAATAATTCAAGCGTGGGTAAAAGCAAACGACAGACCCTCTAATTATGATGAACCGAAAACCTCTAATGGCAAATTGCAAAAAACTGTCGAACAAAGAGGAATTGAAAAAGAATATTGGCGGTCAAAATTTATTGAGGTTGTAGGTAAAGAAAATATGCAACCCCATTATGATGAGTTAAAAAACAAACTAATTGATACGGGTTATCTGTCGTCCTAAAATGGCAGCTAACGGTTACAGCTTTGCGATTCGGTTTTTGTTTTTCACAAAAACTGGCGCAAAGGTGGTGTTACCAGTAGTGCGGTTAATTATAGATAAATTTTAATATGGAAAACGAAACAACTTTTAATAATTTTTTGTGCGGTGGCAAACTTACTCATGGTTCACTTTTTAGTGGCATTGGTGGTTTTGAATTAGGTGCTGAATGGGCTGAAATATCAACACTATGGAACTGTGAAATATTACCATACCAACAAAAGATACTTAAACAACATTATCCAAATAC
>CAUYTX010000061.1:0-6558 GCA_963575665.1 Gammaproteobacteria bacterium | reverse complement strand
CTCCACCATGGCTTAAATCGGCGGGGTCACTCGACATCCCTGTCTCGCTCCGTTGCAGAAGTCCACTTTGATAACAAACATATTTTTTGGAGTGGTGTTTCTGGTAGCTCTGTCGTAACGCCAGATGGTGTCACAGCATACTGGACACAACAAGAACGACAAACTTCCTCAATGGAATACTCAACTTCGTGCCCGTAGGAGTAAAAGTTATTTAGTCTGAGAAAGCTGTTTGCAATTCTTAAGACATCTGGGTAGAATAGTCACAGCTGCTGTTGGTGCGGAAGAATTTTTGACAAGGAAAAAGAGATGCTTATCTTGACGAGGAGAGTAGGAGAGACCTTGATGATTGGTGACAACGTCACGGTTACCGTTCTGGGCGTAAAGGGCAATCAGGTACGCATTGGTGTCAATGCGCCGAAAGAGGTCACTGTTCACCGAGAAGAGATTTACGAGCGCATCCAACGGGAGAAAGAAGGACAGAACCCGGCACCACAAACTTCCCCCGCCAGTAGCAATCTGTAGTATACTTTCGTTTCTCCGGAGAGATGGCCGAGAGGCCGAAGGCGCTCCCCTGCTAAGGGAGTATGGGGTTAAAAGCTCCATCGAGGGTTCGAATCCCTCTCTCTCCGCCAAATTTCAACCCTCTAGTTGCTTTCGGATATTGTCCAGAGTCTTTTTCGCTTCTTCGTAGTCGAACTTTTCTATTTGTACTATCAGGTCTTTAATTTCGCTTGGCCTTACCTGATCCATGAGACAAGCACGGATCTCTTCGGTCTGTTCACTCGGAATTACTAAAAACTCTTCCATGGCCTCCGATAAAGATCGCAACATAGAAATAATTTCTGAACGATCCTGAGTGGGAGGAAGCAAATAAGCAGGGGCAGTTTCTGGAGGAAGAGTAGCAATCGTTTCTAGTACTTGACGCAATTCGTGATCTAATTCCGTGCGAGAGCTTTCAGGATTTATTTTTAGGTTTCGTTCAAATTCCGCTGCGTGTCGATGTAACTCATCTGCGCCGATCGTTTTTGCTAATCCCTTTAAGGTATGAGCCAAACGAATTGCCGATTGTAAATCTCCTTCAGCATGAAACTTCTCCCACTGTTCAATAGCATCTGAAAAATCTCTTTTGAAACCAAGTAAAATTTTCCGAAGGATTTTCCAATCGCCACTTAAGCGCAACACAGCACTTTTCAAATCTAATCCGGGCAAAGTAAAAAAAGATGGATCTGTCAATGCTTTTGGCATAGGTCTGAAATCTGTTTCCTCTTTTGGTTGGATCCAGTGAAGCAATGCTTCTATCAATTCGTTAAAATCAACTGGTTTAGAAACATGTCCATTCATTCCTACTTCTGTAGTCGCCAATTTGTCTCGAGACATTGCCGCGGCGGTCATTGCAAGAATTGGAGTGTCTACGCCCAAGGTACGAATCCGAGTAGCGGCTTCTAATCCGCCCATTCTAGGCATTTGCAAATCCATCAAAATGATATCATATTTACGTTCTACTGCACATTGAACCGCTTGCTCTCCGTCTTCGGCGACCTCTACGTGCATTCCAATTTTCTCTAAAAAACCCATGGCTACCATTTGATTAGTCTGGTTATCTTCTACTAATAAGACGGTAGCACCCCGAAGAGAAAGAGTTTTTTCAACCCACAAGGGAGTATCGCGAAGTGTTTTTGATTCATCTTGTATGCCATCTGTAGGAAGGTAGGGAATTACAAAAAAGAATGTACTTCCAGTGTTCTGGACACTATCGACAAAAACTTCCCCATTCATTAAGTGAACCAAATGTTTGCAAATGGCAAGCCCTAGCCCTGTACCTCCATATTTTCGAGTAGTGGAAGTATCCACTTGTGTAAAAGGTTGAAAAAGACGGTTTTTTTGCTCTTCAGTCATTCCAATGCCAGTGTCTTGCACAGAAATTTTTAGAGTATCATTGATCACTTCAACAATAATTCGGATTTCCCCATTTGCCGTAAACTTAACTGCATTTCCAATCAAATTATTGAGTACTTGACCTAAACGAAGAGGGTCTCCAACAATGAAAAGTTGAGAAGGAAATTCTTGTATAATTCTAATAAATTTTTCACTAGTTTTACTAGAAAAAAGATAAATGGAATCTCGGACTACGCGAATTAAATCAAAGGGTACAGACTCTAAATAAAGGTGACCTGCTTCTATTTTGGAGTAATCCAAAATGTCGTTTAAGATACTAAGAAGCGATTTTGAGGAAGACCAAACGTTTTCTAAATAATTACGCTGCACTGAAGTAAGATTAGTTTCCAAAACTAATTGGGTAAGCCCGATGATTCCATTCATTGGTGTTCGTATTTCGTGACTCATATTGGCAAGAAATTCATCTTTAGCTCGATTGGTTGCCTCCGCTTGCTCTTTAGCTTTTTGCATACTTTCTTGCGCACGTTTCCGCTCGCTAATGTTTCGAGCAGAGGCATACAAGTACAGTTTTTCTTGTATGCGGACTCCACTAGCACTGATCTCAACTGGACAAATTTCACCATTCTTTTTCTTGTGGAAGGTTTCAAAGGTAGTAGACCCATTCACAAGTAATTGGATTTTTTCAAGCAATTCTTTTCTATCCCACTGAGTATCCCAATCGAACACTTTTAATTTTTTTGTTTCCTCATGGGTGTACCCAAGGTGTGCTTGAAAAGCTTCGTTCCATTCTCGTAAGTTCCCATCTAAATCTACAATATGAATGGCATCTCTAGCAGTTTGCATTAACAACTGATAGTGTTCGTTTTGTTCTCGTAATTCCCTTTCTGCCGTAATAAGCTGATCGGTACGCCTTTCCACTAAGGATTGAATACTTCTGGATCTTCCAGTCAGTGTTAATAAATAAGAAGTCAACAAGCTTGCATACAATAACCCCGTTGCCAATAGGATCCAGGGCAGTTGGGACATTCGTTTCTCTATAAATTTTCCATTCGCCAAAATTTCAATTTCTAAATTTCGATTTCCTACAGTAAGATGTCGATCCCAAGGTTTTAAGAATAGATTTTCAGGAACCTCTAATTTGTTTGTGTAAAAATTTGATTTCTTTTCTGACACATCACGTAAAGAAACAAAAAACGCTTTATGATCTACTTCTAAGAGTGAATGTTGGACTAAACGATCCAGCCTTAATACAAATATGGTAAAACCAAAAAGCGTAGAAGCATTTTCGAAAACAGGTGTAATCAAGAGAACCCCAGAATTATTTTTTTCTGTTGATTGAACAAGATGAATAGGAGGAGTGACTGCCAATTTTTTAGAAGATCTTGCTAATTCGATAGTTTGACGACGAACACTTTCGGAAGCGAGGTCAAAACCAGTGACGTTTTCATTTCCCAAAAAAGGTTCTACAAACTGAATAGGAAAATATTCTTGCCGATCCTTTGCGGGAATCCAATTTTCAAAATCATCAAGTTCTTTAATAGTGTTTGCAGCCTTAAGTTTACTTTCTATTTCTTCTCGATCAGTTTTTAAAACTCTTGGAACCCACTCAAGAGCTTGAATTTCTGGATAACGACTCAAGACACCTTTTGTAATTCGACTAAACTCAGATTCGTTTCGTGGAACAGAGTTTTGACACAAAAGATTCAAATTTTCCGAGGCTTCCAGCATATTTATTAAATGAGTCGAAATCGTTTTTCCTATTAACTCTGCTTCGTACTTCAAGGCAAGCTGTAATCTCGCCGCCTCTATTCGAAAAAAAGCGACGAAAACAGCCAAGAGGGTTGCCAGCACAAAAAATAATGGTAAAGCAACCGTGATCCTCCTTGATTTCCAATTCTTGGAATACGGTGTAAAAAAGCAAAACAACAAAGGAGTGAGGACGACAACCCCTAAACTGTCCCCAATCCACCAATTCACCCAAGAAGACAATGCTGCCTGAGAAGGCATTGCACCTAACACTATTAGGGTAGTTACCCCTACCGTGGGGGCAATTAGGCAACTGATCGGCCCAGTCAAAATTAAAAATTTGAAGATATCGCTAGGCTCCTCTAAATCAGGAACACCGGAAGAAATCAAACGATTAGAAAGAGTGACCGCTACCCAAGCTTGTAGAGTACTACCAGTGGCAATGCTACACGCAGCAACGATGGAGACCCAAAGAATGGGATTTTGTCCAATTCCTAACCAGCTATTGATTAAAAAGGAACCAAGCCAAATTGGAAAAAGTGTTGATTTATTTCGTGCAAATAAGACAGCAAGCACAATTCCAGCAGGCGGCCAAAATGGACTAGCGTATCCTGGAGGTACTGCCAATTTTAAGCCTAACCAACCGCTCGCAAATAGAAGTGGGGGTAAAAGAAGGACGCGATATAAATTCATTTAGGAAAAATCAGTGATTTACAAGTTGCTGTAGTAGTATACGTGCTTGTTCATAATTCAAGTTTTCGACACAATTCTTGAATTTCCAATATTCTTCCTGTTGCACAATAGGCATGATACCTTCTAACTGGGAGAGTAATTCATCGGGAATGAGATAGTTGGTTTCTAACAAAGATTCTATTTCCGCAATCACTTTTCTGATGTTTTCAGTAATTTGGCTGGAAGATTTTAGAGTTGCATCAGTTTCGCACGAACTACATGGAGTCGGCTGCGCAGGAGGTTCTGAATGGGAAATCATATTACTTATGTCCAAGCGGAAATAGATTTCAAACTTAAAGATGCTGCCTTGACCTGGTTTACTGTCTACAAAAAATTCACTGCCCATTAAACGCAGAATATTCCGACTAATTGCTAATCCTAGTCCAGTGCCTTCGAAATGGCGTGTACTCGAAGAATCTGCTTGAGTAAATGGTTGAAATAGCCTTTTTAGCATGGCATTATTCATACCAATTCCAGTATCTGATACCTGAAAAACAAACTTTGCATCATCCTGCCTAACTTCCTTGCAGTCCACTAAAACAGTCACGTGACCTTGACCTGTAAATTTGATGGCATTCCCAATGAGGTTAACCAATACTCGTCTTAGATGTACGTCGTCACCAATTAAACGACGTGGGACACTATCCAGAATTTTAATTTCTAAAATTAGGTTTTTTTCTTGTGCACGTTGGGCAAATAAATTCCAAAGAATTGCGACCGTTTCTCCCAAATCAAAAGCTCGATTTTCAACATACAATGACCCACTTTCTATTTTTGAATAATCTAACACGTCGTTCAATATACCTAGTAAAGAGTAAGAAGAAATCATTATTTTTTCTAGGTAACTTCGAATCTTTGCAGAAATTGGTTCCTCTAAAATAAGTTGTGTCAATCCAATGATGCCATTCAGTGGGGTTCTAACTTCGTGGCTCATATTAGAAATAAAATCTGATTTTGCACGATTGGAAACTTGAGCTGCGTCTCGTGCACTGGTTAATTCTTGCTCTATTCTGTGCCGTTCGGTGATATCTTGACTAACCCCAATTAACTTTGCAGAATTTTTTGAAAAACTACGATCCACTCTTAATTGCATAACAATCCAACGAATTTTCCCATCTCCACATAAAATTCTGGTTTCAATTCGTGAGGAAAAATCTGGGCTAGTGGAGTGCAATGCCTCCTGGATTCGTCTTGCTACCTTTTGAGCATCTTCTGGATAAATGTGACGACGTAAAAAATCCGCAGAAGAAATTTTGTACCCACCTACTTCTTTTGCGGTGGTCTGGTGCAAAAAGTAGTATTGCTCATTAAAGGTAAACTGGTCTTCTAACTCGTCATACTCCCAATATCCGAGTTTTGCTAATTTCATTGCTTCATTTAGTTGGCTCTCCCTTTTTCGTAAAGCGTCTTCTGCGCTCTTTCGTTTACTAATATCAACACCTAAACCAGAGATATACCATTGACCATTAATTCTTGTTCTGCGCCCTGTAAAATAGTGTGGAATTTTGGTTCCATTTTTGCTCGTAAAATTGGCTTCAACATAGGAATTTCCTGTGGAAAACGCTTCTTGAATTCGTTCAGATACTATCTTTTTTTCTTCTCCTTCAAAGAGGTCTATTGCAAGTATTAAGGACAGCTCTTTATCCGAATACCCACTGACTTCCGAAAATTTCTGATTCCAACGTGTCAAACGACCTTGAGTGTCTAAAATGTAAAAAAGCCCTGCTAGGCTGTTGATAATATCGTCAGACAGTTGTTTTTCGCAAACCAATTTTTCTTCAATTTGGTTTCTAATAAAAATTTCTTGATCTAAATTGGAATCTCGTTTTTGCATTTGATCTTCCAGTGAGGAATGAGCAGATTGTAGACGCCGATTAGAGACCGCAAGCAAGATGCTCATAAAGAGCAGCAATCCGGAGGGAAGCAGGAGGTATAGAATCCTAGGTTCTGATACTAGATTAGTCGACACCGCAAGCGGTAAAAACAAAACGCCTGTCAGGATAGCAGTCAACCAAAATGCCCACAGAGGTGCATCTGTTGTTTTGTTTTTCACAAGTTTTCAAAACAAATTTGGAAAGAAGTGTTGACATCCTCCCCGCCCTAAAGGACGGGGATTCCTACGGATCTACCGCTGGTTTGTGTAGTCTCTTCGGTGGGTTCCTGCTTCACAGAGAGGCCTAACTG
>CAUYTX010000060.1:0-6607 GCA_963575665.1 Gammaproteobacteria bacterium | reverse complement strand
ACAACGCTTCCGTTTCGTTGTGCCCAGATTTCTGAAAAACCTACATGAGAAATTGTATTGCGACTCGCATTAAGTTGGCGTTCCGTTTCTTGCAGTACAATGTTTGGTTCAATTTCATAAATTGTCTTTACCTTTGTTTGATCATTGGCATAAAAAACTGCAAAGAAAACTTTTTGGTTGCGTCTGATACGATTAAGAGATTCTTCCCGTTTTTCCAATGGTTCCTTAAACATTCTATCAAATTGCTCGCTACCTCCCTCTTTGCATGAAAGATATTCATAAAGGATAGATGGATCATCAAGTGAACAAGCGTCAGCATCGCGCTTTGTTGTTATTAGTTGATGTCCAAGATGATCGGCAATAATCATTTCTTTGACAAGACCTGGTTGGAGAATGTTCTGAATCCCAACAGTTCTGGCAATTTTGGCTGCTTGTAATACTAAATCGATTATCTTCCGATAAACTTTATGCGCCATTAGAAAACCTCAAAACGTTCTGACCATGATTTAGTTCATTAAGACGCTCATTCCCTCTATTTACGTATTCTTGGTTTAATTCAAAAGCTATAAATCTGCGCGAGTGCCGTTTGCAGATTACTGGGCAGGTTCCAACACCTGAAAATGGGTCTAAAACAAGATCACCATGGTTTGAGCTAGCTAATACTAATCTTTCTATGAGTTTTTCTGGTTTTTGAATGGTATTTAGGGCATCACGACTGACTAGCTCTTTCGATTTATAAGTGAGTTGTTTGATGTCTCCCCAAACATCACCAGGGTTTTTTCCTTTATTATTAAATTTTGTTCTCCCATATTGTCCACTTTTGACAGAAGGGACTTTTTCACACCTTAAGCGATGTTCAAGTTCAACTAATTGAGATACTCTAATATCATCCAAGTTAAAACAATTTGGCCTGCTTCCCTTAACAAAATAACAAATGATATCGTAATTATTGGTATAGTTAAGACGTCCTTGTGCAAGGCGACTAGGTTGATACCAGACGATTTTTGTCTTTAGATTCAGGTATGATCTGTAATCAATAAAATCGATACAATCTTGTTTCCCAAATAAATAAAGTGTTCCACCATTTTTTAATTTTTTTGAAAACCATTTTATGAGAGTAAGATTAAATTCTTGAATGGAAGAAATTTTATCCCACTGGTTCTGAGTCACGCCATACGGACCATCACAGACAATTAGATCCACTGAACCATCTTCTAGTTCATGGATCAGATCATAAGTGTTTCCGTAAATGATCTGATTCTCTTCAATCATTTCACAAACCCCGACTTTAATCGGGGGTTCTTGTTGTTACAAACTGGCAGCTGCCACACCAATGATGGTGTTGATGGCTCCTTTCGTAAAGTACGGGATGGCTGCTTCACCGAGCCTTTTAATGTTTGTCCAATAACTGATACTCTTATCCCATTTAAACGGAAGATTGCTTTGATTGGCTATCTGGTTTATTAATTCTTGTTGTTTAGCAATCGCATCTCGGAGTTCCTGAAACTGTGTGTTCTGCTGCGACAAGATTTTGCCTATTCCAGTCAGTAAAGTAACACGAAGGTTGTTCACATCCGCTCTTAATTCTTTAATTTCTTTCATGATTAGATCTAACTTGCGAGTAGCCTTAAAATTGGCGTAGGTCGTTGTATTTCGGATAGTCGGAGTAGTTTCAAAAACAGAAGAAATGATCATGAGCATACCCCTATCCTTTTCGTCTTCTGCTTGAATCCCAAGTGCATACAACTCCGTAGCAACGAAGTTGGCTCTATCGATTGGTGTGCTTTCTTTCATTTCAAAGCGTTCCATTGCTTCTCGTGCGATTCGATCAAAATCTTTTTTAATAAGAATGGACGCCTTTCCCACGATCTTCATTTGTAACTCTTCGGGTGCATTGGGAAACTGATTCAACACTGTTTTGTAAGAAAGTAGCGTGTTTTCCTTTACAGCAGTCGCGTAGGCAATCTCAAAAATTCTGTTGAGAGCCGCCTGCATGATTTCAGGGGGAGCATCTGCATGATCAGTGACAAAATGGATATAGCCTGGCCAAAAGTCTAATTTAGAGGTCAAACGCCAGATTTCTTGGAATGCAACCAATCGACGGGCTATCTCCTCTTGGTTCCCATTTTTCACATCCTGTTTCTCTAAAAAAATTTCAAATAAGTGAATGTTACCACTTGCCTGCGCAGTATCGAACAACTCAAGGAGCAAGGCATTATCTTTTCGAGTAATCTTTTCGTTAAATTTCTTCTGATTAGAAATTTCTGCATCATAAAATTTCTTCTGATTAGAAATTGCTGCATCATAATCAGTACAACCAGCGAGTGTAAAGAATAGTAGGCCTAAAGCGAGGAGTTTAAATTTTTTGCTCATTAACTGGAACCTCTATAGCAAAGCTATGGCAGAATGGTTACAAAGATCAAGAACATGATAGGAAGAAGATGATGACATACAGCAAAGCCGACATAAGATGATTATGAAGCAGCTCGTGAGAACATCTCCAAATCTAGACTTGATTAAGCACGATGCCTACTTGGGTGATCATTCTAGGTTGGCTTTGCTATATTTTGCCACCAATAAGAAACACATCCAGAATCAATTTTTAATTCTAGCATTTTCGATGACCTACCGCGTGCAAACATTCTAGTGTTTTGGGTGTGATTTCACCGCTGCCGTTTGACCCTCCAAAGTGCTATACTCTAGTCAGTCTAATCTCATGACGTCTACCCATGCACGCGACCATCGATGATAATCACTTGAAAGAATTGATGAAGACTGCGCTCATGGAGCTATTAGAAGAACATCCTGCGATGCTCCGTGGGCTAATGTCTGAAGCCATTGAGGACATGAGTACGGAGACCGCTCGCACGAGAGCAAAGGCTCATCAGGAAGAAGAAGAATACGAAGAAGAGGAAGTTAGGGAACCGCCGCGTCGTCCGCGCCCAAAACGTTCCTCTAATAAATCTTCTGGAACAGAAGGCATGCGAAGGAAAATGGGGGGGTTTTCGACCTTAGATGCGGAGGATTTAGGGGTTTCATCACGTTGGGCTGATTCGGATCGCAACAACGGACCCGAAGAACCTCCTCCGAATCCCAACACTCCTGACTATTCTAGCCTTTTTGATGATCCATTTTTTGGATCGTCGAATTCTCCGGGACAAACCGCTTCCCCTTCTTACCAGACGCCAGCTTCCCCTGTTAGTAGCAGTCCGCTGGCAGGTGCTACTTATCTTTCTCGCGGGTTAACCTTGTTGGCACATGGGAACCTGCGCAGTTATGTAGTACTGCCCATGGTTGCCAGTATCCTTTTATTGTCAGTAGCCACTTGGTGGGGCATGGGACAGTTCGGAATGTTTGGCAGTTGGTCACATGGTTACCTTCCCTTTTGGCTTAGCTGGATCGAATGGTTGTTGTGGCCGTTTTTTGCCATTACCCCGGTGGTACTGGTGTTCTATTTGTTTACCTTAATAGCCAATTTGCTCGCAGCACCTTTCAACTTATTGTTGTCTGAAAAAGTCTCCCGACATTTGAATGGTTTGCCTCTTGGTGGAGGCCCAGGATTTGGAACCGCATTACTTCGAATCCCGAGTTCCCTCAAAGACAGTTGGCGAAAATCGATGTGGTTTATCATCCGGACAGCTCTACTGGTGGGACTGTTTTTTGTTCCCTTGCTTAATTTGATTGCACCCCTGCTCTGGGCACTGTTTGCCTCATGGTCTTTGGCACTGAAGTACTTAGATTACCCGGTCAGTAGCCACGGGCTAGATTTTGAAGAGACTCGCGCCATTGCAGCAGAGAAACGTTGGTTGGTTTTGAGTTTTGGAGCAGCAGTGCTAGTGATTACCATCATCCCGGTGCTGAATCTAGTGGCTATGCCTGCTGCGGTGGCTGGTGCCGCTGCATTGTGGACAGAGCGATTGGCTCCTCGTCGCGCCCCTTAACTGCACATGATTCAAGTATCTTTTTACGTCTTGCCGGAAGTTACCCCCCAAGGGCGATTACGATTGGCCTGCAAGCTAATAGAGAAAGCGTACACCGCAGATCACCCAACGTACGTGTATGCGCCTGTTGAAAGTGTGGCGCAAGCCGTTGATGATTTATTGTGGACTTTTCCTAGAAACAAATTTTTGCCTCATTGTTTAGTCGCGGATTTTTCTTCCCCCACTTCGCCGATTGTGATTGGTGATGAGCATGGTTTTGTGGCAGTTGCACAAAACTTTTTTGGGAACCAAGTACGTGCGTATTTGCCAGAGACAAAAGATTTAGGTTCTGTTCCGGGTCCAATACTCCTCAATCTTGCAAGCGAAGTACCGCACTTTTTTGCCTCTTTTACAAAGATTTTAGAGTTGATCGAACCCAATCCAGAGGAATTACAGGCTGGGCGAAATCGTTTTTCTTACTACCGAAAACAGGGAATTCTTCCAGAAACTCACAAATTGAGTGTTGTACCTTGATCTTGCTAGTCCTGCAGGCAGCAAGGAAACCCCCAATTTTAGTCGGGGTTTTTAGTACGCTAGAACGAGACGTCAAACGTCAAATAGATGTCGTCCGCCTTCTTGAGTGGAGTCAACATTTGAGCATTCATTGGGTTGTTTAGATCCTCTATGCTCTTGGGTGCGCCAAGCCAGTTGTTGCTCCCCGTGTATTTGAAGGTGTAGTGTTGGTAACCGAGTCGGAATTGTGCTTTTCCGAATTTGGAGATGGGTTTCGACTGAAGTTCGTGGATGACATACGCTTCGTACACATTGCCATGCACACCCTGTTTTGAAGTCCACATGTCGTCCGAAGCTGGTGCAAAGGAAACCCAGTTTTTCGAGCCACGGTTGTACTCTAGGCCAAATTTTGTTCCAGACTGAAGGTCATATCGCCCTCCTACGTAAAACGCTGTACCAGTTTTATTCTCGGGGACAGTTCCATAGTCATACATTAATCCAGCCGCGGGCACACCACCTACCTGCAAAACATGGGTATTCGGGTGTGTCTTACTCATGCCACCACTAGCAAATAGGACCATGTTGCCGGGGCCTAAGTTTTCGATCTTTCCCATGGTGCCAATCATGTATTGTTCGATGTCTCCAAGGTTAGTATTTGGACCAAAACCGGGATAGGGGGCTTGTTTGTATTCTGGATAAGCAAAGATGCTGTAGGCACGATCCCATTGCAATTCAAATCGGAAATTATCCGTTACGTAAGGAACAATGTTGATACCTGCAAAATTGACATCTTTAAGTGCATTATTGGACGTGAAACCGCTGTCAAAACCTCTGCCATAACAGAATTTTGCGTACGCACCAGGCAATGCCGCAATGTCTGGAGCAATACCAAGTGTGGCACCGTCAAATGCATAATCAATCAGCAGTCCGGGAACCCCTCCAGTATCAGAAGGTTTCTTTTTGATGTTTTGACGTACGTTAGTAGGAACCCCACCCGTTGAAGGTCTGCGACCTACTGAAAACCACGCTGCTGATCCACCAATGTTAGTCCAAGTGGCATAGGCTTGGTCTACTCGCAATAAGTTATCTTCTGGAACATGTCCCATGTTGCCGTCAAAGGTAGAGAACCGATCAAAGAAGAAGGCATCATCTGTCACTGGACCTGTGGTCTCATGACCCCAAGTTTTGTACATCAAGAGCCTTGCCTTGACGGTTACATCTTCCGTGGCACGAGCTTTGATATTCAAGCCCAAACGGTTGGTAAGGAGCGAGGCATTTCGGTAGCCCTGACCCGGAATTAATTGAGGAGGTGCCGCACCAGGTTGTCCGAGCATGAAAGGCAACATCTGCTGGAAACTGTAGAAAGGTATACTCGTCCCACGTAAAGAATCGGAACGGAAACGGTAATCCCCACTCAATTCAATAGCGTTAGGCTTTGAGCCTTCTTCTACTTTCTTTTCAACATGCCGCACCTGTTGTGCGGTATCTTGAGTTTTCTTTTCTACTGCATTGACTCGAGCATCCTTTTCGGATTCCTGTTGTTGAAGGTCTCTAATTTGCCTCTTAAGATCTTCTAACTGCCCAGAGAGGGATTCTATCTTGCGCACTAAAACAGACTGATCCGCACAGAAAGCGGTACTAAACGGCGCAAACATTACTGTAGAAATGGCTACTGCCTTCCCCAATTTCCTAGCCAAACTTGGCTGTATTGGAAAAACCATATGTATTTCTCCAAAAATAGTATTGCCTATGTTAGCAACCTGGTCTTGTACTCTTTAGATCAGGACCGCTATTGATGACGTTTTTGCCATCCTGGACAAGATAACGTACTCGAACTTCGTCTCCGACGACCAGTTGATCGTCCAGCATTCCTAATGCTTTCGAATCTTGAACAACAAACAATATCTCCTTCTTTTCAACCTCCACGGACAATGTCTTTTCCTCTAAATCATAAGCCGTGATTTTTCCTTTCACAGTTATTTTATCTTCGGCTATGGCGAAACTTTCCAATTGAACCAAAGCTAAGAAAATAGCTATTTTGCTATTTTTTATCCAATTCATCGTGTCCTCGTGTCCTCTCATTCAGGTTTTTGGAGTGGAATATAGATAAAACATCATAAATTGGAGTCCGATCCGAGTGCGCAGTCGAGAATCATCCTTGATTCTCTCTCTAC
>CAUYTX010000059.1:0-6614 GCA_963575665.1 Gammaproteobacteria bacterium | reverse complement strand
ATAAATCAAATAAATACAGTGAGTTAGCCTTTTTTCTTACGTCGAACTCAGGTTACCTATGCTTGTTTAGCAATCCCCGCGAAGGGGCGGGGTGGTCAGTTTTTATGGCTTACCAAACCCTAGACCAAAGACTCAAGACGTAACCGCGCAATGGGTCTACGAACGGCAGGTAACTGCTCTATTTTTCCAATGGCCTCCACCATGAAAGCCTCTTGCACCCGTTGAGTCAACAAAATAACGGGAACATGAGTTTCCCCCATGATCCGTTCTTTTTGAAGGATTGCTTCAATGCTAATCCCTGAGTCTCCGAGAATTTTAGTAATGTCGGCAAGGACACCAGGACGGTCTTCTGCATGAAGACGCAAGTAGTAGGCAGTCTCGGTTTGACCCATTGGGAGAATGGGTAACTTCGTAAGTGCGCTTGGTTGAAAGGCAAGGTGTGGGACGCGGTTTTCTGGATCTGCGGTTAACGCTCGCGCCACGTCGATGATGTCTGCGACCACGGCCGAACCTGTTGGATCTGCGCCTGCTCCAGCACCGTAGAACAATGTATGACCGACTGCATCCCCTTTTACCAAAACAGCATTCATTACCCCGTCTACGTTGGCAATGATTCTCTTCGCGGGAATGAGCGTGGGGTGCACGCGCAATTCAATACCTTGATCCGTGCGACGTGCGATGCCTAGGTGTTTGATTCGGTACCCTAGTTGTTCAGCAAAAGCAATGTCTTGCGAAGTAACCTGAGTAATTCCTTCTGTGTAGACTCGTTTGTATTGCAGTGGAATACCGAAGGCAATGGCGGCCAAAATGGTAAGTTTGTGGGCAGCATCAATGCCTTCTACGTCAAAAGCAGGATCAGCTTCGGCGTATCCAAGAGATTGTGCCTCTGTAAGCACTTCCGCAAAAGACCTTCCCTTGTCCCGCATTTCGGTGAGGATAAAATTAGAGGTACCATTGATGATGCCTACCACCCACTGAATTTGGTTGCCTGCTAATCCTTCTCGAATGGCTTTAATAATTGGGATTCCGCCCGCCACTGCAGCTTCAAACGCAACCATTACCCCGTGGGATTCAGCCAACGAAAAAATTTCGTCTCCATGTCTAGCAATCAAGGCTTTGTTGGCAGTCACGACGTGTTTGCCGTGCCGAATGGCAGACAACACCAATTCTTTGGCTACAGTATCACCACCAATGAGTTCAACAACAATTTGAATGTCAGGATCTTGTATGATTTCTTCTGGATTTGTGGTTAACGAAATGCCAGAAAGGTCGCAAATCCTTTTTTGAGTAAGACTCCGAACTGCTGCGCGAGTGATGCGGATGGGCCGACCAGCACGCCGAGCAATCTCATTGGCATTTCGGGTGAGCACATTGACTGTGCCTCCCCCAACGGTTCCAAGACCAAGAATGCCTACTTGAATAGTGTTCATGCTTTTTCTCGACGCCAAGTGGTGGGGTGCCCTGGCCGATCCTCTAAAAGGATACCCCGTTGTTTAAGCTCGTTCCGGATCCGATCGGATTCAGCAAAATTCTTACTTTTTTGCGCGATTTGACGAGCCGCTAATGCTTCTTCGACCTCAGGAATTGTGATGTCTTCGGGAGAAAGACACGTACCATGTAAAAACACGGTAGGATCCGCTTGCAAGATGCCTAGAATCCCTCCCAGTTTCCGAAGTTCTGCACCCAACTGCGTTGCCTGTCCCAAATCTTTTGTGCGTACACGATTGATTTCACGGGCAAGATCAAAACAGGCAGCCAATGCCTTCGGTGTGTTGAAATCGTCTCCCATGGCTTCGAAAAACTGTGCTGAAAAACGGCTTTCGTTTTCGGTTTCTTGGACGTTTAGACCTTGCAAAGCAGTGTACAAACGAGTTAAAGCTGCGCGGGCGGCATCAAGATTTTGTTGACTATATTGCAGCGGGCTTCGATAGTGAGAAGCTAAGATAAAAAATCGAACCGCCTCCGGAGGACAATATTTCAGAACGGCACGTACGGTAAAAAAATTTCCCAGAGACTTAGACATCTTCTCTTCGTTAATGCAAACAAAACCATTGTGCATCCAAAGATTAACGAATGGTTCACCGGTGGCAGCTTCGCTTTGGGCGATCTCATTTTCATGGTGTGGAAACTGAAGGTCAGCACCGCCCCCGTGAATGTCAAAATGATTCCCTAACGCAGCAGTTGACATCGCCGAGCACTCAATGTGCCAACCAGGACGACCTGGGCCCCAAGGAGAATCCCAAGCAGGTTCTCCCGGTTTAGCACTTTTCCAGAGCACAAAATCCAGCGGATCTTCCTTGGCTTCGATAACCTCTACTCGCACGCCGGCTCGTAACTCTTCCAGGCGTCTACCTGATAATTTTCCATAAGAAGCAAATTGACTTACATCGTAATAAACATCCTTGTTAGAAGCTTGGTAGGCATACCCTTTTTCTAAAAGACGTTGAACCATGTTTTGAATGATAAGAATAGATTCTGTGGCTTTAGGTTCAAAATCAGGAGGCAATACACCTAAGCTCCTACTGTCTTCATGCATACACTGAATAAATCGACGAGTAAGATCTCCGATGTCTTCTCCATTTTCTGCTGCCCGGCACAAAATTTTGTCATCGATGTCGGTTATATTGCGAACATAAGTAACTTGGAACCCACGTGCCCGTAGGTATCGCACCACCAGATCAAAGACGACGAGTACTCTAGCGTGGCCAAGGTGGCAATGATCGTACACTGTCATACCACAAACATATAATCGAACGTGGCCTGGTAGGATGGGCTGAAGAAGTTCTTTTTGGTTGGTTAGAGTGTTATAAATTTGAAGCACGTTGCCATTTCTGAACTGGATTTAAGGCTTTTATTGTACAGGATTTTTATTCTCAAATTCAAAAATGGGATTGGTAGTCATATGATCTATTGGTTTTTAGCGTGTGTTTTTCTGTTTTTAGCGTTTCCTTCTTTAGATCTCTGGATTAGTCATTGGTTTTACGATCCCGTTTTGGGTTGGTTTAATGGCGCATTGGTGAACACAATTTATTTGTGTGTTCCTTGGTTGGCAACTGGGCTGGTACTAGGACTAGGGGTGGTTTGGTTTGGTTCTTGGGGCAGCATCAAAATTTTTAGGTCATGGCGCAAGAATGCTGGATATCTACTCTTAGTTTTTGCCTTGGGTCCAGGATTAGCAGTTAATACCTTGTTCAAAAACCACTGGGGGCGAGCAAGACCCTTTCAAGTTCAAGAATTTGCTGGAACGGCCACCTTTTCGCCTGCTTGGATTCCAACAAACCAATGTAGCCACAACTGCTCTTTCGTGAGTGGTCATGCAGCAGTTGGATTTTACCTAGTTTCCTTTGGATTCTTAGGCAGACGTCGATTTTGGCAAATAGTTGCTGTATTGGCAGGAACTGGCATTGGCTTAGCGCGGATCGCGCAAGGAGGGCATTTTCCCAGCGACGTAGTGTTTTCTTTTTTCACGGTCTACTTCGTCGCTTGGTTAGTTTGGAAAGTGTTCTATCCGCCAGAGGCCACAGGAGCTGGACGAGCCACAGCAACTGCGGTGACTAAAGAAGAAGGAGAGGCCACACTAGGGCGATAAGGGTGTACAGGTCGAGTGTACCGACGAGTGACCTTTTCGACATAGGCTTGGGTTTCAGCATAAGGGGGTACACCACCATGTTTCTCTACTGCTCCTTCTCCTGCGTTGTAAGCAGCGGCTACGAGACGAACATCTCCCTTAAAATAAGCCATGAGCCAGCGCAGATAAGACATCCCGCCTTTCAAATTTTGAAGTGGATCCTCAATGTTGTTTACCCCAAAACGTTCAGCAGTTTGCGGAATTAACTGCATGACGCCCTGGGCATTTTTAGGAGATTTAGCACTTGGATTAAAATTAGATTCGATCGCTGCAATGGTTAAGACAAATTGCGGATCTAGTCCGTAACTGGGTGCTAAGGTATACACCCAAGCCTGAATCGTGGCCTTCATGCCAGCACGAGCAGACCGTGCTTGTTTGGGAGACACATCGGTTACCGCTACGACTGGTGGTTGCGGCAAAGGATCTAGCCCACGCACTGGCGGGCCGGAATAACAAATCGCCGGAGATCTGGACAAGGGCATACTTTGAAGCACAGAAGCAGCAACCCGATCGCCACCCTCTGCTGCCCGAGATAACCAAGCCACCGCTTGTCCTTGATCTCGCACGGTGCCACTTCCTTCTAAGTACATCCTAGCCAAGGAAAGTTCTGCTCGAACCGAGCCTAGACGTGCTGCCTGACAGTAGACCTGATGGGATCGTTCTAAATCCATTCGGACACCGATACCACGCTCAAAACGCACAGCCAACTCGACGAGTGCGTTTGGGTCTGCCGCTGCTGCCCGGCTGACTACCCATTCGAGTGATTCCCGTGCCATTCTCTTATTAGCTTGATTCAATCCTCTCAAGCCCTTTGCTTGAGCGGTTCCCATGGATACTGAAAAAATGGATAACACACAAATAGACACCCAATGATTCTTTACCATATCTACCTAAATTCTCCTACGTGCTTGGCGCGTCCTGAAGAACAGGATTTCCTGCGCATACTGATCGTTGGAACGAGACAAGGAAGCCAAGTGACCCCGCAAGCCATGGCGGAGCGGGTGACCGGTCTCATCAGTCACAGAAGAATCAAATCTAAGAGATCTACCGATTCCGATAGCGAGGTCGGGCGTTCGGCGGCAGATTTCAGAGTTGTCCGATCCGAAAAAGTGGCTTGCAATTCTCAGGGAGCCTGTCATGATAATATCAGGTTTTTGATGTACCTTGAACATCAGCTATGGGCGGTAGGTCTGAAAGTAATGCGCGTGGAGGGTGACAACCACCAAACGCTGGCGGTGAAGGCACCGTTGGAATATGGCGTCCTGAGAACCGCGAACCGAGTTTACGTGCGTAGAGAGAGCATCATGGATGATGATCGGCTGCGCACTCGGATCGGACTCCAATTGTGACCAAGTTTAAGGAGGAGGAGCTGTTCCGTTTTTCGCGCGTTCTTTTTCCATTGCAAGCTCCTCTCCTAATTCCTTGATTCTGGCATCTATCCTTGAACCAGTGTAAAAATCCACGTTGGGCAGAGCTTGGGCTTTTTGGAGCTCGTGGATAGCCGTTTGAGTTTCTCCACTGAGATACAGATATTCAGCTACCGCCTCCCGAGAAGTAGGTTCGGATCCGGATTCCTCTTCTGCACGAGCCAGTAATTTATAGAGCATTGGATTCGGGGGTCGATTTCTCATGAAACTTTTGAGCAAATCCCTAGCCTCCCGGGCATGATTAGTTTGTAGCAAAGCTTCCACCTCAAATGCGGTTACCGCTGGATGATTGGGATATAACCGCTGTATTTGACGGTACAAATTTAGTGCAGCTGTTTGATTACCTGCCTCCTGTTCAATCTCAGCACGTGTAATCAAGTAAGCAATACGGTCCGGGTCTTCAGTCAAAAGACGCGTAATCTCAGAACGTGCAAGTTCCAACTCGCGAACTCTAAGTAACGCCAAAACTCTGGCATAGCGAGTTTCGATGACACTACGGTAACGTCCTGTTTCGAGAGCACGTGATAACTCTCGTACCCCCTCCGCAGGGTTGTTCATAGTTTGCACTTTCAGTCGCGCGCGTGCAATGTAGTAGCCTAAAGAGTCTTGGCGTTGGCGATAAGGAAAATGCTCAGCATGGTTATAAGCATCGGCGATTCTCGATTCTGTGACCGGATGGTCTCTTAAAAACTCTGGAGCCCCTGTGCTATAACGTGTTCCTTTTTGCATTCTTTCAAAAAAACCCGCCATGGCACGTGGATCAAACCCTGCTCTCTGGAGAGTTTGGGTTCCTACCCGATCGGCTTCTTGTTCATTACCTCGTAAAAAATCAATTTGCACTTGAGTGCTGCCAGCAATCGCAGTAGCGATAGCGGCTTGGCCTGCTTCGCCTGATTGTCCACTTCGGCTCGCGATGACAACAGCTGCCAAGAGTGCTGCGATGGTTGGCAAGGTCATTCGTTCGCCCATTTCTATACTTCTGGCGATGTGGTGCTGAGTGACATGAGCTGCCTCATGGGCAATGACTGCAGCCAATTCGCTTTCCGATTCTGTGGTGAGAATCAGACCTGAATTGACGGCAATGTGCCCGCCAGGCCCGGCAAAAGCGTTGATGCTTGGATCATTGACAACGAAAAAATCAAAAGATTGACCCGGGGCATCACTATTAGAGGCTATTTGGTTCCCAATCGTCTGAAGATAGTCTGTAATGATTGGATCTTCTACAAAGACCAGTGAGCGACGCAAGCTACGCATGAAGGTATCTCCAACTCGTCGCTCTTCTTCTGGGGAAAGGTACTGTCCTGAAGACTCCCCGATGCTGGGGATACTTAAATCTAAAGAAGGTTCAGCATGTGCAGTCAATATGGAAAAAAGGAGCAAAAATCCATAGCTCTTTGTGGAGTGTTGGAGTCCGATCCGAGTGTGCAGTCGACCGTCATCCATGACGCTCTCTCTACGCACGTAAAATCGGTTCGCGGTTCTTAGGACGCCACATTCCAACGGCGCCTTCACCGCCAGCGTTTGGTGGTTGTCGCCCTCCACGCGCATTACTTTCAGGC